>JAWLCQ010000115.1:0-15673 GCA_041687095.1 Phycisphaerae bacterium | reverse complement strand
AACGGCGAGGGCGGCGGTCCCGAGCAGGACCGTCGCCCCCACCGCCAGTGCCATGTATCTGCTGATGCTCACGGTGTCTCTCTCCCAAGGAGCGGGCGGACCGCTCCGATCACTTCACTCCGCGCGGGGCGGGGGCGGCGGCTGCGAGCAACTCTCGGGCGACCGCGTTGGCCGGTTCGGCGCGGACGGCGGCGGAGTAGCACTTCGCCGCCGCGTCCGGGTCGCCCCGCAGGGCGTGGGCCTGCCCGAGCAGGCAGTGCAGCGTTCCGCTCTCCGGGTGGATCCGCGTGGCGGCCTGGAGGACGGCGAGGGCCTCGTCGACCTGCCCGTCGCGGACGAGGGCATACCCGAGGACGAGCAGCGCGTCGGTGCTGGCGGCGTCGAGTTCCAGCGCCCGCCTCGCCGACAGGATCGCGCGGGGCAGGTCGCCCATGGCGACGGCGGCCTTGGCGAGGCTGGACCACGGGCCCGCCTGCTGGGGGTCGAGGTCGCGGGCCTGCTGGTAGGCGTCGCGGGCGTCGGCGGGGCGGCGGAGGGCCATCTGGCAGTCGCCCATCATGATGTACGCCCACGCGGGGACGCCCTCGGGCACGCGGAGCCGCTGCAGCTCCCGCAACGTGTCCAACGCCGCCTCGTGCTGCCCGGCGTGGAACTGCGCCCGCCCGAGCGCCTCGATGTAGCGCCCGTTCTGGGGGTCCAGGTCCACCGCCCGCTGGAAGTGCCGCGCCCCCTGGACCGGGTCGCCCTGCATGATGGCGAGGCGGCCCGACAGTTCGTACATCGACGGGTCGCTCCCGGCGAGGGGGAGGTAGCTATCGAGGTAGAGCTGGGCCTCGCGGGCGCGGCCGAGTTCGACGAGGACCTCGGCGGCGGCGACGATGGGGGCGGTCTGGCTGGGGTCGAGGGCGTGGGTCCGGCGGTAGGTCTTCAGGGCCTCCTCCAGTTGCCCGCCCTTCTCCTGGGCGACGGCGAGGAGGTAGAGCACATCGCGCGACTCGGGCACCAACGTCAGGGCCGTCTCCAGCTCGCGATGGGCGAGGTCGTAGTAGCCCTGCTCGATGTAGACCTTGCCCAGCAGGACGCGGGCCTCGAGGTAGTCCTCCTGGAGGGCGAGGGCCTCCATGGCCTTGTTGCGGGCGTAGTCGAGCTGCCCGGCCTCGAGGTGCTGTACGCCCACGCCGTACAGCACCGCCGCCCGGGCGTCGGTCCAGCGCTGCTTGGCGTCGCGCTTGGCTTGGGCGACGGTGGGGGCGTTGCACCCGGCGAGGAGGATGGCGGTCAGCAGCACCCCCCCCACCGCCCGCGCGACGGTCGCGCGGGCGGTGCGGAGGTCGGAGTTGTGACGGGGGCCGGTCATGGCTGCACCTCTGTGGGCTCGCTCACCGGGGCCAGGGCGGGCTCGATGGGCGGCACGTAGAGTTCATCGGCCTCTTCGGGCACGACTTTAGGTTCGTCCTGCTCCCGGGGGGCCGGGGGCTCGCTCACCGGCGCCGCGTCCGGCGCCACGAGCGGGGGGGCGGGTGCCACGGGCATGGGCGGGACGGTGGGGCGAACGGAGGGCACGAGGCGGTCCGGGGGGCAGGGCAGCGGGGCTTCGATGAGCGGCTCCAGGCCCAGGGCCTCGCGGACCTCGGGGGCCAGGTCGCGCGGGTCGCGGGGCTTGTTGGGGTAGGTGGCCGTCTCAAGGGGCAGGCCCATCTCGTTCATCATCATCCGCTCGATCAGGTTGCGAGCGGAGGAGTACTGCGCATCGTCGGCCCAGTAGGCCTTCTCGGTGATGCATTCCTTGAGGCGGATGGCGTCGATCATGCGGGGTTCGAGGGCCAGGGCCTTGTCCACGTGCCACAGCGCGTCGTCGCGCTCGCCCTCGCGGAGGTTCTCCTTGGCCTTGCGGAGGTGGTACTGGGCCATGCGGGCGCGGGACCACCAGTGCAGGCCCTTGCGCATCCCCAGGCGGAAGCGCTCGACGTCGTCCTTCAGCAGGGCGGAGACGGCCTCGTCGGGGGCGGAGCGGATGATCCGCGGGGTGATGAGGATGATGACCTCCTCGCGGACGGTGGCGTCGCTGGTGCGGCGGAAGGCCGCCCCCACGTAGGGCAGGTCGCCCAGGAGCGGCACCTGGCCGCGGGACTTGTCCGTCCGCTCGCGGAAGAGCCCCCCGATGACGATCGTGTGCCCGTCGCGGACGATGACGTTCGACGTCACCTCCGTGGTGCTCTCGCTGGGCAGCACGCTCGCCCCGACCGGGCGGACCGAGCCCGAGGAGTCCGCGGGGTGCAGCTCCATGCGGACGTACCCGTCCCTGCCGATGAAGGGGCGCACGACCAGCTTCGTGCCCGTCTCGAGGAACTCGACGGTCTCGGTGGCGGTCGTCTCGGTGACGGTGGTCGTCAGGTATCCGTCGCGGTTGCCGACCATGACCTCCCCGCGCTGCTTGTTGACCACGAGCAGCTTGGGGTTGGCGAGGATGGCGATGTCGGTGACCTCGTCGAGGGCGCGGATGAAGAAGGCGGCCTCGTTGGCGATGAACCCGACGGTGATCCCCCCGTTGCTCTGGATGCCGGCGTTGAGGTTCGTCTGGATGCCGGCGGCGGGCCGGGCGTTGGGCAGGGACGCCCCGTCGATCGTGCCGGTGTTGATGCCCTTGAGCCCGTTGCTGGAGCTGTTGAGCGTCTGGAAGTCGATCCCGGCGAGGGTGTTGAAGTCGATCCCCAACGCCGTGTCCTCGTTGAGCGTGGCACGGAGGATGGTGGCCTCGATGAGGACCTGCTCGGGCCTCGTGTCGATCTGGGCGATGATCTCGTCGACCTGGCGGAGGTTCTCCTCGTAGTCGCGGACGATCAGCACCCCGTCGGCCCCGTACGAGTCCCCGCCGGTGTCGATCTTGCTGGTGCTGATGCCTACGACCGCCGCGGGCGTCATCTCGACCGACCCATCATCGCTCAGCGCCGGGGCCACCAGGGCCCGGGCGTCGGCGGGACGGACGTAGGCGAGGCGGTACACGCGGACCTTGGGCTCGCGGAGGGCCTTCTGCGACTCCTCCATCTGCTTGGGCGTCATCACGTACAGGAAGTCGCCCTTCTCGACGTAGACGTACCCGCTGGAGTGCAGGATCGCCTCCAGGGCCTCCTTGAAGGTGACCTCGTACAGGTCCGCCGTCACGGTCCCGGCGACTTCCTTGGTGGCGATGATGTTCTTGCGGGACTGGGTGCCCAGCAGCCGCAGCGCCAGCCGCACGTCCGTGCCCATGAGGTTGACGTTGAAGGTGCCGGGGCGGCTTTCCTGGATGGGCTTGGGGGCCTCGGCCGCCAGGGGGGCGCCCGGCCCAGCCGGGACCGCCGCATCGGCGTCGGGGGCGGCGGGATCGACGGGGGCGTTGGGGTCCGCGAGAGCGTTGGGGTCCGCGGGGACGTTGGGATCCCCGGGCAGGGCCGCCGCGTCCCCATCGGCGGCCAGCAGGCCGCCGGTGAGGCCGAGGAAGGCGCCGGACCCCAGGCCCCAGGCGGTGACGGCCCCGCTGAGAACCGTCAGGGCCACCGCCGCCCACCGCCCTCGTCCCCCGAGAAGGAACCTACCAGCGCGATACATGGCACATCTCCTTACCAGTTTTCTGCCGCAGCGGCAGACGGGTGCTCAACTTCTGTATCGTGCCGGGACGGGCAGGCATTCAGTAAGGGGATCAATTTTCTGCGGGTTGGCGGAGCAGGACGGGGGCGCGGTTCTCGGCGTCGATGCCCAGCAGCACCCGCACGCCGCCGCGCTCCAGGACGATCGAGCCCGACTGGATGTCGACCACCTGGAACCCGCTGGCCCACTGCCCCACGTGCAGTACGCTGCCGTTGAGGATCGCGGAGGAGTCGGGCCCGACCATGGTGCTCTGGAGGGACAGACCGGCCGCCTGGGCGAGCGTGGCCCGCTCCAGCTCCTCCCGCGCCAGGCGCGGGTCGGGCAGGGCCTCGGCGGGCTTGTCGGGCTGGGCGGGCGGATCGGGGAGGACCTTGGCGTAGCAGGACAGGTCGCGCCCGAACGGGTCGCGCTGGATGCTCCCGTCGGTGAGGCGGGAGGGCTTCCAGTCGCGCAGGGCGAGGGACTCCGCGCGGCCCCCGGACAGGACCGAGGTGGGGACCACGCCCCGCGCACCGGGCGCCGCCGCCGGGGCGGCGGCGGCCTTCGCCGCGCCCCCCCCGCTCATCGTCGCCGCCGTCCGCACGCCCACGACGACGGCCACCACGAGCAGGATGCCCAGGATGGCCGCCCGCTTCTTGTCCCGCCGGATCTCCAGGGTCAGCCGCTGGGTCAGGGTCAGTTGTTGCATCTGCCGTACGGGCATGGGGGCTCCTCGCTCATCCCTCGGTGAAGTAGATGTTCATCAGAACGG
Organism: Phycisphaerae bacterium; assembly: GCA_041687095.1. Taxonomy (GTDB): domain Bacteria; phylum Planctomycetota; class Phycisphaerae; order SM23-33; family SM23-33; genus JAWLCQ01. The sequence continues at coordinate 11,295 of JAWLCQ010000115.1, read as the reverse complement.
TGATGTTCAGGTCGTCGCCCCGGGGCTGCGTGTGCACCTGGAGGCGCTGCACGCGGGTGAGGCGCTCCATGTTGTCGATCTCCGCCAGGAACCGCGACAGCTCGGGGTAGCGGCCCTGGAACTCCATCTTGATGGGCAGGGCATGGAACAGCTCCTCGCGGACGGGGGCCTCGGGCTTGATGGACTGCGACGACAGATTCGCCCGCGCCAGTTCCTCCCCGATCTGCTTGAGGAACTCGAAGAGTTCCTGCGACCGCGGGAGCTGGCGGTCAAACCCGTTGTACCGCCCGCGGAGCGCCTCCACCTGCGCGAGCATGGCGGGGACGGACTGGACCTGGGCGGCGTTGCTCTCCATCCGCAGGCGCTCCGAGGCGATCTGCGAGCGGACCTCGTTCATCTCCCGCGCGTGCGGGAGGTAGACGGTGAAGGCGAAGGCGGCCCCGATGGCGCTCAGAACGCCCAGGACCAGCAGGGTGTCTTTTCCGGACCGGTACATGCGCAGGCTCCTCTCAGCGGGCCACGTAGCACGACGCCTGGAACTCGCGGGCGCTGCGGCCCTCGTGGACCGTGTTGCGGGTGTAGCCCATGTTGACGTCCTCGAACAGCGGACTCGCCGACAGTTGGCCGATGAAGTTGGCCACGGCGACGTCGTCGGGGCCCAGGCCCGTGATGACCAGGCGCAGGCGGGTGCCGAACTTCGCCCGCCCGCCCGCCCCGGCGGCCTCGGGGCGGCGGGTGCCGTTGCGCCCCCGCGCCTCCCCGCCCTCCGGCAGGTACGCGACGGTGTCCACGTCCAGCGAGCGGAGGAACATGCTCGCGGGCAGCAGCCGCTCCATCTCGTGCATCAGGTCCAGGACGTTGACCCGCGACCCGAGGTGCTTGCTGATCCGCTCCTTGATGAGCAGGTCCGCGAGCTGGCGCTCCAGGTCGCTCTTCAACGCCAACTGCCGCGCCATGTTGCCGTTCGTCCGCTGCAGCAGCGCCAACTCGCCGCGGGCCTCGCTCACGCGATGCCCCGACGTGGCCGTCCAGCCCACCAGCGCCGCCGCCACCGCCCCCAGCAGATACCCCTGCCGGAGCAGCCACGCCCGGCGGGCGCGCTGCTGGCGGATGCGATGCGGGAGAAAGTCGATGTCGTGCATGCCCATCATCCTCAATTCTTCGGGGGGAAGTGATCCTCGTGCATGGCCAGCCCCGCGCAGACGGCCCATTCGGCGAGGGTGGCGCGGCGGTCCACGTGCAGGTCCGCGTCGGAGACGTCGATGCCCCGCAAGGGCTGTCCCACGACGCACTCGATCCCGAGCTGCTCCGACAGGATCCGCTGGACGGCCGGGTCGTACGCCTCCCCGCCGATCAGCGTCACGCGGTTGGGGCGCAGCCCGCGGAAGGTGACCGCGCAGTACCGCAGGCAGAGGCTGATCTCCTTCGCCAGCGACTCGACCTGGGCGCGGAGGGCGTCGTGAATGGTCCACTCCACCCCGCCGCGCTCCCGCTCGTTCTCCTGCGCGTCGGCCTTCCACATGAAGGCCTGCAGGTCCTGCATGATCCGCAGGCGCATGTCGGCGGCCTCGGGGGCGGGGATCGAGAGCTGGTCGGCGACGGCGAGGTTGAAGGCCTCGCCCCCGACGTCGATGGTCTTCAGGAAGATGATCTCCCGCCCGCGGGCGACGACGACGCGGGTGTTGGAGCGGCCCAGGTCCACCAGGACGGTGACCGCCTCCTCGTCGCTCGTCCGCTTCAGGAAGCGGTCGAACGCGCGGAAGAGGGCGACGGGCTCGGCGTCGATGAACTCGGGGCGCAGGCCCATGGCCTCCAGGCGCCCCAGGTGCCGCGTGATCGTCTCCTCCGGCGTCGCCAGCAGGATCACCTCGTCCCGCAGCTCCGTGCCCTGGCGGACCTGCCCGGCGTTGAGGTAGTGGACGCGGTCGGGGGAGGTCTCGAAGTGGAACCGCTCGCGGGCCTCGGCGGCAACGGCCCCGAGCATCTCGGGGCCCTTAAGGTGGGGCAGGCGGACGTTCTTGACGAACAGCTCCTCCCCCCCCAACGCCGTCGCCACCCGCCGTCCGTGGAACCCCTGCTTGTGCAGCAGTTCGCGGACGGCCTCGACGACCATCGCGTCCCGCTGCTGGGGGTCCTCGGGGGCCCCGGCGGGGAAGCGCCATCGCCCGCAGGCGGTGACGCGGACGCCCTTGCCCGCGCGCTTCATCTGCAGCATCTTCACCCCGTCGCCGCCCACGTCCAGGGCGATCGGGGAATACTTATGTCGACCGGGCAGTCCGAACATCCCTCCACGTTCCTTTCTAGGAGCCCGCGGCGGTCACGGTCACCCGTCCCGTCGCCGGCGCCACCTCCACGCGGTAGGCGTGGGCGGCGACCCGCACGGTCACAGCGCCGGACGCGAGGGGCGAACCCACCTCGTCGAACGTCACCGCCGCCGCACCGCCAAAACTCGCCGACACCACGTCAAACGCCGGCGTGCCCTCCGCCTGCGGGTCCACGACGAAGGGCGCTTTGTTTATCGGGTGCGTAAGCGTCCCACTTTGGTTGGAGATCACGTAGGTCTCCCCCGACGTGTCGAACGTCACCGTCACCCGCTGCTGGGTGGTAATGGCCAGGTTCTGCGCGTACTCCAGGTCCGCCGCCAGCCGGCGGGCCAGGCCCATCGCGTCCAGCGACGCCGCGTCCACCGCCGCCGGGACCACGATGGCGGCGATCACCGCCATGATCACGATCACCACCATCAACTCCACCAGCGTGAAGCCGCCTCTATCGTCCCGCCGGCGCATGGGGCACCTCCGGTCCGTTCCGCACGGGCTGGCCCTCCGCGTCCACCAGCCGCACCTTCGCCTCCCCCGTCTTCAGCAGGCCCACCAGCTCGTCCAGGCGGGCGTTGGTGGCCCGCTGCGCCTCGATCATCGCCGCCCGCTGCCCGGCGGAGTTGAGGAACTCCTCGGCCGCCTCCGCCTGCGGGCTCATCGGCGGCAGCACCGCCCACAGCGCCACCAGGTGCAGCGTCAGCAGCGCCGCGATCGTCGTCAACACCACGCGCGTGTAAGCGTCCACGCGCACTCGGGGATCCTTCATCGGTTGCTTCATGGTTCATCCTTCCCGTGCTCAGTCGTTCCATCGGATCACGCGCACCTGCGGCAGGCGGGCGCGGTACAGTTCGGCAATCACGTCCGCCCCCAGCGCCCGGTCGAACACCGCCACCTCGTCCAGCCGCCCCGCCCACGGCAGCGCCCGCGGGTCCCCGGGCACCCCGCCCAGCCAGACCTCCGCCCCGGCGTGCACGTCCAACGGACGGTGCTCATTCTTCGTATCGACCTCCACCCCGTTGAGGTACAGCCGCATCTTGCTTCCGTCATACACCCCCGCCACGAACGCCCACTCCCAGGGCTTCACCGCCCCCGTCGAGGCGTCCAGCTTGCGGTCCTTCCCCTGTGTCCGCAGGCGCAGGCGCAGCCGCACCTCGCCCCCCTTGCGGTGCGTCCCCAGCATCCAGTACTGATCGTCCTCATCGGGCCCGGCGGCCTTGGAGAGGATGGCGGCCTCGTCGGCGATGCCCGACTCGCAGCGGACCCACGCGAAGAGCGTCAGGCCCGTCCCCGATACGCTCCACCTGCCGGTATCGACGTAGTCGTTGACCCCGTCGCACTCGATGGCCGTGTCCGCCGTGCCCAGCAGCGCCCCCGTGCGGTTCACGCGGACCCCGTTGCGGTAGGTTCCGCTGTGCGCGCCCGTCTGGTCGAGGGCCCACCAGCCCCAGGTCTCCGCGCACCGCCAGTACGCCACCGGCCCCTGCGCGAGGGTCAGCTCGGCGAAGCGGTTCTCGCAGGCGACGGTGACCGAGGCGTTCAACGAGATGCCCCCGCTGGTCCCGGTGGCATGGAGGGTGTAGAGGCTCGGCTGCCAGCGGTCGGCGGCGGCGTGGAAGGTGTAGGTATCCGCCGTGCCGTCCACGTGGTAGGGCCCGAAGTGCTGCCCGGCCATCAGCGGGCCCGGGTCGTTCCGCAGGGCGTAGAGGGCGTGCTGCAGGCCCGACTCCGCCAGGTACCTCGCCCTCGCCGACGCCACCAGGTTCGCCCCGCTCGCCAAACGCAGCGAGGTGGTGGAGAGGTACGTGACGCCCAGGATCGTCGCCCCCGCCACGACGAGCAGCACCATCACCAGGGCGAACCCGGCCTGTCGGGGCGGAGGGCTCATTGGAACCGCCCTCCCCCGTTGCCGTTCCCATTCCCGTTCCCGCCCGCGTTGCCGTTCCCGTTGCCGCCGGCGTTGCCATTCCCGTTGCCGTTGCCGTTCCCCCCGCCGTTGCCGTTCCCATTCCCGTTCCCGCCCGCGTTGCCGTTGCCGTTGTCGACCTCTCCGCCGTCGGCCTCGGCGGCGGCGCGGTCGAGGTCCCACTCCCCGTCCTCGAACCGCACCCAGGACGTGCAGTCGCCCCGCAGGCGGATGACGCTGCGGAGGGCCACGGCGGCCTCCCCGGCCCCGGTGTGGACCTGGATCTTCACCAGGCGGGTCTCGGGCGGGGCGGGGTACGGGACGATCTCGAATCCGGTGACGCCCTCGGCGATGACGGTTTCCTCCTGCCACTGGTGGGCGAGGATGGCGTCGGCGGCGAGGGCGGGCTGGCGGACGAGGACGTCGAGGGAGACCTCGAGGTTGAAGAGGGTCTTCATGAACGCCGAGAGGTTCGAGGGCAGGACCACGCGGTGCCGGCGGATGACGCCCTCCCGCGGGTCCCAGCGGATCAGTTGCACCTCGTCGAGGTTGATCTGCCCGTTGTTGTTGTCGTCATGCGACCAGAGCAGCAGTTCCCCCTCGCTCTGCCCCATCACCAGGCGGGCCTTGCGGAACTCCGACTGGGAGCGGGCCATGGCGGCGCGGGCGGTCTGCAGGTGCGAGTAGTCCGTGTCGGCGTCGTCGTACGCGTCCGACAAGGCCGCCGTCACCCCGGCGAGCGAGAGCCCCACCATCGCCGTCGTCGCCAGTCCCAGGATCAGTTCCGCCAGCGTGAACCCGCCCGTCCGCATCGCGCACCTCCAGTTAGCTGCCGTTCATGTCGTACACCAGGCGGGTCAGCCGCACCACGGCCGCTCCGCCTCGCTCCACCGTGACCGTCACGGTCAGGAAGGACGCTTCGCCCGAGGTGTCCTGCCCGGGCACGTACACGTAGGTCGCCGTCACGCTCCGCCCCAAATCGGCGGCCGTCGGGTCGTCCGAGACCTCCCCGTCAAAGGCCGCCACCTCCCCCGCCGCCTCCGCGTACCCGTGGTAGTCGTCGGCGTTGTCGAACTGCGCCCGCGTGCGTTCGCCCTCCTCGGGCCCCGGGGCGCTGGGCCCCTGCGGGTCGTGGAAGGGCTTGCTGAGGATCTCCTCCATCAGCTCCTGCGCCAGGCAGGCCGCGACCGCCTGCCGCTGGGCCTCCTGCTGCGCCTGCGCCCCGGCGACGAAGGGCCAGAGCATCGACGTCGTCGCCCCGGCCAGCACCGTCGCGGCCAGCAGCGACTCCATCAACGTGAGCCCATGGGGTCGTCGCCTCCTCATGGCGAACCGCTCCCGGCGGCCTGCGCGGAGGGGGCGTCGGTGGAAACGGCGTCGGAGGCGAAGCGCAACGTCCGCGGCTGGTACAGCCACCCGTGCGACCCGTCGGGGGCGGGCAGGTCGCCCTCGCCGGCGACCACCTGGATGGAGGCCTTGCCGTTCAGAGGGTTCTCGGGGATGCGTCGCAGGTACGGGCCCAGGCCGTACCCCTCCGTGCCCGGGTCGGAGGTTTCAAAGCGTTCGTTGGTCGCCATCGTCAGATGGGCGACGACGTCGTCCTCGGTCGCGTCGGCCGTCGCGTCCCCCCCCGGATACCCGGGGGCCACCCCGCCGTGCTGGTCGCGGAACAGGAGGCACTGGCCCTGCAGGTTCCGGACCTGGTCGCGGAGGACGGCCTGGCGGGCGTCGGAGGTGGCGGCCCCGAACTGGGGGACCACGGCGGCGGCCAGGATGCCGAGGATGATGACCACGACCATCAGTTCGATCAGCGTCAGTCCCTTGGGGACGTTCATGTCTCTCACCCTGATGGGCCGGGCCCTCGCGCGGCGGGCGGGGGTGGGGGCCAGGGCCTCTTTCGCGGCTAGGACCGCAGGCCGGGGCTGCCCTTGTCGGCAGCCCCGGCCTCTCGGTCAGACCTCATGCGGTGGGCGGTGACGCCCACCCGATGTGTGCAGTTACCGGCTGGCGTTGATGGCGTCGTTCGCCGAGAACCGCCCGGTGCCGGTGTTGAAGTACCAGCCCGTCTCGCCGCCGCCGGGGGTGCCCGTCCCGAGGGTCACGTCATCGGCCGCGTCGCCGCTGACGAAGGGGTTCGTCGGGAACGTCTGCAGGTAGGGCCCGTAGGGGTAGTCCGCCTTGTCCCCGCCGTCGGGCATGATCTCGCCGGCGGTGTTGGTCCGGCCCGTCAGGCACGCGACGAAGGAGGCCTCGGGCGGATACGTGTCGAGGTGCTGGACCTTGTACAGCTCGAGCTGGCTGCGGACGGTCTGCAGGTCGCTGACCAGGGCCGACGTCCTCGCGTCGTTCGACGCCTCGGTGAACTGCGGGATCACGATCGCCGCCAGGATGCCCAGGATGATCACGACGATCAGGATCTCGACAAGCGTGAAGCCCTTCTGAGTATGCTTCATAAACATTCCTCCAAGCAATGGTCTATGCAGTGGCAGAGTATGGGTTCGAATCACATGGCCTCCTTGCCGCGGATCGGTTCCGTCCTGTATTGCGTAGGTCGCATGCCTTCTGTGGCGCGATGGTTTGTCTCTTCCCTGGCCGAATCACCGCAACCCTACGTGGAGCGTTCCTCCGTCGCTCCGGATGCCCGCTGGCGTCACCGCCGGCTCGCTGCCTCCCTTGGTTCCATCACCTCCTTCGGAAGGGGCCGCGTATCGCCGAAGGCGGCGCGCCCGCACGGGCACGCACCAATGACCCTTCATACGACCGCGTCGGCTTTCGCCGAACACCCGATATATCGGTCGCGCCAGAGTCCGCCTTCATTAGCGGTGGGGGCAATTCCGAGAGCGGCGAATCCCGCCTGGGACCGGCCCTTCGGCCACGCGCCACCCCTCACGTTCCACCCGCAAGGGCGGCGCCTTTCGGTCCGCACGCGTCGGGCCCGGGGCCCGTCCGCTCTCCACCGTCTGAGACCGCACCACGGCAGGTGCGGGTTCGGCATGGGTTCGATATGTAAATGCCCCCGTAGCCTCGAAGCTGTGGGGCATCACCCGAAACCTAGAATCCCCGCACGCCCCAGGCAAATGGAATCCGCTTTCCCCCGTCTTCCGCCCCCAACGAACGCGGGGCGGGCCGCCATGGCCCGCCCTGCGATCGGTCCGTCAGGAGGCGAGGAACTCGCCCGCGCCTACTTCCCCGCCGCCGCCACCTCGATGGGCCGGTGCTTGCGGGTCCACAGCGAGACCGCCACCAGCGCCAGGAAGCTCAGCGGGATCGAGACGATCCCCGGGTTGTTCAGCCCGAACGGGGCGTCCGCGGCCGCGTAGCCGTACTTGACGTACATGTCGGGCGACAGCAGGATCAGCCCCACCGCCGACACCATCCCCACCACCACCGACGCGGCGATCCCGTACTTCGTCGTGCCCTTCCAGAACAGCAGCATGAGGATGGCCGGCAGGTTCGCCGACGCCGCCACCGCGAACGCCCACCCCACCAGGTACGACACGTTGAAGCCCTTGAACAGGATCCCCAACGCCATCGCCAGCACGCCCACGACGATGGCCGCCGCCTTGCCCGCCCCCACCTTCCCGCGGTCGGTGAGCTTCATGTTGAAGAAGCGGTCCATGAGGTCGTGCGCCACCGCCCCGCTGGCGGCGACGATGAGCCCGCTGACCGTCCCCAGCACCGTCGCGAAGGCGATGGCGGAGATGATCGCGAACAGCGTGATCCCGAAGCTCTTCGCCAGCAGCGGAGCCGACATGTTGTTGTCCGTCAGGTCCACCACCCCGTTCACCATCGCCCCCAGGCCCATGAACAGCGTGAGCATGTAGAACAGCCCGATCGCCGCGATGGCGACGATGGTGCTCTTCCGCGCCGCCGAGGGCGTGGGCACGGTGTAGTAGCGGATGAGGATGTGCGGCAGGGCGGCCGTCCCGAAGAACAACGCCAGCATCAGCGAGGCGAAGTTCAACTTGTCCGTCAACGTCGCCCCGCGGGCGGAGTCGACCTTGAACTTCAGCCCGGGCCGCATGATGTCCCGCCCCGCGGTGGCCTCCTGGTAGTAGACGGACACCTTGTCGTCCCCGTCCGTCACGTCGGCCTTCAGGAAGCGGATGATCGTGCTCTCCTTGATGGCCGACAGGAACTGCAGCAGCCCGAGGTTCTCCATGTCCTTCGTCCGCGCCTGGCCCTGGAAGACGAGCCTGCCGATGTGCCCGGCCTGCAGCGGTTGGCTGTCGGTGATCGGGACCCCGTCGTAGAGCGTCGTCACGGATTGCCCGCGGCTGTCCTGCACCGGCTGCCCCGTGGAGGTCACCCAGTGGGCCTCGGTCAGGACGGGCAGGCCGGCGTCGTCCTGTGCCAGGTGCCACCAGCTCTCCTTCCCGTCGCGCTGGAGCTTGACGAACGTATTCTTGCCCGCCGTCCGCGCCGCCAGGACCGCCACATTGGGGTCCTTGACGCTCACCTGCCCGTCCTCCCCCACCGCCGCCGCCAGCGTCGCCAGTTCGCGCATGGGCTCGCCATTGGCCTGATTGGGCTGCAGACGCAGCCCGTGCGAGAGCGTCACGATCACCAGGGCGATCGAGAAGACGATCAGCAGCCCCCCCTTGAGGAACTGCACGTACGTCGTGCTGGCCATGCCGGCCGTGGCGACGATGATGATGACCACCGCCCCCACGATCACCACGCCCATCCAGTGCGGCAGGCCCAGCAGCGGGGTGACCAGCGTCCCCGCCCCCACCATCTGCGGGATGAGGTAGAAGATCGACACCACCAGCGTGCTGATGGCCGCCGTCAGGCGGATGGACCGCGAGTTGAACTTCGAGTCCAGGGCGTCGGTGAAGGTGAACTTGCCCAGGCGCTTCATGGGCTCGGCGACGACGAACAGGGCGACGATCCACCCCGCCAAGTAGCCGATCGAGTACAGGAACCCGTCGTACCCGTACATCGCGATCATGCCGCAAATGCCCAAAAACGACGCCGCCGACAGGTAATCGCCCGCGAAGGCAACCCCGTTCACCGACCAGTGGATGTTCCCCCCGGCCGCGAAGTAGCCCTTGGCACTGCGGGTGCGGCGGGCGAAGTAGTAGGAGATGTACAGGACGAAGGCGACGAAGGCCACGAAGATGGCGATGGCCCAGAAGGAGGTTTCGTACATCTACTTCGCCTCCTCTTTCGCGGCGGCGACGGCGGCGACGGTGGCGGGCACCTGCGCGTCCTCGGGCTCCCCGAGGTCCCAGGTGCTCTCGGGCTCGTTGAGTTCCTCCTCCGCCGCCGAGCAGATGGCGTTGTAGACGAACGCCAGCATGAGGGCGAAGAGGATGAGCCCGAACCCGTAAACGATGGCCAGGTTCACCCCGCCCAGATCGTCCCCCATCAGTTGGGGCTCAAAGGTGTTGATGAGCACGAAACTCACGTACAGGACCGCGTAGAGCAGGAACATCCAAATGCCTACGCGGGTCTTGAACGACGAGGCCCGATCCTTGCTCCAGTCGGTCGGTGCGCCATGATCCATCCGTTACTCCTTCTCTGCGTCCCGGTTGCGAGCGGTGCGATGCGGCGGCCCGGCGGCGCGGCATTGCGGCAGACGCCGGACAGGGGGATCGTGAGGGCCGTCACGGCCGCTGCAGGGGCGGCCGTGACGTCCCTCACGAAGCGCGGATCATATCAGCTTTGCCGCATTCGGCAAGCGCGTTATCCAAAACGCACAGCGTCTGTCGCCCATAGCCTGCCCTCTGTCGCTCCAACCCGCCCCAGTGCGGGTGCATCGGACCTCTCCCGGACCGCGAGGTCGGGGAGCGCGAGGGACGCCTCCGCGCGCGACAAGGCCCACGGGGCGCAGTTCCGCCCCGTGGGACGGCGCAGATCCACCACCCGCCCTGCTCCGCCCATCCATCCGCAGTGCCCCAAATCCAGAATCGAAACTCGAAACTCGAAAATGAACGAACCCGCTACTGGAAGCGCCCACGTTCGCAGCCCGAAGGCCGCAGCGCCCATATTTGCAGCCCCCGCGGCCGGGGCAGGAACCATCGTTGTAGTGCTAACGAGAACAAGGGATTGTCTTGATTGGCACCCGGCGTGGGGGGTGCGCGTGTAGAATGGCCGGGGACATGAGCGTGTCCAGAGACAACGACATCCGGGACGGCAGCAGCGGCAGGTGTGAGGCGGTGGAGCGTCTGTACGAAGCGTTCGGGCGCTATCCCTCGCGGCCGGACATGCCGACATGCGAGCACTGCATGCCCCGCAAGGAGATCGAACACTTTTGCGCCAAACCGCTGCGCGCGCTGGGCGCGAGCGAATTGTACCAGTACGCCTGGCACGCCATCGGGACCGTCGGGGAGGTCGTGGACTTCAAGCACTTCCTGCCGCGCATCTTCGAGACGATGCTCTGGCACGACGGGGGCATCGACGTGGAGATCCTCACCGGCAAGCTCGTGGGCGCCCACTGGCAGAACTGGGCGGAGCGCGAACGCGCCGCGGTCTCCGCGTTTCTCGCGGCGTGGTGGAGGCACGTCCTGGGGCACTACCCCTCCGAGCAGGAACCCGAGTCATGCCTCTGTGCCATCGCGCTCGCCGAGGGCAGCATTGAGCGGTTCCTGGACGAATGGCGGGGACGCGAGGACGCCGCGGCGGTGCAGCATCTGGCGGAAACGCTGAGCAGGAACTACGGATACCTGATGAGGGACGAACGGCTCGGGCGCCCATGGTGGGAGGAGCGGCCGGCGGAGATGGAACGGCTGCGCCAGTGGCTCATCGCTCCCGCAACAGGCGAGGCGCTGAACCGTGCGTTTTTCCGTTTCGCCGAGGAACTGTTCGCCAAGCAACTCTCCGACGCCGCCCAGCAGTTCGAGTGGGTCCGCGAGGCGCTGCGGGCCCGGGAAGGATGATGGCTTCCGCAGAGGTCTCTGGTCGGCTCTCGCGGCGGCGTTGACGGAACGTGGTTGCTCCGCTGCGCTCCGCAAACCACGGCACCCGGCGAGGCTTTGAGCCTGTGAAGGAATTGGTCTTGGCGACGATCGGCATCGCGGGCGGGGTTGCGAGTGATTCAGAGGGAATTGCGCGCCTCGGTGGGCTGTCGGG
>JAWLCQ010000114.1:0-15739 GCA_041687095.1 Phycisphaerae bacterium | reverse complement strand
CGTCACCTACCACGCCAACAAGCGGCAGGGGACGGTCTTCACCCGGGGCCGGGCCGACGTCGAAGGCTCGACCCGCAAGCTCTACCGCCAGAAGGGCACGGGGAACGCGCGGCGCGGCAATCTCCGCACGAACGTGATGAAGGGCGGCGGGATGGCCTTCGCGAAGCGCAACCGCGACTTCCGCAAGGCCTTCCCCAAGAAGATGCGCCGCCGCGCCCTCGACTCCGCCCTCCTCGCCAAGATGCTCGGGCAGGACCTCCTGGTCGTCGACGGGCTCCAGATGGACGCCCCCAAGACCAAGGCCATCGCCCAGATCCTCCAGAACCTCCAGATCAACCGCTCGTGCCTGCTCGCCCTCGGGCAGCGCGACGCGAACATCTACCTCAGCTCCCGCAACCTCCAGGACCTCACCGTCCGCATCACCGAGGAACTCAACGCCTACGACGTGGTGACGCGGCAGAAGATGATCGTCACCCGCGAGGCCATGCAGCAGCTGATGCACCGGGAGACGAAGTCATGAGAGAGGACATCTACAGCATCATCGTCCGCCCGCTGGTGACCGAGAAGGGCACCCACCAGTCGGAAACCTACCACGCCTACGCCTTCGAGGTCGCCCCCCGGGCCAAGAAGGCCCAGATCAAGCAGGCCGTGGAGAAGATCTATAACGTGAAGGTCCTGTCCGTCCGGACGGCCAATCGCAAGGGCAAACGCCGCCGGCACGGGTATACGTGGGGCACGACGAGCCACTGGAAGAAGGCTGTCGTCCTCCTGCACCCGGAGCACCGGATCGACCTGTTCTAGCCGACGTAAAACGGCGAGGTACGCACAATGCCGATCAAAATCTACAAACCGACCAGCGCCGGGCGCCGCAACAGTTCGGTCCTCATCCGGACCGACGTGACGACGACCACCCCGGAGAAGTCCCTGCTCCAGCCGCTCAAGAAGCACGGCGGGCGGAACAACCAGGGGTTCATCACCTCGCGGCACCGCGGGGGGGGGAACAAGCGGAAGTACCGCCTGATTGACTTCAAGCGGCTGAAGGATGACGTGCCCGCCGAGGTCAAGACCATCGAGTACGACCCCAACCGGACGTGCAACATCGCCCTGGTGGAGTACACCGATGGGGAGAAGCGGTACATCCTCGCCCCGGTGGGCCTGAAGGTCGGGCAGAAGATCCGCTCCGGCGCCGAGGCCGAGCCGCGCGTCGGGCACTGCATGCCCCTCCGCCGCGTCCCGGCGGGCCTGGAGGTCCACAACATTGAAATGCACCCCGGACGGGGCGGCAAGATGGTGCGGTCGGCCGGCATGGCCGCCCGCGTCGCCGCCCGCGAAGGGGACTACGTGAACCTGGTGCTCCCCTCCGGGGAGATGCGAAGCGTTCACGCCGACTGCCGGGCGACGATCGGGCAGGTCGGGAACGTGGAGCATTCCAGCGTCCGCATCGGTAAGGCGGGGCGCAAGCGTCACATGGGGCGTCGCCCGCACGTTCGCGGGTCGGCCATGAACCCCGTGGCGCATCCGATGGGTGGTGGTGAGGGTCGGCGGAGCGGCGGGCGACACCCCGTGAGCCCCACCGGCAAGCTGGCCAAGGGCGGCAAGACCCGCAAGAAGCGCAAGGCCTCCAACAAGCTGATCCTCCGCCGGCGGCGGAACACTCGCCAGGGCCAACTGGTTCTGTAAGCGAAGGCAGGAAGACGCACTATGACGCGAAGCGCAAAGAAAGGCCCGTTCGTCAACGAGAAGCTGTACCTCAAGGTGCAGAAGCAGGAACAGAGAGGCTCCAGCGAGCCGATCAAGACCTGGGCTCGGGCGTGCACCATCGTCCCGGAGTTCGTGGGCCGGACGTTCCTGGTCCACAACGGGAAGGTGTTCAACCGGGTGTTCGTGACGGAGGAGATGGTCGGGCACAAGCTGGGGGAGTTCTCCCCGACCCGACTGTTCCGCGGGCACAGCGGCGGCCGCAAGTAAGGCCCCGCGACGACGGAGAAAGGATCCAACGATGCCGTGGCGTGCGAGTCATCAATATGCCCGGATCAGTGCCCGCAAGGTGCGGCTGGTGATCGACACCATCCGCGGGCGGAACGTGCAGGACGCGTTGAACGTCCTGAAGTTCTCCCCCCACCGGGCGGCGGGCATGATCTCGAAGGTTCTGTCCAGCGCGGTGGCCAACGCCGCCGAGGCCGAGGCGAGCGTCGAGGATCTCGTCGTCGCCGAGGCGCGTGTGGATGAGGGCCCGACGATCAAGCGGTTCCAGCCGAAGGATCGCGGACGGGCGCATCCGATTCTGAAACGGACCAGCCACATCCATGTGGTGGTCGACCAAGAGCAGTAGAGACGGCGGGTACAGAGCATGGGCCAGAAGGTCAATCCAATCGGGTTTCGAACGGGCGTCACGCTCGGGTGGAAAAGCCGCTGGTTCGCCCCCAAGGCGAGCTACGGCGAGTTCGTCGTCGAAGACGAGCGCATCCGCCGGTACGTGGACAACAAGCTGAACCGGCAGCCTCCCTACGCGGCCATCAGCTCCATCGAGGTCGAGCGCACCCCGCAGGAGGTGAAGGTGTTCCTGCGGACGGCCCGGCCGGGGCTGGTGATCGGGCCCAAGGGCGCCGAGGTCGAGAAGCTCCGCGGGGAGCTGGAGAACCTCACCGACCGCCGGGTGAACATCAACATCATCGAGGTGAAGAACCCCGATGTGGACGCCCAACTGGTCGCCGAGGCCATCGCCGAGCAGCTCAAGCGCCGGGCCAGCTTCCGCCGCACCATGAAGCAGCGGTGCGAGTCGACGATGCAGGCCGGGGCGCGCGGCGTGAAGATCCAGGTGTCGGGTCGTCTGGGCGGGGCGGAGATGTCCCGCACCGAGACGCAGCTCCTGGGGTCGATCCCGCTGCACACGCTGGAGGCCGACGTGGACTACGGGTTCACCCCCGCGTTCACCACGTACGGGGCGATCGGCGTGAAGGTATGGATCTACCGCGGGAAGTTCGGGCAGCAGCCCGCCGAGCCCGAGCAGGGCGGGATGGACACGAGCACCCGGGCCCGTCGGCGGCGGGAGCGTCGCGAAGGCGGCGGTCCGGGCGGCGGCGGCGGCGGCGGGGGAGCGGGCGGTCGCGGCGGGCGCGGCGGCCCCAGCGCCCCGGGCACCCCGGGCGGACCGCCCCGGCGGTTCACGGGCACGCGGCGTCCGACGGGCGGGGGCGAGGCCCCGGGCGGGGCGGAGACGCCCGCCCCCGAGTCCGCTCCGGAGTAACCCTCAGACACGCGCACGCAGGGAGTAGCAACCCATGGCGATGATGCCAAAACGAGTCCTGCACCGCAAGCAGCAGCGGGGCAAGATGAAGGGCAACGAGACCCGAGGCACGACGGTGGCCTTCGGGGACTTCGGGCTGCAGGCGATGGAAATGCACTGGATCACCGCCCGCCAGATCGAGGCGGGGCGCGTGGCGGCGACGCACTACCTCCACCGCGAGGGGCGCGTCTACGTGCGGATCTTCCCGGACAAGCCCATCAGCGGCAAACCGCTGGAAACGCGAATGGGCAAGGGCAAGGGCGAGACCGAGGAGTGGGTCTGCCCGATCAAGCCCGGGCGGGTCCTGTTTGAGATCGGCGGCGTCGACGAGACGCTGGCGAAGGCGGCGCTGCAGCGGGTGGCGCACAAGATGCCGGTTCGCTGCCGCCTGGTGCAGCGGCGAACGGGCCTGTGAGGCACGAATCGATGAAACCAGCGGAACTGCGACAACTGAGCGACGAAGAGCTGAAGGCCGAACTGCAGCGCCAGGAGCGGCGCCTGTTCGACATTCGCTCGCAGAGCGTGACCGAGAAACTGGAAGACCCCTCGCTGCTGACGAAGACGCGGCGGGACATCGCCCGCATCCTTACGGTGATGCGTGAGCGACAGCTCCCGACCCGAATCGTCGCTGCGGCGGCGGGGAAGTAACGCCTAGCGGAAGCTGCGGACATGGACGAGACGAAGACCAACGACACGAGCGAGACGACGGCACAGCGGACCCACCTGCGGATGCGCACCGGGACCGTCGAGGCCATCAGCGGGATCAAGACCATCCGGGTAGGCATCGAGACCCTCGTCCGGCACGCGCAGTACGGCAAGTACCTTCGCCGACGGACGCGGCTGGCGGTGGACGACCCGGAGAACACGGCGAAGGTGGGCGACGTGGTGGAGATCGCTCCCTGCCGCCCGGTGAGCAAGCGAAAGGCCTGGCGGCTGGTGCGGGTCATTCGCTCCGTCGACAACCCCCTTGCCGCCGCCTCAGCGCAGGGAGAGTGAGCCGTGATCCAAGCAGAAACCAGAATGGATGTGGCGGATAACACCGGGGCGAAGATCGTCGGGTGCATCCGCGTCCTGGGCGGTTCGACCCGCCAGCAGCGCATGACCCGCCGGACCGCCTCGATCGGAGACATCATCATCTGCTCCGTGAAGAAGGCGATGCCCGGCGGCGAGGTGAAGGCCGGCGACGTCGTCCGCTGCGTGGTCGTCCGCACCGCGTTCGCGATCCGACGGAATGATGGGAGCTACGTGCGGTTCGACCGCAACGCGGCCGTCATCATCGACGACAACCAGAACCCGCGCGGCACCCGAATCTTCGGGGCCGTCGCCCGCGAACTCCGCGAGAAGAACTTCATGAAGATCGTCTCGCTGGCGTCGGAGGTGGTGTAGCGATGGCCTGCAACGTGCGTAAAGGCGACAAGGTAATGGTCCTCGCCGGGGAGGACCGCGGGAAGACCGGCGAGGTCCTCCGCGTGGACACCAAGAACAGCAAGGTCCTGGTCCAGGGCGTGAACCGGGTGTACCGGCACATGCGACCGTCGCGGCAGTACCCGCAGGGCGGGCGGATTCAGAAGGAGATGCCGATTCATCTCTCGAACGTCCTGCCCGTGGACCCCAGCACGAACCGGCCCACCCGCGTGCGGTTCCAGGTCCGTCCGGACGGGACGAAGGAGCGGGTCGCGGCGAAGTCCAAGACCTCGCTGGGCGTGGTGAAGAAGGCCGCCGGCGCCTAAGGCGCCGCGGACAGCAAGGGCAGGTAGAGCCACATGGCAGCAAGACTACAGGAACGGTATCAGAGCGAGGTCACGGGCGCGTTGAAGGAGCGGTTCGGGTACGACAACCCGATGGCCGTCCCGCGGCTCCAGAAGATCGTCGTCTCGATGGGCATGGGCAACGCGAACAGCGATCAGCCCCGCATCGACGCGGCGCAGAAGCAGCTCGCCCAGATCGCCGGGCAGCGGCCGATCATCACCAAGGCGAAGAAGTCCATCAGCAACTTCAAGCTCCGCGAGGGCATGAACGTCGGGCTGAAGGTGACGCTTCGCGGGGACCGGATGTACGAGTTCCTCGACCGCCTGGTGACGCTGGCGATCCCGCGAGTGAAGGACTTCCGCGGGCTCAACCCGTCGGGGTTCGACGGGCGGGGCAACTACAACATGGGCCTGGTCGAGCAGAGCGTCTTCCCGGAGATCGACCCGGCGAGCATCACCTTTACGCAGGGGATGAACATTGCCCTGCAGACAACGGCGCGGACGGACGAGGAGGCCCGGGAGCTGCTGACGCAGTTGGGCCTGCCGTTCCGCAAGTCCTAGTCCGCCCCGAAGCGATACGAGAGAAACGGAAGCGAATCTATGACGACAAAGGCACACGTAGCGAAGGCGAACCGGACGCCGAAGTTCTCCTCGCGGATTGTCCGGCGGTGTCAACTTTGCGGGCGGGCCCGCTCGGTGTACCGGAAATTCCACGTCTGCCGCATCTGCCTGCGGTCCTTGGCCAATAACGGCAAGATCCCGGGCATGCGCAAGGCCAGTTGGTAACCGCCCCAGCGTGCAAAGGAACTGAGTGCGATGAGTCTTTCCGATCCCATTGCCGATATGCTCACCCGCGTCCGCAACGCCGTCAACGCACGGCAGCAGACCACGATGATCCGCGCGTCCAAGATCTGCGAAGGCATCTGCCAGGTCCTCAAGGCCGAAGGGTACATTGAGGACGTCCGCCGCATCGAGGACGACAAGCAGGACATGCTGCGGGTGTACCTCAAGTACGGCCCCCGCGGGGAGCAGGTGATCCGCGAGATCCAGCGGGCCTCGCGCCCCGGTCGCCGGCTGTACAGCCCCGTGCAGGATCTCCCCCGCCCGCTGGACGGGATGGGGATCTCCGTCGTCTCGACTTCGCGCGGAGTGCTCTCCGACCGCCAGTGCCGCGAACAGAACGTTGGCGGCGAAGTGCTCTGCACCATCTGCTAGGACCCCAAGAGAAACGGGCAACAACGATGTCGCGAGTAGGAATGAAACCGATCCCCCTGCCCTCCGCGGTCAAGGTCGCCATCCACGGGCAGACCGTGAACGTCGAGGGGCCGGTGGGCAAGCTGACCTGGACGCACCGTCCGGAAGTCAGCGTCCGGGTCGAGGGCGACGGGAAGACCGTCGTCGTCGAGCGGGCGAAGGACGACCGCACGTCGCGGGCGATGCACGGGCTGACGCGCTCGCTCGTCGCCAACATGATCGAAGGCTGCGCCACCGGGTACGCCCGGCCGATGGAGCTGTACGGCGTGGGCTACGGCGTGCAGGTGCAGGGCCAGAAGTTCGTCATGAACTGCGGCCTGTCGCACCCGGCGGAGTTTGAGATTCCCGCGGGCGTGAGCATTGAGGTCACCACCCCGCAGGCCCGCGGTGACACCGAGCCCGCGCGGTTCGTGGTCAAGGGCCCCGACAAGCAGGCGGTGGGGGAGATCGCCTCCCGCATCCGCCGCCGCCGTCCCCCCGAGCCCTACAAGGGCAAAGGGGTCCGCTACGCCGGCGAGCACATCCGCCGCAAGGCCGGGAAGGCCTTCGCCGGCGCCGGGGCCGGCTAATCCGTACGCCCGCGCGTTCTGGGACAAAGGATCGACCAAACCATGAAGATCATGCAGAAGAAACTCGCCAGACGGGACCGCAGGAAGGCACACGTGCGCAAGATGCTCTCGGGCACTCCGCAGCGCCCGCGCCTGACCGTGTCGCGGTCCCACAAGAACATCACCGCCCAGATCATCGACGACCTCGCCGGACGCACCCTCGTCGCGGCGAGCAGTCTCGAAAAGCCCCTGCGAGAGCAGGGGGTGTACGGCGGAAACCAGGCGGCGGCCGAGCACGTGGGATCCCTGCTGGCCCAAAAGGCCATCGAGGCCGGGATCACGCAGGTCGTCTTCGACCGCAACGGGTACGCCTACCACGGGCGCGTGCGAACACTCGCCGAGGCGGCCCGCAAGGGCGGACTCCAGTTCTGAGACCAGCAGGAGCAGCACTGTGGCTGTAGACCGAAACGTTACTACGGATCGATTCGACGGCGAACGCAACCTCGAAGACAGCGTCATCAAGATCGACCGCTTCGCCAAGGTCGTCAAGGGCGGGCGGCGGTTCAGCTTCGGGGCGCTCGTCGTCGTCGGAGACCGGGACTCCCGCGTGGGCCTGGGCTACGGCAAGGCGAACGAGGTTCCCAAGGCCGTCGAGAAGGCCATCGCCGACGCCAAGAAGAACATGGTGAACGTGTCCCTGCGCGGGCACACCGTCCCCCACACCGCCCAGGGCCGCTGCGGGGCTTCCCGCGTCATCCTGGTCCCGGCGTCGGAGGGCACGGGCGTCATCGCGGGCAAGAACCTCCGGCCGCTGCTGGAGCTGGCGGGCATCCGCGATGTCCTGAGCAAGGCACACGGGTCCACCAGTCCGGTGAACCTGCTCAAGGCGGGGCTTGACGCCCTGCTGATGATGCGATCGCAGGGGGCCATTGAGGCCCTCAGAGGAGTGAAGATCGGATGAGACTCGATGAGATCCTGCAGCAGGCCGGACGGTACAAGCCCCGCAAGCGCCTCGGGCGCGGCGAGGGCTCCGGGCTCGGCAAGACCTCTGGGCGTGGACACAAGGGCTACGGCGCCCGGGCGGGCGCCAAGCGCACGTTCGGGTACGAGGGCGGGCAGACGCCGATGATCTCGCGCTTCCCGAAGCGCGGGTTCTCCAACGCGATGTTCCGCACGGAGTACCAGATCGTGAACATCGAGGACCTCAACGGCTTCGAGGACGGGACGCGGGTCGACCCCGCCGCCCTCGTGGCGGCCGGCCTCGTCGACAGCCCCACCGCTCCTGTCAAGATCCTCGCCCGTGGCGAGGTCACGCGGAAGCTGACGGTCGTGGCGGCGAAGTTCTCGGCCAAGGCGGCCGAGAAGATCGCCCAGGCCGGCGGGTCCGTGGAACAGGGTTCGTAGTTCGGGCGCACCGCAGCGATAGGGAGTCGCTTTCATGGCGTTTCGATGGTTTAGAATCGCAGTCGGCGTGATCGCGGGGGCGATCGCGCTGGCACTGCTGTACGGCGGGGCGACGAGCCTCGTCAGTGGGTTCCAGACGGGGACCATCTCCGAGTCCGTACTCGGGGCGGTCACCCGTATGGTCGCGGCCCTGGCGTTGCTGGGGGCGATCTGGTACGCCCTGTGGGCGGACTCCGCCATCCATCGCGCCTTCGAGAACATCTTCGCCATCCCCGAGCTGCTGACCAAGATCGTCTTCACCCTGGGCCTGCTGTGCATCTACCGCATCGGGTTCCACATCCCGCTGCCGGGCATCGACCCCGAGGCCATCCGCGGGTTCATGCAGGGGCAGGGCAGCACCTGGGGCAACGTGCTGGAACTCGCCAGCATGTTCACCGGCGGGAACCTCCAGCAGTCCACGCTCTTCGGGCTGGGCATCATGCCCTACATCTCCGCGTCGATCATCTTCCAGTTGCTCGCGACGGTGGTTCCGGCGCTGGAGCGGCTGCAGAAGGAGGGCCCCGCGGGCGTCAAGAAGATCCAGGAGTACACCCGCTACGCCACCGTCGCCCTGTGCGTCGTGCAGGCGGTGTTCTGGATGCGGATCGTGATGGCCCCGGGCAACGACCTGGTGTACGCGGAGTACCAGGGGTCGATCCTGACGTTCCTCGCGGGCGTGCTGGGCCTGACGGCGGGGACGATCTTCCTGATGTGGCTGGGCGAGCAGATCGATGAGTACGGGATCGGGAACGGCATTTCGCTGCTGATCATGGCGGGCATCGTGGCCCGCCTGCCGGTGGCGATCAACCAGCTCGCCGCCCAGGCGGACCTGTCGCTGACGGGCGCGGGCGGGGGCGGGGAGATCGGCCCCGTGAAGATCATGTTCCTCGTCCTGTCGTTCGTGGGCGTCATCGCCGGGGCGATCCTGATCACGCAGGCCCAGCGGCGGATCCCGATCCAGCAGGCGAAGCACACCCGCGGGCGGCGGGTGTACGGCGGGCAGCGGCACTACATGCCCCTGCGGGTGAACCACGGCGGGGTCATGCCGATCATCTTCGCCTCCTCGCTGATGATCTTCCCGGGCGTGCTGTTCGGGTGGCTGCGGGACGCGTGGCGGAACGACTTCACCGTCACCCTCGCCGACGCCTTCCAGCGCAGCGGGTACATCTACGCCGTCAGCGAGATCGCCCTGATCTTCTTCTTCGCGTACTTCTGGACGACGGTGCAGTTCCGGCCCAAGGAGATGGCGGACCACCTGCGGGAGTACGGCAGCTTCATCCCGGGCCTCCGCCCGGGCAAGCGGACGGCCGACTACCTCGAGCGGGTGATGGAGCGCATCACCTACGCCGGTGCGGCCTTCCTGGCCCTGATCGCGGTCATCCCGATGGTGCTCGCCAACGCCCTGCAGATCCCGTGGGAGATCTCGGCGTTCCTGGGCGGGACGGGGTTGCTGATCGTGGTGTCCGTGGCGCTGGACCTGGTCCAGCGGATCGAGTCGCAACTGGTGATGCGGAATTACGGCGGGTTCCTGGGCGGGAGCTCCAGGATCAAGGGAGCGTACGGCTAATGAGAATCGTTCTGATGGGACCCCCCGGAGCCGGCAAGGGCACGCAGGCCAAGCGCCTCGCCGAGCAGTTCAAGATGGAGCACCTGTCCAGCGGTGATATCTTCCGCGCCGAGAAGGCCAGCGGATCCGCCCTGGGCGAGGAGCTGGCGCGGTACATGTCGGCCGGGCAACTGGTGCCCGACGACACGGTCGTCCGCGTGATGGCCAAGGCCGTCCGCGAGTCGTCCGCCCCCGGAGGGCTGCTGCTGGACGGGTTCCCCCGCACGGTCGCGCAGGCCGAAGCGCTGAACGCCCAGCTCGCCGAGGCGGGCACGCCCCTGGACGCCATCGCGGTCATCCGCGTGGACGACGGCCTGATCGTGGAGCGGATCACGGGACGGCGGGTGGCTCCGAGCAGCGGCAAGGTGTACCATGTGAAGTACCTCCCGCCCAAGCGGGACATGGTGGACGACGAGACCGGTGAGGCACTGGTCCAGCGGGACGACGACAAGGAAGAGGTGGTCCGCGAGCGGCTGGCGACGTACCACAAGCAGACGGCCCCGGTGATCGGGTTCTACCGCGATCTGGGCGAGCTGCCGGTGGTGGAGGTCAACGGCAACGGGGCCCCCGACGACGTGACGACGATGCTGGTGGACGCCCTCGGGCGTTTGCAGAGCTGAGGCGGGGCGTGACACGGTGCGCGTGACGCTGAAGACGCCGGAACAGATCGAGAAGATGCGCGAGGCCGGACGGATCGTCCGCCTCGTCCTGAACCGCCTGGGTGAGATGATCGTCCCGGGCGTGACAACCGAAGAGCTGAACGCCGAAGCCGAATCCCTCACCCTGGCGCACGGAGCGGAATGCCTGTTCAAGGGCGTCCCGGGCCGGGCGGGTGCGGGGCCGTTCCCCGGGGCCATCTGCGCCTCGGTGAACGAGCAGGTGGTCCACGGGATTCCCTCTCGCACGAAGCTGCGGGCGGGGGACATCGTGAGCGTGGACTTTGGCGTGAGGCTGAACGGGTGGTGCGGCGACGCGGCGGAGACGTTCCCGGTGGGGACGGTTCCCGCCAAGAGCCGCCGCCTGATCGACGTGACCCGCCGGGCGCTTGCGATCGCCCGGGAGCGGATCCGGCCCGGGGCGCGGTGGAGCGCCATCGCCCGCGAGATGCAGCAGTGCGTGGAAGCCGAGGGCTTCTCCGTCGTGCGGAGTTTCGTCGGCCACGGGATCGGGTCGGAGATGCATGAGCCGCCGAAGGTCCCGAACTTCGTGTCGCGGGAGTTGGTGGCGAACGACATTACTCTGGTCGAGGGCCTGGTCCTCGCGGTCGAGCCGATGGTGAACATGGGATCGGCGAGCGTGGAGGTGGCGCGGGACGGGTGGACCGTCGTGACGCGTGACCGGTTGCCTTCGGCGCACGTGGAAGATACCATCGCCGTCGGCCCCGATGGGGCAGTGGTCCTGACCGCCGAGTAGCGGTGGGGGCCCCAGACGCCATACGAGGTTAGAGAGATGAAAGTACGAACGAGCGTGAAGAGGATCTGCGAGAACTGTAAGATCGTTCGCCGCAAGGGCGTCGTGCGGGTGATCTGCATCAATCCCAAGCATAAGCAGCGTCAGGGCTAAGGCCCGCGCGAGGAGACTACGCATGCCGCGTATCGCCGGTGTAGACATACCCAATGACAAGCCCGTCTGGGTGTCCCTGCAGTACCTGCACGGGATCGGAGAGAAGACGGCCCGGGATCTGTGCCGCAAGGCGGAGATTGACCCGGTGGTCCGCGCGAAGGACCTGACGGAAGACCAGTTGTCGAAGATCACGTCGATCATCGACGCGGACTACGTCGTCGAGGGCCAGTTGCGTCGGCAGGTGGTGGAGAACATCTCCCGCCTGCGGAACATTCAGTGCAACCGCGGTCTGCGGCATCGCCGGGGGTTGCCCGTGCGAGGCCAGCGGACGAAGACCAACGCGCGGACGCGCAAGGGACCGCGCAAGACCGTCGCGGGCAAGAAGTCGGTCAAGGAGATGCGGTAAGCCATGGCCCAGGAACGCAAAGCCAAGAAGGTGCGCAAGAACGTTTCGCGCGGCATCGTGCACGTGCGGGCGACGTTCAACAACACGCTGGTGACGATTACGGACACCAACGGGGACGTGCTGGTGACGGTGTCGGCCGGTTCGGTGGGCGGGTTCAAGGGCTCTCGCAAGAGCACGCCCTACGCCGCCTCCCGCGCCGCGGAGGCCGCCGCGAGCCGCGCCCGCAAGATGGGCCTCATCGAAGTGGAGGTCCGCGTGAACGGTCCGGGCAGCGGGCGTGAGGGCGCGGTGACGGCCCTGCAGGCTGCGGGGCTGAAGGTGACGAGCATTGAGGACGTGACCCCGGTTCCGCACAACGGGTGCCGGCCTCCGAAGAAGCGAAGAATCTGACCCGTCCAGAGTGAGGACGAAGGAGTCATAACCGATGGGACGATATACGGGTCCTAAGGACAGGCTGTCCCGCCGCGAGGGGATCAACCTGATGCTGAAGGGCGCCCGCTCCGAGAGCGGGAAGGTCGAGCGCCGCATGTACCCCCCAGGCATGCATTCCTGGCGGCGGTCGCGCGGCAGCGACTACGCGGTCCGTCTGCGCGAGAAGCAGAAGGTGAAGCGGTACTACGGCATCCGGGACCGCCAGTTCATGAACTACTTCAAGGCCGCGGAGCGTGAGAAGGGCAACACCGGGGAGGCGCTGCTGCGCCTCCTGGAACGCCGCCTCGACAACGTGGTGTACAAGCTGGGCTTCGCCCCGTCCCGCAGTGCGGCCCGGCAGATGGTGGTGCACGGGCACATCTACGTCAACGGCCGGAAGCTGGACATCCCCAGCTACCTCGCCTGCGTCGGAGACAAGCTGGCGATCAAGCCCTCCGAACGCTCGAAGTCGCTGGTCCAGCGGAACCTCGAGGAACTGGGCGAGCCGCACGTGCAGAACTGGCTGAAACTCGACCTGCCCAACCTCACCGGGGAACTCGTCGCCCTGCCCACGCGGGACGACGTGATGATCCCGGTCGAGGAGAACCGCATCGTCGAGTTCTGCAGCCGCTGATCCCCAACCGACCGAATTGCACCGACAGCCGCTGCGGCGGCGCCCTAGAGGCGGGAGGCAAGAATAGATGCGAGTCAGGTGGCGTGGTTTAGAGTTGCCCACACGAGTGGTGAATCAGCAGGATGTCTCCACTCCGACATACGGAAGCTTCGTGATCGAGCCCTTCGAACGCGGGTTCGGGATCACCGTGGGCAACGCCCTGCGGCGGATCCTGCTGAGCTCGCTGCAGGGCGCGGCCGTCTCCAGCGTGAAGATCTCCGGGGCGGAGCATGAGTTCATGTCTCTGCCCGGGGTGCTGGAAGATGTCACGGACCTCATCCTGAACGTCAAGAGTCTGATTGTGAAGTCGCACGTCGAGGAGCCCCGCACGCTCCACGTGCACAGCGAGGTCCAGGGCCCCATCACCGCGAGCATGATCGATCCCGATCCCGCGATCGAGGTCATCAACGGCGACATGGTGCTGGCGACGCTGACGGACAACGTCCCGTTCGACCTGGTCATGACCGTCGAGACCGGGCGCGGGTACGTCCCGGCGGAGGAGCGGCTGAATCCCGAGGCGGAGCAGGACGTGGGCGTCATCCCCATCGACGCGTCGTTCTCCCCCGTCACGCGGGTCCGCTACCACACCGAGGACACCCGCGTCGGGCAGAAGGTGAACTACGACCGGCTGGTCCTGGAGATCTGGACCAACGGGACGATCACCCCCGAGATGGCCATGGTGGAGGCCGCGAAGATCCTTCGCAAGCACCTCAACCCGTTCGTGCAGTACTTCGAGATGGGCGCGCAGCTCATCGACACCGGGCCCACCGAGGCCCAGGAGGACATCGACTCCGAGCTGCGCCAGAAGCTCGACATGTCCGTGCACGAGCTGGAGCTGTCGGTGCGGGCGAACAACTGCCTCGAAGCGGCCAAGATCGATACCGTCGGGCAACTGGCCAACATGACCGAGTCCGACCTGTTGAAGATCCGCAGTTTCGGCAAGACCTCGCTCCGCGAGGTGAAGCGGAAGCTGCAGGACATCGGGCTGTCCCTGGGCATGAACGTGCCGCTGCCCGAGGGTGTGTCCATCCCTGAGATTCCCGAGGAATAGAAACTCCGTGCACGGCGCGAACCGCGGCCGTCCGGCGAACGCTGAAGGTGTCACATGCGTCATCGCTTAGCAGGAAAAGAACTGTCCCGGACCTCCTCCCATCGCAAGGCGATGCGGCGGAACATGGCCATCTCGCTCTTCCAGCATGGGGCCATCCGGACCACCGAAGTCAAGGCCAAGGAGCTTCGCGCCTTCGTCGAAAAGCTGATCACCACGGCGCGGCAGGGCACGCTGCACGCCCGCCGGCAGGTGATCTCCGTGCTGGGCAACCAGCCGCTGTACGACGGGGAGGGCGACTCGCTCGACCAGACCATCATCCAGAAGCTCTTCGATGAGATCGCCCCGCGGTACATCGATCGGCCGGGCGGGTACACGCGGATCATCCGCCTCGCCGAGCGCCGCATCGGCGACGCCGGACGGCAGGTGATCCTGCAGCTCGTCGAGGAGGGGCCGGTGAGCGTCCGGCCCGCCCGCGCGGAGCGCCCCGCCGCCGAGGCGGCCCCCGCCTCCGAGGGCGAGCCCGCCCAGGAGTAGCCTCCGCCCGCTTCGCTCCGCGGCGCGTTCGGCGCGGCGGGGACCGAACGCGGACGCCCAACGGAAAACAGGAAGGCAAGTCCGGCAAGTCCGGGCTTGCCTTCCGCCGTTTTCCGTACAGAATGGTGTGTCCTTCACCCGAATTCCGGAGACGCGCCATGAACCCCGAATCCTGCATCTTCTGCCGCATCGCCGCCGGGGCCATCCCCGCCGCCCTCCTCCTCCAGGACGAGGACGCCCTGGCCCTGATGGACATCAACCCCCTCGCCGACGGCCACGTCCTGCTCATCCCCCGCCGGCACTACGAGACGGTGGACCAGATGCCCCCCGAAACCGCCGCCCGCATGCTCCAGCACGTGCCCGCCCTCGTGCGGGCGGTGCGCGAGGCGACGGGGTGCGCGGGCGTGAACGTCCTGCAGAACAACGGGCCGGCCGCCCATCAGGAGGTGCCTCACGTGCACTTCCACATCCTGCCCCGCAACCCCGGCGACGCGTTCCACTTCAACTGGCCGGCCGGCCAGTACCCCCCGGGCCGCCTGGACCAGCTCGCCAACGCCATCCGCTCCGCCCTGGAGTGAACCCGCCATAGGCACGGTGGGTTTGACGTGGTTGCTCCGCTGCGCTGCGCAAACCGCGGCACCCGGCGCTTCCTCGTGACGCGGACGCTCTGCTACGCACTCGCTGCGCAGGGGCCGCGCGCGCCGTGTGCGGCGATCTCGACGGTCCCGATGCCCAGGGCGTCCGCGAGGGTGCGCAGGATCTGGCGGCGGGCGCGGGTGACGTGGCGGGAGACGGAGTCGGCGTCGAAGTGCCGCAGAGCGTCGAGCGCCCAGCGGGGCGGGTGCGTGTGGAGGGCGTGGGGGGGGACGCATCGCTCGCTCTGCCCGAGGTCGCGGCAGAGGGTTCGCGTCGTGCTGCGGAACCAGGCGGGCAGGCCCAGCGGGGCGGGGGCGCAGGTGTCCACGCTGAGGAAGGGCGTGGCGCTGGCGGCGGCGGCGACGATGGGGTGGCGGGCCTCCCCGACGAATCCCGAGGCGTTGCGGATCCACGCGTACCATTCGAGCGGGGAGACGGGCAGGGGGATGGTGCGGTCCACGGGCAGGTCGGGGGTGGGGAACGGCAGGTGGGGGAGAGCGAAGACCTGGAGGTCCTCGCGGTGGGCGAGGGCGACGAACTCGCGGACCCACCCCGGGTCCAGCCGCCCGGGTGCGACCGA
>JAWLCQ010000113.1:0-15847 GCA_041687095.1 Phycisphaerae bacterium | reverse complement strand
GGATCGGAGGGCCCCCACACCGCCCTCGCGGCGCTCGGGCACCTCTCCCCGCGGGGAGAGGGGTTGGAACCTTCTCCCCGCGGGGAGGGGGGGGCGGACACTCGTGGCGGAGAAGGGTTGCCGCCGCCATCGGGCGTCGGGTATGGTAGGAGGCGGTCGAATTCGCCGGCACTCGGGCGCTTCGCCGCCGCCGGCGGCGAGAGGCCTTTCGCAGCACAGGAGAAACCATGTCCATGCGAAGCTTGCTCCTTATCGGTTTGACGGTGGCGGGGGTGGCGGTGGTGGCGGTGGTGGCGGGGGCCGCCCCGGCCGCCGACAAGCCCGCCGTGAAGAACTACTTCAACGTCAGCACCGACGGGCTGCTGTACACCACCGATGCCTGGTCCATCCGCTCCGTCCCGGGCAAGGGCTGGGTCTCCCTCAAGGTCCGCGACGCCGAGTTCCTCCACGCCACCGACCAGCGAGGCGGCATGGCGTTCCGCACCAAGGACACGTGGGTCACCTACTTCCCCGATCACAACACCATCACGCACGATCAGTCGATCGGCCGCACCGGATCCGTCGCCGACGGGACCTTCCTCGTCAAGGTGACCCCGGACCAGCAGCAGCCGCAGTTTGAACTCTACGTGGGGTACAACGAGACCGAACCGCACGAGTTCATCCTGTTCCTCTCCGACGACGTCGCCTTCGCCCGCCTGGGCTACCGCCCGGGCAGCGACCGCACGTGGGCCCGCAGCGTCGTGATGCCCGGTGGGGCCCTGGCCAAGACCACCGCGGCCGTGTTGGTCCACAAGACCGGCGTGTCGCTCGTGGTCAACGCCCCCTGCCGGGTCGGGACCGTCGAGGACCCCGCCGGGGAGAAGCGTTTCGCCGTGGTCTTCGAGACCAAGGGCCACGCCGCCAACGCGATGAACTTCCTCGCCGAGCCGGCCGTGCATACCGAGAACTTCGTCATGACGCCCCAGTTCGACGTCACCAGCAGCGACGACGGGGAGAACACCGGGCTCAAGGCCGCCCACGGGGTGACGAACCCCAACTACGGGCCCGACACGAAGATCGACTTCAACATCACCTTCGGGCTCGTCGGGGCGAAGTCCTTCGACGGGTTCGTCGAACTCGACGTCGTCCACGCCCTGGGCGAGCAGCACGTCTACGAGCGCAAGGAGCTGAAGGGCGCCGTGCCCGGAGAGGACGGCCGCATCCGCGTGCACTTCGATCCCAAGTTCCACCTGCCCGGGGTCAGCGACGTCTGGGGCCGCGTCTGCGATTCCAGCGGGCGGCTGCTGTGGGTGGAGCGGTTCCGCATGTCGTGGGACTGGGCGAGCTACCGCCCCGACATCCGCGTCGAGCCCGACATGAAGGCGTTCTGGGACGACACGCTCAAGCAGCTCCGCGAGATCCCGCTGGAGCCCGAGATCAAGCGGGTCTTCGAGGACCATCCCAAGCTGGAGATCTATGAGGTTTCGTACAAGAGTTGGGGCGGCAAGCGGGTGTACGCGGGGCTGTTCATCCCCAAGGGCGCCAAGCTCCCGCTGCCCGTGGTCGTCGGGTCGCACCCGTCGGCGACGGACTTCAAGATCCAGAAGGGCAAGGACGGGCTGTACGGGTCGAAGATCGACCAGGACCTGCGGTTCGTGACGATCCTCCCGTTCCTCCGCAACAAGCCCGGGGAGGACCCGGGGTTCAACATGCCCTGGTGGGGGCCCATCCAGTCCCGCGACGACTACATCGCCCGGGCGTGGTACTGCCACATGGTCCGCGCGCTGGACTACCTGGCGACCCGCCCGGAGCTGGCGGACATGGACCGTGTCGTCGCCAAGGGCGGTTCGCAGGGCGGGGCGCTGGCGCTGATCACGGCGGCGTTGGATGACCGCGTGGACTACTGCCTCGCCGACTGCCCCTCCAACTGCCAGCCGCACGAGATCCTGAACTGCTACGGCAGCTTCGGCCCGTCGAAGGGCGTGGCGCCCGCGGGCGTGACGGTGGAGGAGATGGAGCGGATCCTGAGCTACTACAACCCGGTGAACTTCTGCCCGTGGATCAAGTGCCCCGCGTATGTGGGGAGCAACATCGGGGACCTGACGGTGCACAGCATGGGCCCGCTGGCGGCGTACCACAACCTGACGGGCCTGAAGCCCGGCCAGAAGGACTTCTACCCGGGTTTCACGCACGCGCACGGGTCGGGCCCGGGGCTGGGCGCGAAGACCAAGGAGGTCCTGGAGAAGCTCGGCGGGCCCGAACCGGCGAAGGCGAAGGAGAAGGAGTAAGCCCTCGGGGGGGATTTTGTTGACAGGGCATTTGGGGGGGCCTATAGTCGCAGGGACGCTTGGGCCGGTTGTTTGCGGGCGAAGCGAATAGCCATCATACCATGTTCCGCCCATCGACACCGGCGCCCATGCGGCGGACGGCCCACTTGGGCACGGCAATGTCGTGCCAGGTGAGCGACGTGCAGGATTGCAGTAAACGTAGGAGACACCATGGTGCAAAGCATGAAGCTGGTCCTTGCGGTGGTTCTGTTGGGGATGTGGGCGGTTGTTCCGGCCACGCTGATCGCGCAGGAGGATGTCGACGCCGTCGGGATCTCTGAGGACGCCCCCGTCGCCCGTGACGTGACCGCCCGCGAGGGCGAGCGGACGCTTGAGGACCTCTGGAAGGACATGATCCACTACGTCCGGGTCGCCCGGCCGGACCTCGCCGCGAAGTTCGCCCAGGAGATCATCCAGGGCGAGTACGCCGACCGGGACATCTACAGCATGTCCATCACCTACCCGGGCTCGCGCAACGAACTCATCCGCGCCTCCCGCCTGCCCGAGATGCGGGAGGAGGCCAGCAGGATCCTCTCCCTCATCGAGAGCGGCTACGAGGGGCACCGGGCGGACCCCGACCAGATCGCCCGCAGCATCGAGCAACTGGGCGGGAACCTCAGCGAGTACACCGCCGCCTCCCGCCGCCTCATCACCAGCGGCGAGTACGCCATGCCGCAGATGATCGCCCGGCTCCGGGACCCGAGCGCCTCGAAGATCATCAAGGACCGCATCGTCACCGTCCTGCCCCGCATGGGCCGCGACGCCGTCCGCCCCATGGCCGTCGCCCTCCAGACCGATGACCCCATGCTCCAGCGGATCCTCGCGTCGGCGCTGGGCCGGATCGGGTATCCGCACGCGGCCCCGCGGCTGAAGGAGCTGCTGGAGCGCCCCGGCATCGTCGATGCCGTCCGCGACGCCGCCCGCTCCGCCCTCATCGCCACCGCCGGGGAGCAGGCCCTCGAAAAGCCCCTCGCCGAACTCTACTACGACTGGGCCGTCAAGTACTACTACAGCGACGACTCCCTCCAGCCCGACGCGCGGTACGAACTCGCCAACGTCTGGTACTGGGAGAACGAACTCGGCGTGACCTACCGCACCGTCCCCCGCCAGGCCCTCTGCGACATCTACGCCATGCGCTACGCCCGCATCGCCCTGCAGAACAACCCCCAGCTCGAGGCGGCCGTGCCGATCTGGCTGTCGGCGATCCTCAACAAGCAGGCGAACTGGCCCGAGGGCGTCGAGGACCCGACGTGGCGGGACGACCTCCGCGGGGCCGACTTCTACATGCTCGCCGCCGGGGCCCGGTTCCAGCAGGACGTGCTCGCCCGCGCCCTCGATGACCGCAACACCCCCGTCGCCTACGGGGCCATCGGGGCCCTCGCCAACACCGCCGGGGCCCCCTCGCTCGTGCAGCCCCTGCCCGGGGGCGCCCAGCCGCTCGTCCAGGCCCTGACCTACCCCGAACTCAAGGTCCGCCTCCTGGCGGGCCTGTCCCTCGCCCACGCCCTGCCGCAGGAGTCGTTCAACGGCAAGGACCTGGTGATCCCCGCCCTCAACGACGCCGCCCGCCTCGCCGGCACCGCCCGCGCGGTCGTCGTCAGCGGCAACCAGGATACCGGCAACCGCGTCAAGGCCGTCCTGCGGGACATGGGCTTCGACGTCATTCACACCGACCTCCTCCAGGACGCCCTCATCCAGGCGCGGCAGACCAGCGGGATCGACCTGCTCGTCCTCGCCCAGGTGAACAACCCCCGCGAGATCCTCAGCCGCCTCCAGATGGAAGCCGTCCTCATCGGCTCGGCCGCCATCGTCATCCCCACCGAGCGTGAGAGCGTCCCCGACGCCCCGCGCATCAGCGTCCTGCCCTCCAACGCCACCGACCAGGACGTCCAGGCCGCCGTCCAGCAGGCCGTCGAGGTCGTCCGCGGGGCGGACATGACCGAGGACCGCGCCGCCCAGTGGGCCATCGACGCCGCCAACGCCGTCCGCCTCCTGGGCACGACCAGGACGACGGTGTTCGAGATCAAGGACGCCACCGCCGCCATGGCCGAGCTGCTCGCCGCCGATACCGCCGCCGTCCAGCTCGCCGGGGCCGGCGCCCTCGCCGTCATCAACCTGCCCGCCGCCCAGCAGGCCCTCGCCGCCAAGGCCCTCGACGAGCAGGCCGATGAGGCCATCCGCGTCGGGGCCTTCGGGGCCGCCACCGAGTCCGTCCGGCTGTTCGGGAACATGCTCACCGACGCCCAGGGCCAGGCCGTCGTAGAGACCGTCAACGGCAGCGGCGCCCCCGCCATCCGCGACGCCGCCGCCCAGCTCCTCGGGGCCCTGAACCTCCCCAGCGAGCGCGTCCGCTCGCTGATCGTGGATACGGCCCCCACGGCGAAGTAAGTCCGATCCCGCCCAAGCGGCGGAACGCAGAGCCCTCCAGGGGCGGCCGAGGCAATTCGATGCCTCGGCCGCCCCTTTTGTGTTTTCCCGGGGCCTACAATGATTCGGACCCCAAGGGTCGGTCCGGGAACGAGATCGGAAAGCGAGGACGCCATGAGACTGGCGCTGTACAAGGAATCCGTGCCGGGGGAGACGCGCGTCGCGCTGATCCCGGCGGCGGTGCGGCGGCTGGTGCAGAGCGGGCTCGAGGTGGTGGTGCAGCGCGGGGCGGGCGAGGGATCCCTGCACCCCGACGCCGAGTACGAGGCCGCCGGGGCGCGCGTGACGGACGAGCCCGAGGCCCTCCGCGCCGCCGACCTCTTCGTCCGCATCCACGGATCGAGCGGGGAACTGCCCGAGGGGAAGGTCCTCGTGGCGATCCTCGGCCCGTTGGTGAACCACGAGCTGATGGACCGCCTGGCGGGGGCGAACGTGACGGCGATGGCGTTGGACGTGATCCCCCGCATCACGCGGGCGCAGTCCATGGACGTGCTGTCCAGCATGTCCACCGTGGCGGGCTACCGGGCGGTGCTCCTGGGGGCCGGACACTTGCGCAAGATGATCCCCATGCTCATGACCGCCGCAGGCACGATCCGCCCGGCCGGCGTGCTGGTCATCGGGGCCGGGGTCGCCGGCCTGCAGGCCATCGCCACCGCCAAGCGCATCGGGGCCATCGTCACCGGGGTGGACGTCCGCCCCGCCGCCCGCGAGCAGGTCGAGTCCCTGGGGGCCAAGTTCGCCCCCCTGGAGGTCGACCACTCCGCCGAGGCGGCCGGGGGGTACGCGGCCGACCTCGGGGAGGCCTTCTACCGCCAGGAGCAGGAGATCCTCGCCCCGCACGTGAAGGCGTCGGACCTGATCGTGACGACCGCCCTCATCCCGGGCCGCCCCGCGCCCGTGCTCCTCACCGAGGCCATGGTCGCCGACATGAAGGGCGGATCGGTCGTGGTGGACCTGGCGGCGGGGATGGGGGGCAACTGCACGCTCACGCGCCCCGACGAGGTCGTCCAGCACGGGGGGGTGACGATCCTGGGCCCCACGAACCTGCCCGCCGACCTGCCCATCCACGCCAGCGAGATGTTCTCCCGCAACGTCGAGGCCTACCTCAAGGAGATCGTCCACGAGGGCGCGCTGAGCCTGAACATGGAAAACGAGATCATCGCCGGGACGCTCATCACCCACCAGGGCCGCATCGTCCACCCCCCGACCCTCAAGGCGATGGGAAGGAGCGAGGGCTGACATGGACCCCACCACGCTGATCATCATCCTCGTCCTGGCCATGTGGCTGGGGTTCGAGATCATCACCAGGGTCCCCACGCAGTTGCACACCCCGCTCATGAGCGGGTCCAACGCCATCAGCGGCATCACCATCATCGGGGCGCTGACGGCCGTCATGCTCCCCGGGTGGCTCGGGTACGTCCTGGGCACGGTGGCGGTGGCGGCGGCGATGGTGAACGTGGTGGGCGGATACCTGGTGACCGACCGCATGCTGAAGATGTTCAAGGCCCCGAGGAAGAAGGAATAGGAGGACCGCCCATGCTGGCCATCACGGACGCGACGTGGGACGTGCTGGCGAGGTTTGCGTACCTCGCGGCGGCGATCCTGTTCATCCTTGCCCTGAAGTTCATGGCCGACTACCGCACCGCCCGGCGGGGCAACCTGCTGGGGGCGATCGGGATGCTCATCGCCATCGTCTTCACGCTGGTGGCGTCGGACCGCATCACGTGGACGAGCCTGCTGATCGGCCTGGTCGCCGGATCGGCCATCGGGGCGTACCTGGCGCTGACGGTGAAGATGACCGCCATGCCGCAGATGGTGGCGGTCTTCAACGGCCTGGGGGGGCTGGCGTCGGCGTTGGTGGTGCTGGCGTTCATCTGGGCGGTCCCGGCGATCGCCCTGCGGGGCGCGGTGGGCCCGGCCGTCACGACGGGCATCAGCTCGCTCATCGGGTGGGTGACGTTCACCGGCTCGATCATCGCCTTCGCCAAGCTGCAGGAGGTGGTCATCTCCGGGCGCCCCGTCACGTTCCCGATGCAGAAGGTCGTGAACCTCGTCCTGTTCGCCGTCGTCGTGGGCCTGATCGTGCTGTGGGGCCTCTACCCGCACCTGCGGTGGCTGGTGATCCCGATCTCCGTGCTCTCCGTCGTTCTGGGGGTGCTGTTCGTGATCCCCATCGGCGGGGCGGACATGCCGGTGGTCATCTCGCTGCTGAACAGCTACTCGGGCCTCGCCGCCGCCGCGACGGGGTTCGTCCTGCAGAACGCCGGGCTCATCATCGCCGGGTCGCTGGTGGGGGCGTCGGGGCTGATCCTCACGCGGCTGATGTGCGTGGCCATGAACCGCTCGCTCGCCAACGTGCTGTTCGGGGCGGTGGGGGCGACCGCCGCGGCCGGACCGGCCGGGACCGAGGAGCGCCGCGTCACCAGTTGGACCGCCGAGGACGCCGCCCAGACCCTCGTCAACGCCGCGCAGATCGTCATCGTGCCCGGGTACGGCATGGCCGTCGCGCAGGCGCAGCACGCCATCAAGGAACTCACCTACGTCCTCGAGGAACGGGGCGTGACGGTGAAGTTCGGCATCCATCCGGTGGCGGGGCGCATGCCCGGTCATATGAACGTCCTCCTCGCCGAAGCCGAGATTCCCTACGAGAAGCTCCTGGACATGGACGAGATCAACCCCGAGTTCGAGCGCAGCGACGCCGTCCTCGTCATCGGGGCCAACGACGTCGTCAACCCCGCCGCCCGCTGGGACCAGGCCTCGCCCATCTTCGGCATGCCGATCCTGGACGTGGATAAGGCCCGCACCGTGATGGTCTGCAAACGCTCCCTCCGCCCGGGCTTCGCAGGGGTCGACAACGAACTCTTCTACGCCGACAACACCGTCATGCTCTTCGGGGACGCCAAGAAAACCGTCACCGACCTCATCGCCGCCTGCCGCGAAGCGTAGCGAAGACCCTTCTCCCCCGGGGGAGAAGATGTCGCGCAGCGACAGATGAGGGGGAGCCCCGCGCACCCGTGGCTGACGAACTCGCAGACCGATTGCCTGCAAGTTCGTACCCGTCCCGGTTGTCCCAGGGCCCCCTCACCGCCCTCGCTGCGCTCGGGCGCCTCTCCCCGTGGGGAGAGGCGTTTCCGCCGCGAGTTCGGGAACGCCCTGGAAAGCTCTCGCGCCGCCTATGCCCCCGCGACCTGGCGGACCTTGGCGTCCATCTTCGCCTGGTCGGCCCGGAAGGCGTTGAGGCCGGCGAGGTTCATCAGGGCGTCGAGGCCGATCCGGCCGCTCGCCAGGTCCTCCCGCCAGTTCGCGAGCTTGGGGATCTTGCCCTCCTCGCTGCTCCGCCGCACCTGCTCCGCGGTCCAGGGCACCAGGAAGTCCCCGCACTCGTGCGCGGCGAAGGCGTCCACGAGCGCCCCGGGCGCCATCGCGTCGAGGTTATCGTCCTCCAGGGCCCGCACGCACCGGACGATCTCCGCGTTGAGGTCCCACAGCGTGTGGAGGCCGGTGGCGCGGCGGTCCACGTCCGGGCGCACCCCGGGCTTGTAGCGGGCGTGTACGCGGTCGTCGAGCTGCCCCGCCGTGAGGCCCAGGCCCAGGAACTGCCGCGCCACCTTCGGGGGCATGGTCATCACGTCGATGCCCACGAGGTCCCGCACCTGCTCGCCCGAGCGGAAGCTCGCCCCGATCTGCCGCGTGGGCGTGCCCTCCGTCCGCTTGAGTTCCATCACCAGCCGCTGCGACGCCAGTGTCGTCTTCTCGCCCACCAGCGCCCCGTCGCCCAGGTCGTTGTCGGCGACGAAGCTGCCGAGCCGCCCCATGAACACGTTGGCGAACCGCGGGCGGGCGAGGCGGGAGATCACGTAGTTCTGCCGCGCCGAGAACCCCAGCGTGTGGTTCACCGGGATCCCCTCGAAGCTCAGCCGCCGCGTCGCCAGCAGCCCCGCGGCCGTGAAGGGCAGCTTGACGATGAACCGCTTGGGGCAGATCGCGTGGTACCGCCGGGCGACCTCGACGGCGGCGTCGAGGTCGTCGGCCAGGTCGGTGTGCTCCTCGACGGAGACGAAGGCGTCGAAGGCCTCGACGAGCTTGAGGGCGTGGACGGCGTTGAGGACGAAGGCCAGCTCCAGCTCCAGGTCCCGCCCCCCCAGGCCCAGCCCGCGCAGCAGCCTCGCCGCCTCGGGGATGAGTTCGTCGTACGTGCCCTGCTGGACCTCGGTGTTGAGGAGCGTGTTGTTGGTCGTCAGTGCGGTGAACTCGCGGGTCCAGATCTCGCGGGCCTCCGCGATCGAGCCCGTGTCCAGCCACAGCTCGGTCCCCATCTCCTGCAGGCGGGCCCAGACGGGGTCGGAGGGGAAGGTGTCGGCGAGTTCGCCGTAGTGGGGGTGGAAGTCGCGCAGGATGAACTCCCGCACCTGGTCCGCCCCAGGGGAGTTGGCGGCGAGTACGGTCATGGGTAGGTCCTTTCTGCCACGGGCGGACGAATCCCGCCCTCCGCGTTATTGTATGCGCGGCGGCAGGGGCTCACGCCTCGATAAACAGCGTCGCCGTGGCGGGGGCCGGCGGGGCGGGACGGGGCGGAGCGGGGCGGGGGGCGGCGTGTTTGCGCGGCCCGGACCCGGGGGCGGCGAGGATCCGTTCGGGGAACCACGTGAGCGGCCCCCCGCGGTTGTAGCGGTGCAGGGCGCACAGCGTCTGGGCGCACCGCCCGCCGTACTGCGAGCACTCCACCCGCCGCAGGACGAACTCGCCCTGCGCCCCCAGGCGGTACTGCCCGCGCTCGTCGCACTCGTAGTCGCCCCCGACGAGCACCGAGTGCTCCGGGCACAGGATCAGGATGCTCTTGCGTTTCGCCATCAGTGGGCCCGCCGTGCTGCGTCCGGTCCGGGGGCCCGCCGTGGGCCCGCCTGCTCTCCTTATCGGCAGCGCCCGCCCAAACGGGAGAGGATTCCTGCCCCGAGGCAACGAAAAATGCACGACATGTGGTGTATGGCCGCATCCTGCCCTCCCAGCGGTGGGGGCCGCCACGCCGCCCGCCCCCGCGCCGCCTCCGGTGCCCGCTTTTTCCGACTCCGCCCGCGCCCCCGCCCCCGGCGAATCCTATCCTCCCGTCAGGAGATGCCCATGAGCAACATGGCAGGAGGCTTTGGCTTGCGCTATAGGATCCCGTTCATCTCGGATTCGGTCGGTGACGCGATCCGAACCGTTTGCGCCTGTCTGACCGGCCTGGCGGTGCTGGCGGTGGCGATGGTCCTCCAGGGCCTGACCCTCACCACGGTCCTGCTGGGGCTGATGGCCGCCATCGTTGCCGGGCTGATCGTCTACCAGGTCCACCGCTCGCTCAGCCGTGTCCACGCGGAGTCCGGCGAGGTCAAGCGGTACGCCCGCGATACCGAGGAGCACTACGTCGATGTCCTGCGGCGGATCGTCCGCAGCATCGAAGCGCGGGACCGCTACACCCTGGGCCACAGCGACCGCGTGGCCGAGTTGAGCGAGCGGGTGGCCCTGCAGTTGGGCCTGGGCGAGGAGCGGGCCCAACGCGTCCGCCGGGCGGGCGAGCTGCACGACATCGGCCTGCTGGCCGTGCCTCCGGGCATCCTCGCCCGCCCCGCGCGGATCGGGGCCGACCAGTTCGAGAGCGTCAAGCAGCACCCCGCCCTCGCCGAGGACATTCTCCGCCCCTTGGGCTCGCTGGCCGACACCCTGCCCGCCATCCGCGCCCACCACGAGCGGATGAACGGGACGGGGTATCCCCACGGCCTCAAGGGGCCGCACATCCCCCTCGAAGCCCGCGTCCTCGCCGTCGCCGACGCCTACGACGCCATGACCCATGACCGCCCGCACCGCCCGGCCATCTCCACGCTGGCGGCCGTGCGCGAGCTGCGACGGTGCAGCCCGGACGGCTACTGCCCGCAGTGCGTCGAGGCCCTGGCGCAGGTCATGGGCGTGCCCGTGCTCGAAAAGGCAATGGCGGGGTGAGAGCCCCAGGAGGGACGTGGTTGCTGCGCTTCGCTTCGCAAACCACGGCACCCGGCGGAGCAGCCACGGCGCCCGAGAGAGAAGCCACGGCGCCCGGGGGACTGCGGGCACCTGGAGGACTGCGGGCGGGGGAGAGGGCGCGCGCGACGGCGCGCAGACGCAAAGAAGCCGGCAGATTGGATCCTGCACTTCCATACGTTCCCCGCGCGTTCGCAGTGGTTAGAGGCTCACAAAGCCGGGCGGGCCCGGAAGGTTCCCCGCCGCGTCACGCACCGCCGTCGGCCGTCTTGGGGGGCGGGGCGGGCGTGTGGGGGCGGCGGTTGGCGAGGGAGTCCACTTGGGGCTTGGCGCCCGCGGCGTTGCCCTGGGCCTCCTTCTCCCGCTTGATGGACTCGTAGACTTCCTTGCGGTGGACGGGAACGTCGGGGGGAGCATTGATCCCCAGGCGGACCTTCTCGCCGCGGATATCGACGACCGTGATTTCAATGTCGTCGCCGATCATGATTGTCTCGTCACGCTGTCGGGACAGCACCAGCATCCTTGGCTCCTTCCCTGGAGTCGCCGTCAGCAGCCTGTATTACCGCGAGGCTGCGGCCGCGGCAGGGGTGCGTCTGTTGGGATATATATCGACCCGGCGGGGGCTTAACGTGAGCTTCTCAGAGAGGGATTTTATTCCTCCTCGCCGGACCGCCCCCCGCCCCCGCTCTGCGCCCGCGCCAGTTTGCCCAGGATCTCGCGGGAAACCCCCGACAGGTACTCCCCGCACCAGGGGCCGAAGAAGCTCATGGTTCTCGCCTCGTAGTGCCCCGAATCCCAGTGCCGCCGGGGCAGCGCGTACCCGATGTAGTCCCCGTTGAAGCTCGTCACCAGCACCGTCAACCCCGCCGCGCGCCCCGCCGCCTCCAACTCGCCCGCCAGTTCGCCGGAGAAATCCGCCGGCAGGCCCAGCAGCACGACCTCCCCGATCCGCGCCGCCTGCACCTGCGTCCGCCGCCCGTGCACCAGCGAACCCGCCACCGGCGACAGCGCCAGGGGGCCCCACACCCGCGGCTGCACGCGGGGCAGGTCCACCGTCACGATCCAGCTCCCGAGCGCCGCCTCCGTCGCCCAGGGCTCGTCGTCGGCGGCGGCGGAGAGGAGGGCCTGGATGATGGGGGCCGCGGCGCGGTCGAGCGCGGCGGGATCGGTCGTGCGGGGGGCGGCGTGGGAGATGCTGCCGACGGCCCCGATGGCGAAGAGGGCGTCGGCGCCCGTCGCCTGCCGCAACCCCCGCTGCACCGCCCCCGGGTAGTCCCCGCTGACCCGCCGGTCCTGGCGGTGGAGGAACGTGGGGTGCATCGGGAACGTGACCAGGTTCACCAGCGGGGCCCCGCCGGGCCCGCGGACCATGAGGGCGCCCAGCGTCGCGTAGGGGGCGCGGCGATCCACGCGGTTGACCACCAGGGCGTCCAGGGCGGGCGAGCGGAGCAGCGCCGCCCGCATCCGCGCGGGCGGGGGTGGGGCGTCCGCGGCGTCCAGGGCGTGGTGGCTCTGGCGGATGGCGGCCGCGAAGGCGTCGGCGAGGCGGTCGAAGACGGCCGCGTCGTACGCGCCCAGCGCCAACGCGTACAGCGGCGAGTCGCTGTACGCCCCCCCGCCGCTGTGGGTGTGGGTGGCGGTGAAGAACAGCTCCTCTCGCGGGCGCCCGCTGCGCTGGGCGATGGCGGCGGCGAGTTCGGGGGTGACCAGCAGGAGGTCCCCGGCGACGATGGTGAACCGGCGGTGGCCGTTGGAGAAGGTGACGGCCTTGGCGTGGAGGCGGTCCAGCACGTCGCGGGAGGCCTTGGGCTTGCGGGCGCTGTACCCGGCGAGGGGCTCCCCGACGGGGGGCGTGATCTCGGCCGATCCCACCCCGACCCGCAGCGGCCCGGAGGGGGCGGCGAAATCCAGGGCGTCGAGGCGTGCGAACGTCGCCCGCGCGTACGCGGTCCCCGCGTAGGGCTCGGCGTCGATCGGCCAGGGCCCGACGCACGCGACGAACCCGCCCAGCAGGGCCAGCGCCACCCACACCCGCTTCCGCCGCCACAGCGGGCGCGGCGGGCGCGGTGTGCGCGGCGGGCGCGGCGGGCGCGGTGCGCGTGGGGGGGCCGTCTCGCCTA
This sequence comes from Phycisphaerae bacterium, assembly GCA_041687095.1. GTDB lineage: Bacteria > Planctomycetota > Phycisphaerae > SM23-33 > SM23-33 > JAWLCQ01. The sequence goes on along the minus strand of JAWLCQ010000113.1, from coordinate 3,003 downwards.
TGTGTCCCCCGGCCGCCGCGGCCGGGGGCCGTCGCAAGATCGTGGCACGGGCATCTTGCCCGTGTGTCGCAGGGGCGTCTCGCCCCTGCCCGGGGGGCTGTCTCTTCATCACATCCTTCCCGTCCGCTCCCGCCCGCGCCGAACTCGCCCGAAGCGCTCCCGCCCCCTCCCGGGCTTGCCCCGGGGGAGCGAAGGTCGGGCCAGCTACCCGCGAGCCCCCTGTCTCCTTCTGTTTCTTCTTCTTCCGCCCCCCCTGGGCTTGCCCCAGGGGAGCGAGGGTCGGGACAGCTACCCGCTCCTCCGGGCCCGCTCGATCCGCCGTAGCTGTCCCGACCTTCGCTCCACCCGGACAAGCCGGGCGGGGGCGAAAAGAAGAAGCAGCAGGAGGCAGGGGCCGCCGTTGTAGCTGGCCCGACCCTCGCTCCACCGGGACAAGCCCGGCGGGGGCGGCAGGCGCGCCGGTGGGGCGTGCGGGTTCCGCACGTCCAGAAGCGCCAAAATGTGATGAAGAGACAGGCCCGGGGGGCGAGGGGGGCCTGATGGCCTCGAGAAGCCCTCTCCAACCCATGTGGCCCCGCTGGCAAGGGACCGCGGGCTCTTGAGCTTCCGTCGCGTTGCGTTTATTCTGTTTCACCATGATTGACCACGCACAAGATATCGAAATCCATCCGCCCGTGAAAGTGCTCGAGTGGGTCGGCGACGCCCGCCGCGGACACCTCCGCCTGCTCGACCAGACCCGCCTGCCCAACGAGACCGTCTACCTCGACTGCCGCGACGCCGAGCAGGTCTGGTCCGCCATCCGCCGCCTCGTCGTCCGCGGGGCGCCCGCCATCGGCGTCGCCGCCGGCTACGGCATGGTCGTCGCGGCCCAGTGGCTGCCCGACGCCGACTTCCTCACCGGGGTCGAGGAGGCGGGGGCGTACCTCACCAGTTCCCGCCCGACGGCCGTCAACCTCGAATGGGCCGTCCGCCGCGTCTACGAGCGGGTCCGCAACACGCTCAGCGACGACGTCAACGACCTCCGCGAGGTCATGCTCGACGAGGCCCGCGCCATCCACGCCGAGGACGCCGCCCTCTGCGCCGCCATCGGCCGACACGCCGCCGCGCTCGTCCAGCAGGTCTCCGGGGTCCTCACGCACTGCAACGCCGGGGCGCTGGCCACGGCCGGCATCGGGACGGCCACCGCGGGCATGTACGTCGCCCACGCCCGCGGGCACCGCTTCACCGTCTACTGCGACGAGACCCGCCCGCTCCTCCAGGGCGCCCGCCTCACCGCCTGGGAACTCATGCAGGGCGGCGTCGACGCGGTCCTCATCACCGACAACATGGCCGCCCAGGTCATGCGCGAAAACCGCGTCCAGCTCGTCATCACCGGCGCCGACCGCATCGCCGCCAACGGCGACGCGGCCAACAAGATCGGCACCTACGGCGTCGCCATTCTCGCCCGCCGCCACAACATCCCGTTCTACGTCGCCGCGCCCTACAGCACCTTCGACCTCGCCCTGCCCAGCGGGGACGCCATCCCCATCGAGCAGCGCGGGGCGGAGGAGGTCACCGAGGGCTTCGGCAAACGCACCGCACCCCAGGACGTCCGCACCTACTGCCCCGCCTTCGACGTCACCCCGGCCGAACTCATCACCGGCCTCATCACCGACCGCGGGATCATCACGCCCGTGACCGAAGAGAACATCCGGCGGACCCTGGGGTAGGGGGGGCGCCTCTTCTTCTCCCCACCGACCCCGCGTCGGTGGTAAGCCGGCTTCCTCACTACGGGATGCCCCACGGACGCGGACGATCCGCGGGCGTTGCGCACCGGCCGTAGTCGAGAGCCGTTTGAACCACCGACGCGGGGTCGGTGGGGGAAAGAAGAAGCAAGAGACCCGTGGGGGCCCGCGAGTAGTCAATAGCCGCCTTCCACCGACGCGGGGTCGGTGGGGAGGTTTGGATGGCTGCCGTCTTTCTCAGGCCCCGGGGGCGCCGCGTGAACGGTTACCCATTCCGAACCCTCCGCGTCTCCGCGCCTCTGCGGCCCATCAGGGAAACGCCGCACCTGGCGGCCGTTCGCACGCTTCGTACGAAACCAACCCATTCGCGTTTCGTGCGAAACGAACCCATTCACGCTTCGTGCGGAACGAACCCATTCGTGCCGCGTGCGGAACGAACCCATTCGCGCTGCGTGCGGAACGAACCCATTTGCGCGCTGTGTGCGAAACGAAGCCAACCGGGCCGCTCTACCCTCGCCGCCGCCGCGCCTGCCGCCGGGCGATCCGGTCCTTGCGGCGCTGGGCGTTCCGCTCCCCGGCCTGGGCATCGTGCTCCATGACCGCCTGCAGCTCCGTCATGACCTCCTCCTCCGTCTGGTCCTTCGTCTCCTCCCTCGCCTCGGCGAGGATCCCCAGCAGCCGCTCCCCGATGGCCTCCAGATCCTCCTCGGGCTCGGGCTCGGGCGGGGGGGCGTCCGCACCGTCCGCGTCCTCGCCGTCCTCCAACTCCGCCAGCCGCCCCGCCGTCATCGCGACCAGTTGGCTGGCGATCCGGCCCTGCTCGCGGAACGGGACGCCCGAGCTGTCCATCCGCTCCTCCAGCAGGTCCCGGTGCTCCTGCCGCCGGCGGCCCTGCACGGCCCGCAGCTCCCGCATCACCGTCTGCAGCGCCCGCTGCGCCCGCGCCACGTACAGCCCGATCCGCTCCACGTCCAGCACGCTCTCGGCCGCCAGCCCCGCCTCATCGTTTTGGGGGCAGGCGGGGATGCAGGGGATCGGGAGGGAGTCGCTCCCGCCCGCCGCCGACGCCCCGCCCGCCGCCGACCCCCCGCCCGCAGCCGACCCCCCGCCCGCGGCCGCCGTCAACCCCTCTCCCCTCGGGGAGAGGTCCCCGAGCGCAGCGAGGGGGGTGAGGGGGCGCCCGGGCAGCTGCACAGGTCCGCCCCCGGGCGCGGTCGAGCCCCCGCGCGCACCGCCCTCTCCTCTCGCATCCCCAGCATCCCCGCTCCCCGCCTCGTCC
>JAWLCQ010000112.1:1232-15862 GCA_041687095.1 Phycisphaerae bacterium | reverse complement strand
GAGCCCCGCGCGCAGGATCCACAGGGTGGGAGGCGACTTGGCGAAGGCGTCCGGGGGTGGCGATCGAGCATCTTGCAGAAAGCGGCGGTGAACCGCCGCTTTTCAACGGATCTGGACCCGTCGCACGGGCTGGCCTCCGTCGAGCGGCCTGAAGGATGGAATGGACTTGGCGCTGAGGTTGCCCGGACATTGAGGGATGGTCTGCGGAGAGAACCTTCCGTGGGAGGTTCAGGCGTTGGGTGGAAAGCGGCGGTGAACCGCCGCACTCCACATGCCATCGCGACCGAACCGCCGCCAGAACGCTATCGCGGAAGCGCTCCGAGTGTTCCCGGACGTTGGGGGTCAGGAGACCTTGTTGTTCTACACATCTCGGCCTCTCCGTCCCCACCGGGCCGGTCCGCACTGGCATAGGGAGAAGGCATCGATGCGCGATCCGATGAGGGGAGGGAGGGCCGGTTGCCCGCCCCCGCCCGGGCTCGTCCCGGGGGAGCGAAGGTTTCTAAGCTAGCCGGCGCCCTGTCCCCTCTTTCCTGCTGTTTCTTCTTCTTTCCGCGCCCACCGGCTTTACGCCGGTGGAGCGAAGCTTTCACGCCCTCGCAGCCCGCCAGTAGCTTAGAAACCTTCGCTCCACCCGGACAAGCCGGGCGGGGGCGGAAAGAAGAAGAAGAAGAAGAAGAAGTGAAAGTGGATCGCCGTCGGCTAGCTTAGAAACCTTCGCTCCGCCGGGGCAAGCCCGGCGGGGGCGGCGCGGCCGCTCGATACAGCCTACCCCGCCTTCGCCTCTCCCGCCTTCGGATCCCGGCGGACCCTTCTCTTCACGCCTTCGCTGCTGTTTGCGAAGGCGCGAACGGTTCCCCCTCTTCCCTATTCCCTATTGCCTATTCCCTATTGCCTATTCCCTATTGCCTATTCCCTAGTGCCTAGTCCCTAGTGCCTAGTCCCTAGTGCCTCTCCCCCCTCCCCCCCCCGCTACCCGTGCTTCATGAACCCGGGGCCCTTGGGCTTCTTGGGGCGGGATCCGCGGAGGGCCTTGCCGGGGACCTCGATGGTCGTTTCCTTCATCGCCTGGGCCTCCTCTCGTTCGCGGATGTGCTTGCGGATGACGTACTGCTCGGCGACCCCGGCGAAGGTGGAGGTCATGATGTAGAGGTTGAGCCCGGAGGGGGCGGTGTACAGGACGAAGAGCATCATGGCGGGCATCATCCACTTCATCATCTTCTGCTGGGCCTGCTGCTGCTCGGTCATCGCCCCGGGCTGCCCCCCGGCCATCTGGGGGTTGATCTTCATCTGCAGCACGAACGCGAAGGCCAGCAGGATCGGCAGCAGGTGCAGGCCCGTCCCGATCAGGGGCAGCTCGTAGGGCGCCCAGGAGATCACGGTGTCGGGCGCGCTGAGGTCGGTGAGCCAGAACGGCAGGAACGCCGCGTGGCGGAGTTCGATCAGGGCGTTGAGGCCCGAGTACAGGGCGATCCAGATGGGCATCTGCAGGAGCATGGGCAGGCACCCGAGCATCCCGCCCCCGTGCTCGCGGTAGAACTTCATCGTCTCCCGCTGCTGGGCCTGCTTGTCGTGGGCGTACTTCTCCTGGATCTCCTTCATCTTGGGCCCGAGCTTCTGCATGCGGCTCATGGCGACCTGCGAGCGCTTCGTCAGCGGATGCAGCGCCAGGCGGACGAGCACCACCAGCACGATGATCGCCACCCCGTAGTTGCCGAACGCGATGGCCGCGAACTTCTCCAGCAGCCACATCATCCCCAGCGTCAGCCAGTCCCAGGTGCACGAGCCCAGGACGATCGTGTTGGAGTACCCCAGGCGCTGGTACAGCGGGCGGTAGAACGGGTTGTTCTGATCGAGGAAGACGTCGCGGTCCTTGGGGCCCGCGAAGACGTCCAGCTTCGCCGTCACGACCTGCCCGGGGGCGACCACGAGCGGCCGCTCCCCGCCCAGCTCCACGCCCGTCACGAACATCCGCTCGCTCGCCGTCGCCTGCCCCGGGTACGCGTAGAAGCGGGCGCTGTACGACGGGGCCGCCAACTGCCCCTCCTCCCGCGGCGCCAGGTACAGCATCGATCCGAAGAACTTGTTCGTGTACCCGATCCACAGGACGGGGCTCTCCGCGGCGCTGCCGCCCACCACGTCCTCGGGGTGCCGCCCCACCGGCAGCTTGTACAGCCGCCCGGCATGATCGAGGGTGGCGGAGACCTCGACCTCCTCGCCCTTGAGGACCCCGTACGCCACCCGCCGCTGGTCCCCGCGGACCTCCTCGCGGCGGATGCCCGTGGGCCCCTTCTGGTCCAGCGAGACGGCGAGGGGGTCGGCGGTGTGGTTCTCGACGGCCAGGTCGACCTCAATGGAGTAGCTCGCGGGGCGGATGGTGTAGGTCTTGTAGACCGTCATCAGGTCCCGCCAGTCGCTCTCGCCCTGGCCCTGGGAGAAGTCCCACTCGATCGTCCAGGCGAAGCGGACGGACTGCGCCCCGCCCTCGCCCGTCGTGGGCCCCTCGACGACCCGCCAGGAGGCGTCGCTCAGCGAGAAGGTCCACCGGCGGTCCTGCCCGGGGGGGGTGAAGGTGACGGAACGCGTTTCCAGGGGGCGGTGGCCCGACCCGCGGAAGGCGAAGGGCTGCATGATGTTGTAGTTGCCGCGGTACTCGTCGGGCTGCTCGCGGAGGGCCTGGCGGTAGAGGTCCCAGTCCTCGTCGGCGAGCATCTTGTCCTTGACGGTCTCGTAGTAGCCCCGGAGCCTGACGGCCGTGACGGCCGCCCCTTCATTGACCAGCTCGACCTCGAAGGCATAGGGGTCCGTCGGGCGGAGGGAGCCCAGGCGCAGTTGCCGGGGCGGGGCGGACAGCCACCGCCAGGTCCGGCGGGGCGCGGGGGCGGCGGGGGCCGTGGCGGAGGGCGCGGGGCGCGCGGGGGCGGCGGTTCGGGGAGCCTCCGCGGGGAGCGGGGCTTCGCCCGCCGCCGGGGCGGGGGGCGCTGGGGGGGCGGCGTCGTCCGCGGGCGCTGCGTCCGCGGGGGGCGCTTCGTCGGCGGGGGCGGTCTGGGGCGCGGAGGGCGCGGCGTCCTGCGCAAGGGCAACGCCGGCCTGCCCGTCGCGCTGGCCCATGACGTGCCAGGTGAGCAGCCCGAATCCGAGGGCCAGGACCAGAAGCGTGACGATCAGTCTGCGGGAATCCAAGGCGTTCTCCTCGTGGTCGTTCCACATCGTTCGTTGGGGCGCCGCCCGCCGGGGGCGGGATTCCGCCGCCGGGGCGCCGCGCCTTCGCCCCCGGGCGGGGGCGTCCGGCCCATACCGTCAAGGCCCAGGGAGGACTAGCGCCCTTCCTTGAGGCGGGTGCCGAGGTAGTCGTCGAGGTCACCGATGGCGTAGACCTTCTTGGCGACGGCGTCCACATCATACTCGACGCGGACGAAGCGGACGCAGCCGGGCTCGACGGTGACGTAGCTGGCGCGCGGGTCGCGGTCGCGGGGCTGCCCCACCGACCCGACGTTGATGACCGCCTTGTGGCGGGGGGTGACCTCGTACACGCCGTCCAGCTCGTCGGGGCTGTAGAAGTCGGGGGTCTCCAGGAACGCCCCCGGGACGTGCGTGTGCCCCACGAAGCACAGGTGCTCGAAGCGGTCGAAGCAGCCGTTGACCTTCCCGGGGTTGTTGAAGATATCGTCGGGGAAGACGTACTCGTTGATCGGCCGCCGGGGCGAGCCGTGAACGAACGTCAGCGCCCCCATGCCGTACGCGTCCCCGTTCATCACGTGCTTGTTGGGCAGGACGCCCAGGAACCCCCAGCGGGCGTTGCGCGCGTCGGGGTCGGGCTCGTCCTCGAGGGCCTGGCGGGTCCAGTAGCAGGCGGCCTCGGCGCCGATGTTGAACTTGTTGGGCTCGAACATGACGGCGAAGTCGTGGTTGCCCATGAGGGTGACGCTGCAGCGCTGCAGGACGAGGTCGACGGCCTCGCGGGGGTTGGGCCCGTAGCCGATCACGTCGCCCAGGCAGATGATGCGCTCGACGTTGCGGCGGTCGATGTCCGCCATCACCGCCCGCAGGGCCTCGATGTTCGAATGGATGTCGCTGATGATCGCCAGCATACGCGTCCTGTACTTCGGGAAGACCGCATGCTAGCAGGCGGGGGACCCCCGCGTCAAACCGTTTGCCCCTAGGGCCGGGCCATCGCATCTCCGTGGCACGGGCGTCTCGCCCGTGTGTCGCAGGGGCGTCTCGCCCCTGCCGAGAGGTGAAAACGGCCTCCGGCGAGCCCAACCACCCCCAATCCACGAAGGCTTCTCCGCCAAAGGCCACGGGCAGGATGCCCGTGGGACCCATGGGCGAGACGCCCATGCCACGGAAACACGGAGATGCGGTGGCCCGCCCCATGGGGGATGCCCCGATGGCCCATTGCGCGCCAGGGCTGATGGGGCGCCCCACCCCTCCGTCCCTATCATTCGACATGCTCATCGGGCAAGCGGCCCGGGGGAGCGCCGAACCGAAGGGGTTCATGGATCAGGCGGTGGCGCGGCCGCGGCTGGGGCGCAGTGGCGTCCGGCCCCGCTTCCCCCGCCTGTCTCGACAGGATGGAAGCACGTGAAGGAGATTACGATGACTACGTTCTTCGGCAAACCGCTACTGACGCTGATGTCCCTGCTGCTCATGCTCTCGCTGGCCGTTCCGGCCGTCACCCTCACCGGCTGCCGCGACGACACCGAGGTCGTCGAGGATGAGGGCATCGTCGAGGATGAGGGCGTCTTCGAGGACGACGAGGGCATCATCACGGACGACCGGGACGTGATGGAGGATGAGGGGGTCTTCGAGGACGAGGGCGTGATCGAGGAGAACACCTGGGAAGGTGACGATCTCGGCGACTAGTGGCGATTCGAGATGACACCGCGCCCCCTGCCCGACCCGTGGGGGACGGTGAGACCGCTCCCGCCCGTCGCGGCCGCCATCGGGCGGCCGCGATGGGGGCGGGAAAGGAGCGTTACTTGAACCTGCTGGCATGGGCGTTGGGCTTCGGGGGACTCGCCGCCATTGCGGCGGTGATCGCCTTCTCCGAGGTCGCCCCCGCCGCTCAGGGTGCAGGGCGCTTTCTCTTCTATGTGTTTCTGGGGGTTTGTGCGGTGCTGTTGCTCGCGGCCGTGCTTCGCCGCCGGACTCGACACACGACACCGTGACCGCCTCGGCGCTGCTTCCGGGGATGGGTGGAAGAATGCGACGCCCCGTGGGGTGACCCGCGGGGCGTCGCGGCGCGCGCGGGCAGGGCGCGACGGTTCCTGCATGCAACGTACGGTCCGGCCATTGGGGCCGGAGAGAGGGGGATTACGCAGATTTAAGAGATTACACAGATGGAAGTAGGCCGCGCGTCCTCCGCGCCGGCGCAGCCTTCGATGGACATGATCTCATCTGTGTAATCCCATCAATCTGTGCAATCCCTTTCTCTCCCCTTCCTCTGACCGGACCCCACGGCAGGGGGTACTGCGCACATACGGTCGTGCACCCGCGCGGGCGGGGAACCTTTACACCTCTCAAGCATCTTCTTAGAATGAGGAGTGTCGGCTCTGCCGGGGAGGTCGCCGTATGCCCGAGCCATCCGCCAGGACGGACAGCGAACTGTTTATCGAGTACGTGCTCCGCATGACCAAGGGCCGCCTGCGGCTGGTGGCGGTCGGGGGGGCGGTGCTGCTCGTGCTGGGCGTGGCCGCCGCCCTCCTGCTCGCCATCGTCGTCGCCGACCACCTCGTCCCCGGGGGGCTGTCCAGCGGAACGCGGGCGGTGCTGCGGTGGCTCTACGGGCTCACCGTCGCGGGCCTGACCGCGGGCATGGTGGTCCTGCCGCTGCTGCGGCGGGTGAACGACCTGTACGCCGCGCGGCTGATCGAGCAGGCGCACCCGGACTTCCGCAACGACCTGACGGCCGCGCTGCAGCTCGAGGGCGGGGCGGGCTCCGTCGAGCGCGCCGCCGTCGCCGCCATCAAGCGCCGCGCCGCCCAGGAAGCCTACGACACCGACGTCGAGTCGGCCGTCGCGACCCGCTCGCTCCGCGTCAGCGGGATCGTCTTCGCCGCCGCCCTGCTGGGGTTCGGGCTGTACGCGGCGCTGAGCCCCAAGTCGGTCTTCCCCTCGCTCCGCCGCGCACTGGGCGACGACGCCGTCCCCGCCCCCACCCGCACGCGCCTGGCCCTGGTGGCCCCCGACCCGTCGGGCGAGGGCGTGGCCCTGACGGGACAGCCCGTCCGCTTCGAGGTCGACATCCGCCACCCCGAGGGCCCCGCGACGCTCCGCATCAGCCGCGATGGGCAGCGCTACCTCGACGGGGACACCTTCGAGATGCGCTGCATCGGGGAGGGCGAGGGCGGATGGCGGCGCTACCTGGCGATCTGGCCCAGCGCGGGGGCCGACGAGCACCGCACCGCCAGCTTCCACGTGCAGTGCGGCGACGCCGATACCGGCGTGCACACGCTGCAGGTGCTCCCGATCCCCGCCACCCGGTCCGTTCGCGTGACGCTGGACTGGCCCGCCTACACGCCCCGCGGGCGGACGGTCTCCGACGTGCCCGCCATCGAGGCCCTCGCGGGCACGCGCGTCCGCCTCGACGCGGAGACCAACGTCGAACTCAGCGGGGCGACGCTGGTCTTCGAGTCCGCCCCGCCCGTCATCCTGCGCCCCGAGGGCAACCGCATGTCGGGCGAGTTCGTCGTCACCGCCGACGACCGCTACCGCCTGGAGTACCGCGGCACGCACCCGATGATCCGCGGGGAGACCGACTGGTTCGGCGTGCGGACCCTCCCCGACGCGGCCCCGCGGGTGCGGCTCACCGAGCCCCTCGGCCGCGTGGAACTGCCCCTCAACGAGGCCCTCCGCCTGGCGGGGCTGGCGAGCGACGATTTCGGCGTGGGGGCGGTGCACCTGGTCTGCGCGCGGGGCGACAAGACGGTCCGCCTCCCGCTGAGCGAGGGGACCCTGCCCGGATCGCCCGCCCGCGACATCGAGGCCGTCCGCGCCGTCGCCACCCTCGGGCGCCCCGGGGACACCGTCACCTGCCACGTCGAGGCCCGCGACTTCTGCCCCCAGAGCGACGGGACGATCGGGGGGCTGGGGCGGAGCGAAACGTTCGAACTCGTCATCCAAGCCCCCGACGCCGACGCCCTCGCCCAGCAGGCCGCCGAGGCCGAGGCCCTCCGCCGCCGCACCGAACAGAGCGAGAGCCCCGCCGCCCCCCGCCCCGCCGAGGGCGACGGCCCCCCCGCCATCGAGGGCGACCCCGCGCAGGAGCTGATCGAACTCGCCCGCGGGGACGGGGACCTCCTGGAACGCATCGAGGAGCGGCTGCGGCGGGAGCAGGAGGAGGCCGAGAATCCCCAGAATCCCCAAGACCCCGCCGCGCCGGCCGATCCCGACACGCCCGGGAACCCCAACGGGAACGACCCGCGCGACCCCGACGCACCCATCGACGACGGCGGGCAACCGCCCCCGCCCGACGACGGCGGATCCCCGCCCCCCGACGGCGGACTGCCCGGGGGACCACCCGGACCGGGCGAGCCAGGCGCCCCCCAGGACGCCGGACAGCAGGGCGAAGGCGAAGGACAGGGACAAGGCGAGGGGGAGGGCGAGGGGGAGGGCGAGGGGCAGGGCGAAGGGCAAGGCCAGGGTGAGGGCCAGGGCCAAGGCGAAGGGCAGGGACAGGGCGAGGGACAGGGCCAAGGCGAAGGGCAGGGGCAGGGCGAAGGACAGGGACAGGGTGAGGGGCAAGGCCAGGGCGAGGGCCAGGGCCAAGGCGAGGGGCAGGGACAGGGCGAAGGGGCCGGGACCGGCGGGGGGGGCAACACGTCCGGACAGAGCGGCGGGGACGCCAGTGGCGGGTCGACCGACGAGCGCGGCGAGGTGGACGAGCCCGACCGCCTCGACCGGGACACGCCGCCCGAGGACGACCCCATCGAGAGCGTCGGGCGGGTCATCGACGAACTGGACGCGCAGCTCCGCGACGGGACGGTGGACCCCGAACTGCTCCAGGACCTCGGGATGACCGAGCCCCAGCTCCAGGCCTTCGTCGAGCGCTACCGCGAGACCCTCGACACCGCCCGCCGCCGGCGGGACAGCGGCGCGGTCGCCCGCGCCCGCGAGGGCAACACCCCCGCCCCGGGCAACCTCCGCCTCCAGCAGGGCCGCGACGGGACGGGCGAGAACGTCCGCGGCAGCGAGGACCTCCAGTCCGACGACACCCGCGAACTCTACGAGTCCCGCGCCCGGGACGTCTCCCCCGAGTACCGCCGCCAGGTCGAGGAGTACTTCCGCACCGTCAGCGAGATGGACGCGGCGGAGGAGTAGGCCCGCCGATCCCGCGCGACCGTCGTTTCCGGTAACCGTTCCCGCCTTCGAAAACGGCAGCGAAGGCGTGAAGAAAAGGGACCTGTCGAACCCCAGGCGCCTTGGGGGCTCCCTCTGCCCACCAGCCCCCGTGTTGACTGCGGCGCTTGCCTCTTTCCCCACCGGCCCCGTGGCGCTTGCCTCTTCTTCTCCCCACCGGCCCCGTGCCGGTGGTAAGCGGCTCTCAACTACAGCGGCGGCTCCCGCCCATTCCTCTCCTGCTCCCCACCGACCCCGCGTCGGTGGTAAGCCGGCTTCCCTACTACGGGATCACCGACCGCCGCGGACGAACCGCGGGCCCGTCGCGCCCCCGCCGTAGTCGAGAGCCGTTTAAACCACCGACGCGGGGTCGGTGGGGGAAAAGAAGAAGAAGAAGCAAGAGACCCGTGGGGGCCTGCGAGGTAGTCGATAGCCGCCTACCACCGACGCGGGGTCGGTGGGGAGGTTCGGATGCCATGCGTCCTCTTCAAACCCCGCACTGCAGCGCGTGAACGGATACCGTTTCCGCTTTTTCCGAGAAGCATTTGGGAAACGGGGGCCTCCCCACTATATTGACGCATAGCGATACGCTTGTCGATGGCTCGTCGGTCAAGCGCGCTGCGGCTCATGATGTACCGGATGGACAGCAGTGCAAGGAGGTTCGCATGCTCAAGCGAAAGTCCGCGCGATGGAGTGTCGTTGTTCTCGCGGCCATGTTGGGGATCGGGGCGCAAGCGGGCTGGGGCGCGGGGATCGAACACGTCTTCCACATCAGCGTCGACGGCCTGCGGCCGGACGCGGTGACCACGCTGACCGACGCCCAACTCCCGAACTTCCACCGCCTGCGGAGCGAGGGGGCGTTCACCGATAACGCCCGCTGCGACTACCTCACCTCCGAGACGCTCCCCAGCCACGTCACCCAGCTCACGGGCCGGGCGCAGAGGAACAAGTACGGCAGCATCGGGGTGGGAGCGGTCTACACGGGGCACGACTGGCTGAGCAACAGCACCCCGCCCCTCACCACGACCCTCGAGTCCAACAAGGGCTCCTACGTCGCCGGGGCCTTCGACGTCGCCCACGCGGCCGGCCTGACCACGGGGCTGTACGCCAGCAAGACCAAGTTCTCCCTCTTCCCCCAGAGCTGGCCAACCCTCATCGACCACTCGCTCATCGCCAACTACCAGTCCGCCGCCCTCGTCAACCAGATGAAGGCCGACTTCGCCACCACGGTGCAGGGCTACACGTTCCTGCACTTCTACGAGCCCGACTACGCCGGGCACACCTACGGGTGGATGAGCGAGGGCTACCTCGACAGCGTCCAGGTTGTCGACGCGTACCTCGGGGAGATCCTCGCCCTCATCGCCGCCACCCCCGCCCTGGCGGGCAAGACCGCCATCGTGCTGACGACCGACCACGCGGGCACGGGCTTCAACCACGCCGATCCCGCCATCGACACGACCTACACCATCCCCTTCTACGTCTGGGGCCCGGGCGTCCCCAGCGGGGCGGACCTGTACGCGATGAACCCCCTCACCCGCCTGGACCCCGGGACCGGACGGCCGAGCTACCTCGACCCGCTGCAGCCCATCCGCAACGGGGAGGCCGCCAACGTCGCCCTGGACCTGCTGGGCCTCGACGCCATCCCGGGCTCGTGGCTCAACGGCGAGCAGGACCTGCTCGTGCGCGTGCCCGAACCGGCCACGCTGTCGCTCCTTGGCCTGGGCGGGCTGGCCCTGCTGCGGCGCAAGCGCCGGCGGTAGCGGGCGCAAGCCCGAAGGGCCTGCCGAGCCCCCCCCGCAAGCCCGAAGGGCTTCCAGAGCCGTAGGGCGTGCAGAGGGCGGAGCGCAGCGGAGCCCTCTGCGCGCGGGACGCGGCATCCCGCGCGCAAGCGTCTCCGCTTCGCTCCGCCGCTTGCGCGCCCTACCTGCTGCGGCGCAAGCGCCGGCGGTAGCGGGCGCAAGCCCGAAGGGCCTGCCTCAGTGGGCGTCCCAGATCTCCGGTTCGTCGCGGAGGGCCTTGGGGGGCGAGAGGATCTCGTGGAAGAGGATCGCCCGGCGGGCGATCTCGGGGTCGGACAGGTCCAGGTGCACCCGCGGGGTCGGGGCCGCGAAGTCCAGGTTCACGACCTGCGGCATGGCCGGGGCGGCCGACGGGGGCCGGGGCGGGGCGGCGCCCTTTCGCCGCTGGGGCCCCTGGCCGGAGCGGGGCGGAGGCGGAGGGGAGGCGGCCCGCCGGCGGACCTCGCCCGCCAGCCCCCCCCCGCCTCGCCGCTCGGAGGGCAGGCGGACGGACTCCTGCGAGTACGCGTCATGCCGCTGTCGCTCGCGGTCGTGCCGGCGGGCGGATTCGGCGTCCCGCTCCTGCTGCTTCTCCTTGGACTTCTGCAGCAGGTGCGCGATCGCCGAGACCGCGATGACCAGCGCGGCGAAGATCGCCCCGCAGGCGTCTCCCATGTCCTGTGCCAGGATCCTCAGCATGGCGGGCTACCCGATGGGCTTGGGCGGCTGGGGGCCCTTGGACCCCCCGCCGATGTTGTCCCGCATGGTGGTGTCGGCCTGGATGTTCTTCATGCGGTAGTAGTCCATGATCCCGAAGTTGCCGGAGCGGAAGGCCTCGGCCATGGCGAGGGGGATTTCGGCCTCGGCGAGGACGACCTTGGCGCGGTTCTCCTCGACGAGGGCCTTCATCTCCTGCTCGCGGGCCATGGCCATGGCGCGGCGCTTCTCGGCTTCGGCCTGGAAGCGGCGCTTGTCGGCCTCGGCCTGGTCGGCCTGCAGCTTGGCCCCGATGTTGTCGCCCACGTCCACGTCGGCGATGTCGATGGAGAGGATGTCGAAGGCGGTCCCGGCGTCGAGGCCCTTTTCGAGCACGCGCTTGGAGATGAGGTCGGGGTTCTCCAGGACGGCCTTGTAGGTGTCGGACGAGCCGATGGTGGTGACGATGCCCTCGCCCACGCGGGCGACGATGGTCTCCTCGGTGGCGCCACCGACGAGGCGGTCGATGGACGCCCGGACGGTGACGCGGGCGCGGGCCTTGACCTGGATCCCGTCGCGGGCGACGGCGTCGATGGTCATCCTGCCCGAGGCGGGGTTGGGGCAGTCGATCACCTTGGGGTTGACGGAGGTCTGGACGGCCTCCAGGACGTCGCGCCCGGCGAGGTCGATCGCCGTCGCGCGGTTCCACGTCAGCTCGATCTCCGCGCGGTTGGCGGCGATGAGGGCGCGGACGACGTTCACCGGCCGCCCGCCCGCGAGGTAGTGGCCCTCGAGTTCGTTGGTCGACAGGTCCAGCCCCGCCCGCACCGCCTGGATGCGGCTCAGGACGATGACGTTGGGGTTCACGCGGCGGAACCGCATCCCGATGAGGTCGAAGATCCCCACGCCCGCGCCCGCCGACAGCGCCTGGATCCACAGCCCGAACAGCGGGCCGAAGAGCATCAGGAACGCCAGCACCACGATGATCCCCAACCCGATGAGGACCCACGCGAACGGATCGACCTGCGCCAAAGTGATCATGTGTACCATTGCCTGCATTGCCTCGTCCTTTCCGCCTGAACTCCGCCCCAGCGCGTCCTCGCGCATCAACACGATCGCGCCCACACCAGCCCGCCGAGCAGCAGTTCCACCCGGCCGATTCCCACGGCCGGGCCTCCCGTCCCTCGCTGCCCGTACGCCACGAAATGCTGCGAACTCAAACTACTCTATTCGAATCCCGACCGCAATACCACCGTCTTCCGCGGGTGCACGACTGTATCTGCGGAGTCGGAAAAGGGGACAGGCACCTGCGCGGCAAGAAGCATGCCGCTACGGAGCCCGTCCCCTTTTCCGAGGCTCCCTGCGCCTCTCCCGCTTTGTAACCGTTCACGCGGCACCCCGGGGGTTTGAGAAAAACGCCCGCCGTCCGAACCTCCCCACCGACCCCGCGTCGGTGGAAGGAGGCTATCGACTACTCGCACGCCCCCACGGATCTCTTGCTTCTTCTGCTGCTTCTTCTCCCCACCGACCTCGCGTCGGTGGTTCAAACGGCTCTCGACTACGGCCGGTGCGCCGGGTCCGCGCATCGTCCGCGTCCGTGGGTGATCCCGTAGTCAGGAAGCCGACTTACCACCGACGCGGGGTCGGTGGGGAGAAGAAGAGGCAAGCGGCACGGGGCCGGTGGGGGAGTGGGAACAGGACATCCGCCTGGGCGACGACAGGCCCCTTTCTTCACGCCCTTCCTGCTGTCTGGAAGGGCGTGAACGGTTACCAATCCGCAATCCGCAATTCCCCCTCACCCCCTCACCCCCTCGCCCACCGCCCGCACCACCACCTCGGTCGAACTCGCCCGCACCACGCGGATGGGCGTGCCGCGGGAGATCGTGCCCTGCTCGCTCACCGCGTTCACCCGCCGCCCCGCCACCCGCACCGATCCGCTGGGGCGCAGGAAGGTGTCGGCGACGCCCTCCTGCCCGACCAGCTCCCGCAGCGCCTCCGACGACGGGATCGACCCCCCGCCCTCCTGCCCGCGCGTGCGCCCCAGGAACAGCCGCTTGCCCAGCGGGGTCTTCGGCAGGACCTTCACCACCACCACCAGGTACAGCGGGATCCACACCAGCGTCGCCGCCAGCACCGCCACGCCCACCCACTGGCCGATGACGAACCCGACGACGATGCTCCCCGCCGCCGCCAGCAACCCCAACCCCGCGAAGATCCCGAAGATCGGCGTGAGAATCTCCAGCAGGAACAGCACCGCCGCCGCAATGACCAGCGCAATCAACAAGCTGAGCCAATCCATCGTTCACCTCCCAACCGGCCGCGAGGCCGGACTCTCACTCCGCCCGCTCCACGACCAGGCGGTTGCCCTCGTTCGCCAGCACGCGGATCCGCGCCCCGGGCTCGATGATCTCGCCCTGGCTGACGGCGTCCATGAGCGCCCCGTCGAACCGCACCTTGCCCACCGGGCGGAGCGTCCCGACCACCTGCCCCACGTCCCCCACGCGGATGTGGGAGAGGGGCGACCCGTGGGCGGCCGTCACCAGCCCCGTCGGGCCCGCCAGGATGATCCGCCGCGCCACCGGCAGCTTGGGCAGGTAGCGGCTGAGCACGACGATCGCGATCACGCCCAGGATCACCCCGATGCTCACCGACATCAGCCCGCGCTCCAGCAGCGCCCAGCTCAGCGGGGTGTCCGGCCAGGGGAACCGGTCCGGAGGATTGTTGACCAGAAAGCCGATCCCGGCAATCAGCATCAGGGCGATGCCCGCGATGCCCGCGACCCCGAACCCGGGGATCACGAAGATCTCCAGCCCCAGCAGCACCACGCCCACCGCAAACAGCGCAATCTCCCACCACGCCGCCATCCCCGCCAGATACCCGCTGCCGACCAGCAGCAGCAGCGCCGTCAGCGCCACCGCCCCGAACCCCACGAACCCCGGCGTGTGGATCTCCAGGTAGAAGAACATGATCATGACGATCGTCAGCACGGCGATCATCAGCGGGGACTGCAGGAACTCCACCAGTTGCTCCGACCAGGTGTCCGCAAGGATCTCGAGCTTGCCCTCGGCGTGGAGGTGCTCCAGCAGCCCCTCGTAGGGATCCTCCTCCGTCGCCCGCACCACCGCCGATGCGAAATGGTACTGCTCCGCCTCCGTCGAGTTCATCGCCAGCAGCCGCCCCTCGGGCACCACCACCCGCAGCCGCTCCCACTCGTGCTCCGTCTCGAGGGGGCTGAACCACTCGTTCTCGACCCGCTGCTCCCAGTCCCGCTCCAGCACGTACCGCAACTCGCCCGTCTGCATGTGACGGACCAGCCAGACCTCCTCCTCCATCGCGATCATCGCCACCGTCAACGCCGGGTGGTATCCGTTCACGTCCGCCGAGTCGCGGACGCTGGAGCGCATGTCGCTCTCGATCTTCTCCTTCATCGTCGATTCGATGTCCGCGCCCGTGCCCGACACGACGGCCGCCGACCCCATCTCGCCCGAGCGGGTGAAGACGATGTGGTCGCAGGCGATGGCGATGATCGCCCCCGCGGAGATCGCCCGCGTGCGGACGAAGCAGACGGTGGGGATGTCGTCGAGTTCGATCTTCAGCAGGCGGACGATGTCGAGCGCGGGGATGACCTCCCCGCCCCAGGTGTCCATGTCGATGACGATCAGGTCCGCCCCCCGGCCGCGGGCGGCGATCACCTTCCGCCGCATCGCCTGAAAGGTCTTGTCCCGAATCACCTCGCGGACGGGGAGGATGAAGACGTTCTTCGGGGCGGAGGGGAGCGGCGTCTTGGCGAGCGGGGCGAACCAGCCCTCGTCGGTGACC
>JAWLCQ010000112.1:0-1222 GCA_041687095.1 Phycisphaerae bacterium | reverse complement strand
GGGCCCCCGGGGGAATGTTCGCGAACACTCTCGCCGCCGGCCGCGTGGCCGGGGCGGCGGCACGGTCCGCCTCCCCCGCATCGGCCGCCTCCCCCGCGTCGGGGGCGTCGGCGTCCTGGGCGCTGGTCGCGTCGGTGGCAGCTTCCCCTGCATCGGCCGCGGCGTCGCCTGCGTCGGGGGCGTCGGCTTCGTCGCGGGCGGTGGGGTACGTCGTCGCCGCCGGAGCCTCCGCCCCGCCCCCGTCGGAAAGGGCCGCCGGGGCGTCGGTTTCGGCCGCGTCGGCGGGGACCGTCTGGGCGCCGTCGGCCCCGTCCGCGGGGGCGGCCTGGGGCTCGGCGGCGGGAAGGGGGCTCGGTGGGAGCGGACCGGTGGCGAGGGCGGGGGGCGAGGGCGGAGCGACGGTGAGCGCGGACGCCCCCACGAGGCACACCAGCACCGCCAGGAGCGCAGGGCGGGCTGCGCCCGCTCCCAGTTTCGATGCTCGACTTTCGATTTTCGATTGGGCTGTCGCCTCGACCACGGCCCCAAGCGAAGTGAGCGCCGTGTGACGACCGGGCAACATCCTCGAAAGAGCGAGGATCCTGCGCGTTTGCAGTGCAGCGCGACGACGAGAAGTGTTCGGCCCGTTCATGTTCGGTCCTTCCAAGGGTACCACCCGATCCTTCTTTTATAGCCCCCCGCGCCCCCGCGGGCAATGCCGAGCCCCAGCCCCCACAGGGCCATCACAGAGTCGCCCGAGCGCGCCGGGGGTTTCCTGACCCACCCCACAGGCATGCGACGCCCCATGCGCGTGCGACGCCTCAATCGCGTGCGACGGGGGTCTCCTGACCCCCGGCGTCCCGGAGGGGCGAGGGGCGCCTCCGCGCCAGCGTCGTTGGAGCGCCCCCATCGCGGCGGGGACCGGGTCCTGAGCCTGTCGAAGGGCCGCCGCGACCGAAGCGCCGCCATGACGCTGGCGCGGAAGCGCTCGTTGGCCTTCCCGGACGTTGGGGGTCAGGAGACCCCCAACGCACGCGCTCAAGCCGCGAGAACAAACCCATCCGTCCCGACTCGAAGCCCGCACGCTATAGAAAACAAACCCATCGGTCCCGGCTCGGAACCCGCAATCGCGTGCGCCGGGGGTCTCCTGACCCGCCCCAAGCGCGTGCGACGCCCCATGCGCGTGCGACGGGGGTCTCCTGACCCCCGGCGTCCGGGAGGGGCGAATGGCGCCTCCGCGGCA
>JAWLCQ010000111.1:0-15923 GCA_041687095.1 Phycisphaerae bacterium | reverse complement strand
GCCCGATCCTCGCATCTCCTCCCTCTGCGCAATCCCTCATCTGCGCAATCGCATAATCTGCGTAATCCCCCTCTCTCCCCGCCTCTTCTTCCTCTTCTTCTGCCTATTCCCTAGTGCCTATTCCCTAGTGCCTCGGTTCCCGGTTCCCCCGCCCTTCCCTCATCCCCTGCATCCCCTGCATCCCTGCTCTTCTCCATGGGAGGAAGAGCGCTACGCGAACTCGCTGCGGAGGACGGGGCGGTCTTCGCGGATGGCGATGTCCAGGGCGGCCATGAGGCGCTGGGTGCGGAGGGCGTCTTCGACGCTGCAGACGTTGGGGGCCCCGTGGAGGATGGTGTCGCGGAAGCGGGCGTGCTGCTCGCGGAAGCCCAAGTGCCCCGTCGAGGTGAGTTCGCCGGTAACGATCACGTGGTTGCGGAAGAGCCCCCCGTCGGTGTAGATGTCGAGCGAGCCCGCGTGCTCGGGGTCCCAGGGGTTGCCCTCGAGCTTGCCCGTCGTCCCCACGATCCCGAAGAGCGTCTCGTTGACCGTCTTGACCTCCGTCGTCTGCGTGAAGCCCACCGTCGCCCGCACACCGTTGGCGAACTCGATGCACGCCGCCACCGTGTCGGGCACCGCGTCGCTGGGCCCGCACGCCCCCAGCGGGGCGCCCATCGCGTAGCAGCGGTGGAAGTCGCTGTCCAGCCACATCGTCATCGCATCGACCTGGTGGATGCAGCAGTCGAAGAACATCCCCCCGATCCGCCGGTCCCTCCGCCACTCGCTCTTGGCGGGCGAGCGGAACTGCGTCATCCAGGCGAAGGCCGTCTCGCCCAGCACGCCCGACGCCACCGTCTGGCGGACCCTCTGGTACAGCGGGCTGGAGCGCAGCTCGTACCCGACCTGAAAGACGGTCCCGGCCGCGTCCACCGCATCGGCGATGCGCTGGGCGCTGTCCAGCGAGTCCGCGAGGGCCTTCTCCATGAGCACGTGCAGCCCGCGCCGCAGGGCCGGCAGCGCCATCTCCGTGTGCAGCGGGGTGGGGGCGGCGATGACGACGGCGTCGAGGGTTGCACCGTCGAGCATGGCGGCGTAGTCGGTGAAGCGGAGAGCGGCGGGCACGCCGGTGCGGTCCCCGACGGCGGAGAGGCTCTGGGGGTTCACGTCGCACAGGGCGACGAGTTCAAATCCCTCCGTCTCGCGAAGGGTCGCGGCGTGCCCGGCCCCGTGGGCAAGGCCAACAACACCGATGCGGATCGTCCGGTTCTGGATGCTCATGCTTCGCTCTCCATGTTGGAATGCCGGGAAGCCTACCGCACGAAGAGGCGCCGGGGAATAGGGATCAGCCAGCAGGGAGAGGAGGCGAGAGTCCGTAGCGTCCACGGTCCATCCCACCGACGCAGTCGGTGGGCTTGGCAGAAGCGTCTGCGCTCACGCCCCAGGCGGACCACCCTCAAGCCCCGCTTCCGGACCTCCCACCTCTAACCTCTCACCTCTAACCTCCCGCTCCCCCGTGCCTATTTCCGGGTCCTTGGCGCCGGGCCCGTGGTGCCTTCTCCCTCGAAGACGATCGTCCCGAAGCGGCTGGGCGTGAGGTTGTTGGGAATGAACAGGGGCGACCACATCGAGATCTCACGGCGGCCGGCAAAGTACTGGCCGCGGACGACGTTGAATCCGACGCGCAGGCCCTCCTTGGGGGTCGGGAGGTCCAGCGAGGCGAAGGGGATGGCGAACTCGAGCGTCCAGGCGGGGGTTCGCCCCGGCGTACCGCGGAGCGGGTCGGGGGTGATCGGGCGTTCGATGCCGGGGGCGACGCTCCAGTCGCCGTCCCACGAAGCGTCGCCATCGCGCCCGTCGTAGCGGGCGCCGCGGGAGTTGGCGATGAACTGGTAGAACGACCGCCGATCGAGGTTGGTGTCGATGAAGATCTCGACGCTGTCGTCCTGCCACACCGCCCCGTCGCGCTCGCGGGCGAGGGCGCGGAGGTTGTCGAGGGCCTCGGGGCGGTCGTAGCACCGCACGGCGACGTAGAGGTTCCGGCGATCGTAGGCCATGCGAACCTCGGTGGGCTGAGGCGCGTCCGGGATGCCGTTGTAGCGGATGAACGGGGCGAGCGTCGGTTCGCCGGCCCAGCAGGCGTCGTCGAGGTTCCCATCGAGCGTCGGGGGCGTATCGATGCGCCGTACCGTCGCGACGCAGGGGAGCAGGTCGCTCAGTTGGGACAGGGAGACGCGGACCTCCCTCCGTACCTGCCGCGACGCGTCGCCGGGGTGCGTGACGTACAGGCGCGGCAGGGGGAAGACCTCGTGCATTCTGCCGAAGAAGCGGAGCGTGAAGTTCGCGTCGTACCCCTGCCCCTGCGCCAGCTCGCGCCCGATCTCCGTGGGCTCGACGGTCCAGCGGCAGGCGGAGGGCAGGACCCACTGGGCCTTGTGCGTTCCACGCCCGGGGGCCTCCTGGAGCAGGCGAACGGGCAGGACCGTCTCGATGGCGTTCGCGTCGCTCGCCGCGGTGAAGTCGCCAAGGCGCAGCGGGCGGCGGAGATCGACGCCCCCGGGCGGGAGCGGATCGATCACGACGCGGAAGCCCACGCGGGGATCGAAGTCCCCCCGCGCACGTCCCTGCCGCGGCGTCCACCCGCCCCCGCGGACCACGTACTGCGAGGCCTCCGACGGTCCGACCGGGTCCACCCCCGCGGGCCCGGGGCCTGCCTCGAACCCGTCGGAGCACCATTCCAGCACCCCGTCGGTCATCCCGCACAGGCCCCAGGCGTTGGGCATGCCCTGCCGCGCCGTCAACAGGGCCACGCGGTGGTCCGGAACGCCCATGGGCGCGGGCGACCAGGCGTATAGCGCGTCGGGATGCGACAGCACCTCGTAGGCGCCGATGGGGAACTGCGGGGGGGGCATGTCGGGCGGGGGCTCCCCGTCGTGCCCGCAGCGGGCGGCGTACTCCCACTCGGCCTCGGTGGGCAGGCGGACGGGCAGTCCGCTGATGGCGGTGAGGCGGCGGCAGAACTCCAGGGCCTCTTCGAGGGAGACCCCGGTGGCCGGGACGTCCGTTCCGAGGGCGTATCGCTCGCCCATGACGGCGTCGAACTCGCCGCGGGTGACCTCGGTGGACGAGATGTACAGCGGGTAGGTGATCTCGACGAGGCGTGAGCGCTCGACGGCGGGGGCCTGCGTGGGGGCGACGTCGCGGGGGACAGGCGCGCGGAAGCGCCCCCGGGGCAGGCGGACCATCGACAGGCATCCTCCGCAGGCGACCTCGATCCGCAGGGACGACGGCGGAAGGATCACGTCCGCGTCGGGATCGAGCGGAGCCCCAGTCGTCCGGGCGGTCTCGATGCGGTCGAGGATCTCGCGCAGCTCGGCGGCCTGCGGGTGCCCGCAGGCGCGAGCGACCAACAGGGCGCGGTGGCAGTGATCGGCGGCGATGTCCAGGCGCTGGGCGCGGACGGCCTGGCGGGCGGCGAGGACGAAGCGTTGCATGGCCTCGTCGCCGATCTCGCGGGCGTACTCGCGGGCCATCGAACGCCGGCGGGCGTCGGGCTCGTCGTCGGCGAGGCGGACGAGGGCGTCGAAGGCCTCGGGCGTCCGCAGGATCGACAGGATCCGCATCGCACGGTAGCGGCGGCAGGCCTCGGGGACGGCTCGCTTGCCCAGGGTCTCCAACACCGCCTGCACGCGGGCTTGCACCTCCACCGGCAGATCGCCGTCCTCCAAGTGCTCCCGCAGCACCGGGGCGACCGCCGACCCCATCGCCGCCAGGGCCCGCGAGGCGTCGTCGCGGACCCGCCACTGGTCGCTGTCGAGTTCCGCCAGCAGCGTCCGCACCCGCGGGGCGTCCGCGGCCGGGGGCGACTGGTGCAGGCGGTCGGCGAGAAACGCCACGACCTGCTCCCCCGCGGCCGTCAGGTCCCACTGGGCCTGCAAGGACGCCATCGGGTCCGCGTCGGCGAGCCGGTCCCACAGCTCATGGAGTCGTTCGCCCCGGGGGGGGGGGGGGGGGGGCAGGAGTTCGACCTGGACGTTGTCGAGCCCCCACAGTTCGTCGTCGGCCCCGTTGAGCCCCTCGGTGGCGAACGCCAGCGTCAGGTCCGGCCCGGCGTGGGGGAAGGTGAGGGTGAGGCGGTAGATCGAGTCGTTGTCGGGGGCCGGCCCGGAGTGCTCGTACCCCAGCGTTCCGACGGCGAGGGCCCCGGTCTGGGTCTTCTGGAGCGGTCCGCAGAGGTAGTCGTAGGGGAACGACTGGTAGGGCCCGCTGCCGATGTTGGCGAACGACGCCCGCAGCAGCGTGGGTCCGCCCTCGACGGAGCACGACCACACGTCGGGCCCGTGGTAGGCGTTGGGGCTGCCGTCCCACGACAGCAGAACGTACAGGTCCAGCGTCACGCGGACCATGGCGTGCTCGGGCAGGTCCGCGAGCTTGAGCGTCACCCGCCCGTTCCAGAACTTGCCGAGGAACTGCTGCCCGCCCTGGGGGGCGCGCTCGATGCGGCGCTGCGACCACTCCGGTCCCGCGGGATGCTCGAAATCGTTGCGGTAGACTACGGTGGGCTCGGTCACCGCACGTGGACCGGCCACCAGTTCCACCGCCCGCAGGACCGACAGTGGGATGACGAAGGCGGCGATGAGGGCCCCGGCCGTCAGCAGCCCCGCGCGGGTCAGGACGCGGCGGTTGCAGCGGGGGTCGAGGATGGCGAGGACCCGACCCTCCAGGCGCGAGCGGCGGGCCATGGCGATGCTCCCGCAGCACGGGAGTGGATCGGCCGCCAGCCCCGCGGCCGCCCGGACGAGGTGCTCGGCGTACTCGTCGGGGGGCGAACCGGCCCACAGCGCGAAGTCGTCGCAGGCGCGTTCGCTTTCGAGTTCCATCCGCCGCCACGCCCACCATGCCAGCGGGTGAAACCAGTAGACCGCGCAGGCGAGCTGGCCCAGCAGGCGGGTGAGGCAGTCCCACCGCGCGACGTGGGCCAGTTCGTGCAGCAGGACGGTCCGGCGGCACTGGGGCGACCAGGCCTGGCAGTCCTCGGGCAGCAGCAGCGTGACACGGCGAACGCCCCAGACCATCGGCATGGTCCGCAGCGGGCTTTGCAGCAGCCGCACGCGGCGGCGGACGCCGAGGTCCGCGCAGGTGCGGGCGAGCAGCGCCAGCCACGCCTCGTCCGTCACGGGCAGGGCCTCCTTCCGCACCCGCCGCAGCCACAGGCGCCCCAGCAGAACCGGCAGGAAGACCACGGTTGCACCGAGCAGCCAGGCGAAGGGCGACCACGCCCGCACCGCCGGAAACAGGCCTGGGGGCGGCTGCGTGGGGTCGGGCGGAGGCTTGGAGCGACCGGTTGAGGGGTTGAGGGCGGAGGTGGCTCGCGAGTCTCCCGGTGGCCCCGCGGTGTCGGCAGGGCTCACTGGGGCGGGCCTGGGCCCGTCGCCGTTCGTCACCGGGCGCAGAGCGCCCGGGAGGTCGACGTCGTCCACGGTGACGGTCGGGCGAATCGCCGACCAGCGGGCAAGCTCGCGGGCGGTGGCGGGGGGCAGTTCCTCGGTGGCGGGGCGGACGGCGGCCCCGGCGATCCAGGGGGGCAGGACGTGCAGGCCGGGCAGCGTGACCGAGAGCACCGGGACGACCAGCGCCCCGCACAGCCCCAGCAGCCACACCGCGTGGCGGACGCTGGCGGACGAACGGCGCAGGGCCCCCGCGGCCAGCCCCGCCGCCAGCAGGACGACGGTGCCCTTGACGGCCGCGTCGAGCAGGATGGCCGCCCCGCCCGCGATCACTCGCCGGACCCTCGCTTCTTGGCATCGCGGATGAGGGCCTGCAGGCGTTGCAGGTCGTCCTTGGAGAGTTCGGCGTTGGGGTCGGAGAGGTGGGCGGCGACGGCTTTTTCAAGCGACCCGCCGAAGAACGTCCGCACCACCCGCCGCATCGCCGACTGCCCCGCCGCCTTGCGCTGCTGCAGCGGATGGTACACGTACTCCCGCCCCTGCTGCGTGTGGGCGAGATGGCCCTTGTCCTCGAGGATCCGCAGCAGGGTCCGCACCGCCGTGCGCGAGGGCGGGTCGGGCAGGTCGCCCCATACCTCGCTGGCAGTCGCCTTACCGCGGGCGTAAATGACGTCCATGATCTGCCGCTCCCGACGGCTCAGTCGTACGGGCTCTTCCATGTTCCATTCTTCCTTCAAAAGGGAGACCGGGCGAAGCCGGCGGCCGCGATCCGCCGGGGGGCACGGGTCCATAGAACCCGTAGCCCTCCCGACGCAAGGACTCCCGAGATGCAGCGATGCGGCACTCGCTTTCGGTTGTCGCGTCTCCAGTCCTCACGGGCGGGGGTCGCGCCCCCGGGGGCGGTCCCGGGCGTCCCCCTTGGCGCCCGGGGCCCGCCGCCGCCCTATCCGTCAAATTTTTAGCCTGATCGCGTCCCCGGTCAAGAAAAAACCGCACCGAAAAGATCAGGGACCGCCCCCGCGCAGGGCGGACCCCGCTCGGGACCCCGGCCCACGGGACAGGCGCCAACGGGGCGGGCGGGCGGGGCAGCCCGGTCTGCCGGGGGCGGCCCTGGGGCACGGGCAGCACCCGGTGGGCTTCTGCCCGTGCCCCACGAACGGGATTCCCGTCCGAATCGTAGTTTTCCTGTGCGCCCGGCATCTCGTTGGCAGCGGTGGACAGACGCGTGGAGAGGGGCGTTTCCGAAGAATCGGCCACACTCCAGAGCCCGATCCGGCCGATAGTAGGTTTGACATCGCTCCGCGGCGCGCGTAGATTGTCGTGGGCCGGCATCGGGGCGTTTTGGCTCGATGTGAGGCCATACCGCTTCAGGGAAGGAGTTGCCCCCATGGCTCCCCAGTCTCGACGTTTCGAATGGATCGCCAAGTTCGCCCGTCCCGTCCTCGCCGTCACGCTCATCTTCCTGGCCCTGGTGGTCATCGCGGCCATCCTGGCCATCGTGCACGTGTCCGTGGACGGATCCTACCGCAGCGAGTTTGTCGTCGGCGTGACCGTCGCCGGAGCACTCGCCATCGCCTGCGCCGTCGTCTCCGCCCTCTGGGCCATCGTGGCCTACGGGTTCGTCCCGCTCTTCGTCGCCAACGAGGAAGCCGTCACCACCACCGCCGGCCGCATGGGCCGCGTGGAGGCCCTCCTGGAGAGCGAGGTGGAAACGCTCCGCCGCATCGCGGACCTGTCCACGCTCTCCGACCAGGCCAAGAGCCTCATCTACCGCGACCGCGAGATCGACGCCTTCCGCGAGACCATCCAGGAGGACCTGATCCGTCAGGACTTCCAGACCGCCCAGACGCTCGTGGACAACATCGAGAAGAAGTTCGGGTACTCCGACGAGGCCCAGCGGCTGCGGACGGAGATCGAGTCGGCCCGCAAGGCCACCCAGGACGAGAATGTCGACCGCGCGGTCAAGCGCGTGCAGACGATCATCGAGCGGGGGGACTTCGCCCAGGCGATGCGCGAGGCGCAGCGGCTGACGAAGCAGTTCTCCAACAACGAGAAGATCGCCGCCCTCCCCCAACGGGTCGACGCCGCCCGCATGGGCCACAAGCGCTCCCTCCTGCAGGAGTACGGGGAAGCGGTCCGCCGCAACGACATCGACCGCGGAGTGGAACTGCTGCGGGAGCTGGACCGCTACCTCACCCCCCAGGAGGCCGCCGCCCTCGCCGAGAGCGCCCGCGGCGTGTTCCGCGCCAAGCTCCACAACCTCGGCGTGCAGTTCGCCATCAGCGTCGCCGACGAACAGTGGAAGGACGCCGTCGCCACCGGGGAGCAGATCGTCCGCGAGTACCCCAACAGCCGCATGGCCCAGGAGGTCCGCGAGAAGCTCGACGTCCTCCGCCTCCGCGCCCAGGGCTGACCGCCCCCTCCCCCACCACGCGGTCCGGGCATGCCACAACAGCAGAGCAGGCATGCAGCGGATGCACGGGGGGGGAACCAAGCGTAAAGTGTAAAGGCGAGAGGTTAGAGACCGGAGGGGCCTATCCGCCTCTCTCACCTCTAACCTCTCGCCTCTAACCTCTCACCTCTCACCTCTAACCTCTTCTTGGCATCCCCTGCGTCCCCTGCATCCCTGCTGCTCTGCGGAGCAGGGAAGGGGCTACTCCTCGATGTGGATCGCTTCGACGGGGCAGCTTTGGGCGGCCTCGCGAGCGGAGTCCTCGGCCGATTCCGGGACGGGGTCGGCGATGACCTTGGCGAACCCGTCGTCGCCCAGTTCGAACACTTCGGGGCACATATCCGGGCACAGCCCGCAGCCGGTGCAGGTGTCGTCGACGGTGGCTT
The DNA here is from genome assembly GCA_041687095.1 of Phycisphaerae bacterium. Lineage (GTDB taxonomy): Bacteria > Planctomycetota > Phycisphaerae > SM23-33 > SM23-33 > JAWLCQ01. The sequence continues at coordinate 7,662 of JAWLCQ010000111.1, read as the reverse complement.
TCATGGCATTCTCCTTGCCGTTCCGCGTGGGCGGGCGGCGTGTCAGGCGCATTCCAGGTACTTCGCAAGCAATGTCGATTGGACGTGGTTGCTCCCGGCTTCGCCAGGGCTGCGCCGGGGCAAGCCGCTGCGCTCCGCAACCCACGGCACCCGTCCGAGAACGCACGGAAACGCGTGTCAGGCGGCGAAATGGTCCTCGAGGGCCAGGCGCAGCTTCTGCAGCGATCGCTTCTCGATCTGCCGGATCCGCTCGTTCGTCAGGCCCACTTCCGTTCCGATCTGCGCCAGCGTCCGCCGCTTGCCGTCGGAGAACACCGGGAAGCGCTCCAGGATCACGCGGTGCTCCAGGTCCGTCAGGAGCAGATGGTGCTTGGAGAGCACCTCGCGAACGGCCTCGATGGCGTCGGTGCGCTGGCGCTCGTGGCGCTTGTCGATGGCGTCGGAGCGTTCGAGTTCGGGGTCGAACTCGACGGGGAAGACCATGCGGCGGCGCTGGGCCTTCATCGACAGCTGCCGGAAGGCCGAGAGGATGGAGCGGCAGGCGTAGGTGGAGAACTTGTACCCGCGGGAGAGGTCGAACTTCTCGATGGAGCGGAGGACGGCCATGTTGCCCTCGGCGATGAGGTCGCCCAATTCGACGCCCATGGTGCGGGCGTTGCGGGCCATGGCGGGCACGAGGGCGAGGTTGGCGTGCACCAGGTTGCAGCGGGCCTCTTCGGCGCGGCGGGCCCAGGTGCGGACATCGCCATCCCAGCCCTGCGATCGACGGGACGGCCGCGTGCGGAGCAGTTTGGCGAGGCGGTACTTGGCGTAGTTGTAGCGGAGGAACATCGTCCGCTCCTCCTCGGGGCTCAGGGCGCGGCGCTGGGGGCCGGGATCCTCGTCCTCGGAGTACGGACGGTAGTGCGGGACGTGGATGACGGGGCGGTCGGGGCCCCAGAGTTCGGCTTCGGCCTTGGGGTCGGAGAACGACTCGTGCGGGACGTACTCGACCTCCTCCGCCCGCGTGGGGACGGGAGGAGCAGCCGGCAGACCTAGACTCAGGCCATCAAACGAGCAAAGCAGTTCGGGGTTCGTCAGGGTGGCGGTCATTCCGTGCGTTCCTTTTCTATCGTCGCTGATGGTCAGGAGTGCGAGACGTGCGAGGCGGGGATCCGAACCACGCCATCGGGCCCGAACGGGCCGCAGGCCAGCCCGAAGGCGGCGTAGTCCACATACCAGCGCCCGTCGGCAAAGTAGCGAAAGCGGTACGAGCCCTCGGGCAGCCGGAGCGAAGCCTTCCAGTACCCGTCCGGGTCAGACTTCATGCGGACCTCCCCGGTCCTCCACTCGTTGAAGTCTCCGGTGAGTTCCACCGACCTCGCGTCGGGGCGGAAGAAGCGAAAGTAGGCAGTGTTCCCCTTCACGGTCACCATCGTCACGCCACCTCGCGCACGTCGGGCGACTGGAAGCTGCGGCCCAGTTCCCGCGGCAGGGCCACGTCCAGGCTCGCGAGATAACCACTGATGGCGTCCTGGATGCGGGCCCTCGCCTGCTCGCGGGTTTCCCCGTAGACGGTGCAGCCCGGCAGGGCGGGGCAGGAGGCGCGGCAGTACCCATTGGGGAGATGCATGAAATGAATCGCGAGTCTCATCCCTTACCTCTTTTCTTTCCTTATGAGGTCTTACTGAACGGTTCCGGTCCATCGATCCGCATCCCATTGTGGCAGGATGAGATGGGCATTCAATCGAGGCGACGCCCGTTTGCGCCCGCAGGCGTCCCCCGACAACAAATGGGGGGAACCCCTAGGCAAGGAACCGGGTTCAACCGGGGCGTTGGAGGCCGCCCCACAACCACACTACGGCGATCACCGTACGGGGCTGCTGATGGCCCCGCCGCCTGCAAACGCGCAGCAACCCGCATGAACACTGGACATCGATACGACTACAGATGGCAAGCGACGTCGAGGACACCCCATATGTGGTGCCTCTGTTGCCTGGAGCCGCTCCCTTAGGGACGGCTAGGGAGCGGGGACGTGGAGGATGGGGGAAGGAGAGTGGGCGGATTCTGGGAATGGGAAGATGGGGGGTCCGCGAAATCTGTACCCGAGTCTCAGAAATCCTCGGTTGACATCCGGCGGTGCGGCCGTTGGCGCCCGGCCGGGGGCCGCGGGCAGGCCGATGCACCGGCACGGCCAGCCCGACCGCGGCGTCCGCACCCCCGCCGTCATCACCACCAATCGGGCGCAGAAAAGAACCCACGGAACCGCCTCGTGGGCGAGTCCCGTGGGTTCTTTCAACGTGCTGCGGACGGGGCCGCTCAGCGACCCTTCTGCATCTGGACCCACTGGATGGCGTACTTGAGCAACTGCGTGGCGTTGCCCAGCCCCAGCTTCTCCTTGATGTGCTCGCGGTGGGAGTCCACCGTCTTGACGCTCAGGTGCAGCCGCTGGGCGATCTCGCGGGTGGGCAGGCCCCGGCCGATGAGTTCGAAGACCTCCAGTTCGCGGTCGGTGAGGTTGCGCGGGGACAGTTGCCCGTCCTCCTTCACGCCCCCGGCCAGGCGGCCGATCATGCGGGAGGCCATCGTCTGGCTCAGGTAGACCTCGCCCTGCAGGACGCGGCGGATGCCCTCGAGGATGGCCCCGCTGCCCTCCTCCTTGACGATGTACCCGCGGGCGCCCGCGCGCAGGGTGCGCTCGGCGTAGAAGACCTCGTCCCGCATCGACAGCACCAGCAGGAGGATCTTGGGCTTGCGGATCTGGATGTCCTTGATCAGGTCCAGCCCATTGCTGTCCTTGAGCGTCAGGTCCACGACCGCCAGGTCGGGCTCCTGCTCGTCGATGAGTTTCAGCGCATCGTGGGCGTTATCCGTCTCTCCGCAGACCTCCAGGTCCGGCTGCTGATCCACGAGCATGCGGACGCCCTGGCGGACGATGGGGTGATCATCCACAATCAGGATGCGGTAGGTGTCTCTGGCCACGCTCTCTTTGGTCTGTTCCTTGGTCACGGCAGTACTTTCTGCTTGTGCGGTTGTGGAGCGCAAAGGCTGCAGGCGACCGTAGTCCCGCCCTGCAGACGCGATCGAATGCTGAAGGTTGCGCCGATCACCCCAGCCCGATACCGCATGGTTCGCATGCCCATGCCCTCTCCGTCTCCATCCGACGGTGCAATACCCCCTCCATCATCTTCGATCCACAACTGGAGCCGGTCCGCGACCTGCTCCAGGCGGATCCACACGTTCTGGGCCCCGGAATGCCGCATGGCGTTGCTGGCAGCTTCCTGAGCGATTCTATACAGGTGCGTGGCGACATCGTCGGGAAGGCGGACAATATCCTCCGTGCCGGTGAATCGGCAGGATATGCCGTAGGCTGCCTCCAGCCTCTCCGCCAGCTCCCGAAGGGGGGCCAGCAGATTCTGCCCCTCAATGCCCACCGGGTCAAGCCCTTTCGCCAACGCACGCATCTCCGTCACCGCATCGCGAAGCAGCTCGTTCAACCGCCGCCCCATCTCGTCGCCCGTCTCGCTCTGCCCCTGCAGGCGGTGCGAGAAGCTCTGCACCATGTACGAGAGCCCCGCGAGCTTCTGGCCCAGCGAGTCATGCAGGTCGCGGCCGACGTTGCGGCGCTCGTACTCCCCGGCCTCAATGACCTGGCGTTCGAGTTGCTTGCTCCGCGAGATGTCCATTCCCAACACCAGAACAGCCTCCGTCCCGTCGAAGTCGGGGAAGGGGTGTCCGATCACATGATAGGTGCGCCCGTGCGCGTCCGTCCATTCCCACTCCGCCGACCGCTGCGTCTCGATGATCTGCCCAATGCCGCAGTGCTCGCACGGGCACATCATGCCATGCTGTATTTCGTGGCAGGGACGCTCGCCGGGGGCTCCGAACAGGTCGCGGTAGTGGCGGTTGACGTAGCGGATCTGATGCTGATCGTCGACCATCTTCACGTATGCCGGCAGGAGGTCCAGCAGGGCCGTGAGGCGCCGGCGCTCCGCGTCGCGCTGGTGCTCGGCCCGGCGGCGATCCTCGTTCTCGACCTGCAGGGCCTCCACCGTCCGCCGCAGCTCGGCCGTGCGCTCCTCGACCGTCCGCTCCAGCCCGTCGCGGGCCTCCCGCAGGGACCGCTCGCTGGCCTGCAGGTCGCGGAAGAGCAGGTCGTAGGGGCGGCGGAGGCCCGTCGAGATAACGGCCTTGTAGACCAGGAAGAACGCCACGATCTTCAGCAGGTGCCCGATGAGGTTCATCGGCCCGTACACCCCGCGGTACGCCATGAACGCCGCCTCGGAGAGGATCGTCACGGCGATGGCGGCGATCATCAGCCGCCAGACCGACTCATCCAGCCGCTGGCGGTGCATCCACAGGTGCACTCCCGCCCCCACCAGCGCCAGGACGATGACGTACTCGGAGACGATCTTGAAGGGCGTGAGGCCTTCGCCCTGCACGTGGCAGACGGGGAAGATGTCCCAGGCGAAGATGGATAGCAGGAGCAGCCCCGTGATGCCCACCAGGCCCCCCACGGCCGGGGCGAGCGGTACGCGGCGGGCCAGGAACGCCGGTCCCGCCAGCAGCGCCGCCGCCTGCAGCCCGCGAGCGGCGATCCAGAGCTGGGTGGGGAGATTCGTACCGTGCGTCGGAAACACCCCCATGCCGCTATAGGCCAGCGTGTGCAGGGCGTCGATGAAGGCCACGAGCATGTACGCCGTCGCGATGAACAGAAAGAAGTCGCTCACCCCGAATCGCCGCGCATTCCACGCCAGAAGGAACAGGCCCGCCGCGACCGCCACACTGAAGAACTCCGCCAGCGAGTGGTACACCAGGTAGTTCCACTGGCTGACAAGCACCAGAGCGGCAAGAGCGCCAAGAGCGAGGATCCATGCCCACGGCTTGAACGGCAAATTCCGCGACGTAACCACTACGGGGGGTCTCCTGCAGCTTGCGATCGTCCGGCCCGTCTCCTCTCCGTCCGACTCAGAGTCATGCTACCATGGTTTGTCGGTCGTGTGCGGCCGGAAGTGCATGGGAGCATTCCCTGATTTCCCCCTCAGAAATTGGCCTAGGCGACTAGGACACCCCCGCCGCCTGAACGGGGCCCACGGCGGGTCCCGCCCCCCTCGTTCTCGACCGCGCGCCGCGATTTGCCCGGACTCCTCCCGGGGACCCGGTAGAATACCACGGGTCACGAAGGGCGCGCGGAGGCGAGCGATCCCTGGGGGCCCGCAGGAGATGACGTCATGGCAGTGAAGCGGCTGAACGTTCTGGCGCACCCGCGCCTGCACCACGTGCGCATGGTCCTGGGATTCGACGGGTGGATGGACGGGGGCGAGGTCTCCACGGGCACGGTCGAGACGCTGATCCGCAAGCTGGACGTGCGGCCGTTGGCGACGATCGACCCGGACGACCTGTACATCGAGAGCTTCCCGGGCTCGATGGAGATCTCCGCGATGTTCCGCCCCTTCTGCAAGGTCGTCGGGGGGCTCATCACCGAGTACCGCGCGGGCACGAACGCCTTTTACTACAGCGAGGCCGACTCCCTCATCCTCTTCCTGGGGAAGGAGCCCAACATCCACTGGGCCGAGTTCTCCGTGGCCCTGTTCGAACTCGCCAAGCAGTTTGACGTCGAGGCGATCTACTTCGTCGGCAGCGTGGCGGGCCTCGTTCCCCACACCCGCGAACCGCGCCTCTACGGGTCCGTCTCGCACCCGGAGATGCGCCCGCTGCTGCAGAAGATGGGCGTCCGCTTCAGCAACTACGAAGGCCCCGCGTCCATCACCACCTACCTCACCCACCGCGCCCCCGACGTGGGCGTCCGCATGCTCAACCTCGTCGCCGAGATCCCCGCCTACGTCCAGGGCCGAAACTTCCGCTGCATCGAGTCCGTCACCCGCCACCTCGCGGGCATCCTCAACCTCACCGTCAACCTCGACGACCTCCGCGGACTCGCCGACCGCCTCGAGGAACGCCTCAACGAGATCGTCCGCCAACGCGACGAACTCCAGACGAAGATCCAGTCCCTCGAAGAGGACTACGACAACGAGGTCTTCGACACGCAGATGACCGACATGAAGGACTGGCTGGAGAAGCAGGGCATCCGGCTGGACTGAGGGGGTGACCGGAAGACGGGAGGACCGGGGGTCGGAGGCATCTCCGGAGGCGGGCGTACCGCCCGCCGCTAAACCAGGCGCGGGAACGCGTGCAGGTCTGCCAGGTCCGGGTCCCCCGGTTCCTGGCTCCTGACCGTTCTCGCCTTCCGGGCGCCCCCTCACCGCCTCGCTGCGCTCGGCACCTCTCCCCCAGGGGAGAGGGGTTACGCCTGGTTCCTGGTTCCCGGTTCGGGGTTCCTCGATCCTTTCCGCTGGCGGGGCGTTACTCGTTCGTCTCGGCGGGGTCCCACTGGGGCTTCTCCGCGGGGCGCCACTTGATGTCGCGGTGGTAGAGGACCTCGTCGCCCGCACCGGTGACGCGGATCTCCGCGTGCACCGCTCCGTCCTCGCTGGGGGGGAAGGCGGCCTTCCAGGCGAACGCCTGCTCGGCGCCGGGGGCCAGCTCGGCCGTCCAGTCCTTGTCCTCGCGGGCGGCGCCCTCGACGGTCCCGCCGATCCGCACCTTCACCGGGATGGCGGCGGCGGTCGTGTTCGCCACGCGCAGGGCCACGTGGACGCCTTGGGCGTCCTGGAACGACAGCTCCTGGATGACCGGGGCGTTGGGGTCCAGGCGGATGCGGGGCATGGTGGCGCGGTCGTCGTAGGCCGTCACGCCCGGCGCCCAGCGCGATTGGTTGTGCGGGTCCTGGTAGTTGCGGCACATCCGCAGGGCCATCGGCAGCGAGCGATCCTCGACCTGCAGCGACGCCAGGGGGATGGCGATCTCGGCGGTCCAGATGCCGTCCTGGACACTGTGCGCCTGGCGCAGCCCCTCGGCCCGCCAGGTGGTGCGAACGGCGTTGTACTTGAGGCGCATCCAGGTGTCGGAGAGGGCGCCGAGGGGGTTAAGGAAGAACTGGTACATGTGCGCGTCGCGGTCCCCGGCGTGCATGTCGAACCAGATCTCGATGGAGTCCTCGGTCACCAGGTTCCGGGAGTCCTTGATCCCCTCGGGCGGGCCCTGCACGGCCTTGGGGCCGCGGGCGGGATGGACGGCGGAGCGCATGGCGAGGTAGAGGTTCTGCTCGTCCCAGCCGACCCAGAACTCGCCGAGGCGGGGCTGGAGAAGGTCGCGGTCGGCCTTCTCGCCGCGGGCGACGAGGCCCGCAACGTGCAGCGTCTCCCACTCGCCGGGGCCGATCTTCCCGTCGATCTGCGGGGCGGTCCCCATCCGCGGTGCGACGGCCGTGGGGAGCACGGTGGCGGCGGGCGGGGCACTCTCGGCGGCCGGGGCAAGGGCAACGGCGAAAAGGCACGTGCCCAGAACGACCAAGCTGCTCCCCCGCGTCACCAGCCGCGTACATCTGATCATGTCTCGCTCCCTGCAGTCGCTCACCGCCGTCCGCCGGCGCACGCGCGTCGGGGGAGGGGCTCCGTGTATGGAACCGCGCCGGGGCGCGCAGGTAGCGGACGAATTGGAGGGCATTCCTGCCTCCACGCCCGCAGGTCACGGTCCGTTGCTCCTTCCGCCGCCCGTTGCCGTTCCCGCCTGTCCCCTCGAGGATTGCGCCCTCCCGCGCGCGGAGGGTGGCCGCGCGTCCAT
>JAWLCQ010000110.1:0-15962 GCA_041687095.1 Phycisphaerae bacterium | reverse complement strand
CTGGGGCGTTTCTCGCCGCATCAGACACGACGTTGGTGGCATCGCTGGCAGCATCTCTACCTCTGGGCCTTCTATGGGCTCCTGGCGATAAAGATGCAGACTGTCGACGACCTTCGGTACATCGTAACGGGGCGGCTGGGGGATCACCGCGTCCCGCGCCCCACGGGAGGGGACCTGGTCATCTTCGTTGGGGGCAAGTTGCTGTTCGTGGGGTGGGCCCTGGCGATTCCGATGCTGCTGCATCCGGTGTGGACCGTGCTGTTCTACTACGTGGTCGCCTCTCTGGTGCTGGGGACGGTGATGGTCCTGGTGTTCATCCTTCCCCACCTGGTCGCGAAGTCCGAGTTCCCCCTGCCCCGGGAAGACACCGGCCGGATGGACCGGCCCTGGGCGGTCCACCAGGCGCTGGTGACCGTCAACTTCTCCCCGGGCAACCGAATCCTCACCTGGCTGGTGGGGGGGCTGAACTACCACAAGGAACACCATCTGTTCCCGCGGATCTGCCATGTCAACTACCCGGGAATCTCCAAGGTCGTGGAAGACACCTGCCGGGACTTCAACGTGCCCTACAACACGCACCGGAGCTTCTGGGCAGGCATCGCGGCGCACTACCGCTGGCTGCGTCACATGGGCAGAATCGACTGAGCGGGGGGGGCAAGAGAACTCCCGCTTCTGCAACCGTTCACGGGAGTGCGGGCGATGAGTCCCGCACCGCCTCGAAAAAGGGACAGGCGCCTGCGCGGCAAGAAGCATGTCGCTACGGAGCCAGTCCCCTTTTAGCGGCCCCCTGCGCCGATCCCGCCTTCGGATCTCGGCAAGCCCCCTTCTTCTGGCTGGCATACCAATAGAATTCGTCTATGCGTCCGGGGACGGCCGCTGTCGTGCTGCGGTCTCCGCAGCAATGCCGGGCGGGGCGTCCCATCGGTTCTCACTCCAACCCAAGACGAAGGGGGCATGCCATGGAACGGTCATTCCTTGGGGCGAAGGGCGTCCTGGGGCTCTGGCTTGCGGGCACGGCGGCGATCGTGGGGCTGTCGGGGCGCGTGTCGGCCGACGAAGGGGCCGGGGAGATCCTGGTCGAGCAGTTGGGGCCGGCCCCGCGCGAGATCCAGCCGCGGTTCGAGATGGCGACCGCGGCGCTGGCGGTGTCGGCGGACGGACGGCGGGTGGCGTACGTTGCGGCCGACGGCAGCCGGCAGCTCGTGCGGTTCGAGGGGCGCGACGGGCCCCCGCACGCCAATGTGACCGGCCTGTACATGCTGCCCGATGGGTCCAAGGTGGTCTACACCGCCGGGGAGGGCGACCAACGTCACCTGGCAGTGTTCGACGGGCAGACGTGTGTCATCAGCCCCCCGTTTGTGAAGGACCCCCTCGTGGTGCTGAGCCCGTCGGGGGATGGGCGCTACCTTGCGCTGGGGCAGTTCGACTTCGACACGGCCGCGGTGATGGTCGACGGCGAGATGAACCGTTACGCGGGGGCGAACGTGCAGGGGCGCACGCTGCAGTTCTCGCCCGACGGGAAGCACTGGGCGTACGTTCTGCACGTCGACCCGCCCGGACGGCACCGCGGGCGCCAGTACCACTGTGTGATCGACGGTAAGCTGGGGCCCCCGTTCGAGAAGATGGCGCTGGGAGAGGGGGTCATATCGAAGCGGTGCATGGAGTTCCTCTCCGACGGCCGCGTGGTCTTCGTCACGGGCGATGCGGCGCGCACGGACGTACAGCACTACGTGACGCAAGATCCCGACGGACGGCAGGAGGTGGGGCTCCGGGCACGGCGGATTGGCGGGTTCGTCATCTCGCCCGATCGCAGGCACTTCGCCTACGAGGCCGTGCCCGCCGACGAACCGGCCCCTCGGCTTCCTGCGGGGCAGAGCAACCCGCCGGTGTACGGCGTGGTCGTGGACCGGGAGATCGGCCGCCAACGCTTCGGGGCGGTGCACTGCCTGACGTTCTCGCCCGACGGCACGCGTCTGGCCTTCGCCGGGTACGAGGAGGGCCTGGCGAGGCTCTACGTGGACGGCGAGGCCGGACAGGCCTACCAGGATTGCTGGGGCATCCGCTTCAGTCCCGACAGCCGCCGCGTCGCCTTCCTCGTGTCGCACGAGGGCAAGGGGTACGTCGTCGTGGACGGAAAGGACTACGGGCCGATCGACCGGTTCTACGGCCAGCCGCAGCGCCCCATCCCCTTCGCCTTCAGCGCGGACAGCCGGCACTTCGCCTACGCGGACGGAAGGCGGGTGTACAAGGACGGCGAGCCGCTGCCGGGAGAGCACCAGTACGTCGACGGCAGGCAGTTCCGCTTCCTCGACGACGGGCGGCTGATCTTCGTGGCGCGGGACGGGTTCATGGTGGACGGACAGAAGCTTGCCGGCGCCGCCTACCGCAAGCCCCTCTGGGCCGTCAGCCCCGATGGCAAGCGGCTGGCCGTCATGCTGAGCAACGCGCAGGGCGGCGAGTCCGACGCATCCCCGGCGAACAGCGGCCTGTTCATCGACGGCAAAGAGACGCCCGGCCCCGACCTGCAACGCTTCGGCTCGCTCAGCCGGCCGTTCTTCACCCCCGACTCCAGGCACGTGCTGGTCCTGGCGACGACGCGGGAGCACGTACGGCTGATCCTCGACGGCGTCGCCTCGCCTCCGTTCCCCGCGACGCGATGGCGGAGCGATCCCTACTTCCTCGAACCGGGCAAGGTCACCTTCTACACCATCGCCGACGACATGGTCGTCCGCGTGACCGCCGACATCGAGTCCCTCGCCCTCGCCGCCCGCTCCGAGCGGCGGGATGAGACCGCCCTCGGGGTGCACCTGGTCCGCAAGTTCCCCGCCGAGAAGGAGGACTCCGGCCAGATCACCGGCAAGCTCGTGCGGGACGCCGACGGGCGGCTGTACGGGGTGAGCGCGCGAGGCGGCAAGTACGGCAGCGGGACGGTCTTCACCATCCGCCCCGACGGGTCGGAGTACCGCATCCTGCATCACTTCGTCGGTCGGCGGGGCGAGGGCGGCATCTCCGACCCGGCCGCGATCGTCCTGGGTTCGGACGGGGTGCTGTACGGGATCACCTCCCGCCGCTCCACCCAGAGCAGCCTCTTCCGCATCCAGCGCGACGGGTCGGACTTCAAGGTCCTCGCGCGGGACCTCGATCCGCTGCAGGACATCTGCGCCGTGGGCGCCGATGGGACGCTATACGCCATTGGCGGACAGCGAGGCCCCGAGCCCGGGTCCGCCATCCTCGCCATCGACCCGGCCAACGGAACCAGCCGCAAGGTCCTCACCCCGACAGCCGAGGAGCCCGGTGTGTTCGCGTTCGTCGACGGGGGCGACGGGTTCTTCTACGCGGTGTCGCAGGGGACGCTCATCCGCGTGAAGCACGACGGGAGTGGCCGCGAGACGCTGCACACGTTCCGCGGCGCCCCGGACGACCTGCAGGCCCCGACGGGGTATCCGGCCCCGGCGCTGGTCATTGACGCGAAGGGACGCCTCACGGGGACCACGCGGGACGGGGTGTACCAGATCGACCGCGACGGGGGGGGGTATCGCATCATCACCACGACGGAGAATCTCCTGGGGAATCTCCCGGGCACGCCCGCCGTCGGGCCGGACGGGCGGGCGTACATCGCCCTGTACCGGGAGAAGGGGCAGCCCCGCGCGTCCAGGTTCCAACTGCACGTCATCGGCGAGGACGGGAGACTGGGCAGCGTGTACGATCTTGAGTCGATGCCGGGTCCCCTGGTGGCCGTGCCGGCCGGGCTTATCGGGGCGGGCGGGATGCGCAGGGAATCGGGCCTGATCCGGATCGGCGTCGGGGAGGCCCAGTCCGCGCCCCTGACGATCCGAACGACGCCCTGGAATCGGGCCCAGCCCGCCATCCCTCCGACCGAATGGACACGAGGCGTCCGCCCCCAGCCGCTCCCCCCCGACAATCCACCACGTTAGGCCTTCTCGAACCCGTCGCACGACGGGGTGGACCTCTGCGGGACTACCACTTCGACGGGCTGCGCCTCGACGCGGTGCACGGGATGATCGACACCTCCGCGATCCACATCCTGGAGCAGCTCGCCATCGAGGTCGAGCAGTTCCAGTCCCGCGTCGCCCGCCCGCTCGCCCTCATCGCCGAGAGCGACCTCTACGCCCCCCGCATCGTCGAGGACCGGTCCATCGGGGGCTACGGGATGAGCGCGCAGTGGAACGACGACTCTCGCCACTCGCTGCACACCGCGATCACCGGGGAGCACAACGGATACCACGCCGACGTCGAGGGCCTCCGCGACCTGCCCGCCGCCATCGAGCAGTCGTTCGTCTACGACGGGCGCTTCAGCGCGTACCGCGGGCGGCGGCACGGGCGGTCGGCGGCGCTGGCGCCCAAGGACCGCTTCGTCGCCTACAGCCAGAACCACGACCAGGTGGGGGCACCCCCCGCCGCGAGGAGGCCAGCCCGATCGCGGAGATGGCGACGACGGTGGAGCGGTGAGCGGCCCCCGGACCGGAGTCGGGCGGGGAGGGCATGCCCCCCAGAGCACTGTGGCTCTTTGTCTTGGAGGAATTTCCGGCATGCCCGCGGCAAGGCGATACCATGGGTTTATGGCGAGGGCCGCGCGGGCGGCCCGTTCGCGGCGTTGTCGCGGGCGATGCCCGGCCGATCCGGACCTGGCCCTTCGTGGCGGTTCCCCCCCCACGCTCCCGTCGTCGGCAGCGCCTGAGGCAGGGCTGCCTCCACGGCGTGTTGGTGCGGTCGAGTCGGACGGTCTGGCGTAATGGAAGACAGGTGGATAAGATGCGATTGTGCCTGGTGATGCCTACAGGCCTGCAGGTCGGTTATGACGAGTACTTTTCCAGTTCGCCGCTGGGCATAGAGACCCTGGCGTCACATGCGCGGACGCACGCGGATGTGGCCTTGGCAGACATGCGCGGGCGCGGCCACGATGCCGCTGCCCACGCCGAGCAGTTGCTCGACTCGGACCCGGACATCATCGGCCTGAGCATCAACTCGGCCCCGCACACGAAGTATTCGTTGGCGTTGGCGGCCCAGTTGAAACGCCGCCGGAGCGATCTGACGATTCTCGCCGGTGGGCAGCAGGCGACCTTCCTGCCGGACGAAATGCTCTCCCCTGGGAACATCGATGCGCTGATTCGCGGCGAGGGGGAGTTCGCCCTCTGTGAGATCCTCGATCGGGACGGGGACTACCGCGGCGTGCAGGGTGTCTCCTGGATGGACGGCAGCGAGATTCGCAACGAGCCGGACCGGCCGCTCATCGGCGATATGGACAGCGTCCTTATGCCCGCCCGCGACCTGCTGCCCGATCGGAGCCGCTATCGCATGGGGGCGTACCGCGTCGAGGGCATCGAATCCAGCCGGGGCTGTCCGCACCACTGCTCGTTCTGCTCCATCCGCAACTTCCACCGGGGCAAGTGGCGGCCCAAGAGCGTCCGACGCGTGCTGGAGGAGATTGACACGCTGCTGGAACTCTACAGCGATCCGATGGTGATCTACTTCGCGGACGACAACTTCTCCACGGACATTCGCCGCGTGGAAGCCATCTGCCGCGGGATCGTCGAGCGCAAGACGGACGCGTATTTCTGGTGCCAGGCCCGGGCAGACCAACTCGCCCGCCACCCCGAAACCATCGAGTGGATGGGCAAGGCGCATTTCGCCGCCGTGCTGATGGGGATCGAAACCGCCAACGTTCGGCTGCTCAACAACGCCCGCAAGGGCACCACGCCCGAACAGGTTCAGCACGCGATCCAACTGCTGCACGCCCATGACATCGGCGTCTGGGGCACGTTCACGCTGGGCCTGCCGGGCGAAAGCCCCGCCGACACCGCCGCCAGCGCAGAGTCCATTCCCACTGCCAAGGTGGACGTGATGCAGATCACCGTCGCTACGCCCATCCCGGGCTCGGACCTGTACGCCCAGGCCCACGCCGCCGGCCAACTGCTGGAACCCGACTGGGACCATTACGACTTCACCACGCCACTGATGCCGGGACAACTGCCCAAGCCCGCGATGGACGCGCTGATGCACCAGGCTTACCTGAAAGTCTACCTGAGCCCGCGGTTCCTCCTGTCGCTGCTGAGCAAGCGGACCAATCTCCACCGGCTGCGCCGCACGGCCTTGCGCGTGTTCTTCTCGTGGCTGTGGTTCCTGGTCAAGGAGCGCATGGCCGCCGGCATCCGCCGAAAAAGGCTGTCGCCGAGGCCCAATCTCCGCCTGCGGCGCATTGCCAGGATTCCGGTACGCACTCGTGAACCACGAACCCGCGAAGCAGCATCACCATGCAGGTCCGGGAGATCATGACCACCGAGGTCGCCACGTGCACTTGGGTGCCGTGTCGGACCGGCCGCAGGAATCCTCTCATTTCGTGTCTGCCTCTTTTTCCCCTCGGAGGACCCCGAAGCAACCAGGGTTGTTATCCTGAGGATCCGCGTCTCTGGCCCGGGATTACTCTCCGCTGGGGTCCGAAGGGCGCCCCGGGGCGTCTGCCCGACCGCGCCCGGAGCGGATCTCCTCCCGCAGCTCCCGAACCAGCGTTTCCACCCGCTGGATGTCCGCCGGGGAGACGGCGCGGTTGGCGTCGCGTCCGATGAAGTAGCTGGCCAGGACGGCCGCGATGTAGCCCAAGACGCTGACGGCGTAGATGGACAGGAGGATCGCCAGGATCCGCCCCACCGCCGTCACCGGCCAGTACTGCGAGCCGATGGTAGTCAGCAGCATCGCGGTCCACCAGAGGGCGTCCCAGTAGGACGTGAAGCCGTCCCCCGTATCGGTGGCGCCCTTCTCGAAGGCGTACATCCCCGCCGCCCCAACGAAGGTGACGATCAACGTGACAAGAACCACATAGGCGAAGCCCCTGCGGCGCATCATGTGGCCCAGGGCCCGCATCGATCGGCGGGAAGAGGCGAACAGCCGCGCAAGCAGGACGCCCCGGACCACCGGGGCCATCCGGAACAGGCGGAGCACGCGGAAGACCCGCAGCACCCGGATGGCGGGGATGAGCAGGGACAGCCCGACCAGCCAGTTCGCCTTCAGGTAGTCCCCCCTGTCGGATGCCAGGATGAACCGGACCACGAACTCCAGGACGAAGACAATCCAGATCCCCTCGAAGACAGCGTTCAGCACCGGGCCCAAGCCGTACGTCAGCTCCAGGATCAGCAGCGCCATCCAGAGTAACCCGAGGATGGCCATGGCCGTCTCAGCGATCGCCATGCGCCCGGGGTGCTGCTCGCTTCTCTCACGCTGCATGCAACTCCTCCCGGCGTCCGAACGGTGTGCACCGGATTGTCAGCGGCAACCGGTCCCCGGGTTCGCGCGTCCCTTGCGCAGGGCGATCAGGCCGGCGAGGGTCAGACTTGCCCACGCCCAGGCCCCGGCAAGGCTGATCACCACGCCAAGGACCGAGAAGATGCCCCCCCCCGACCATGCCGCCCACGGCCATGCCCCCCCCCGACCGTGCCGCCCACGGCCATGGACCACGTGGCGTTGAACCCCATACTGCCGGCCGAATCCTTCTGACCCATGCTCTCCACATCTCGATCGTCTTGGCCGATTCCGTCGGCCTGCTCTTGGCAACCCGTGCGTACACAACAAGTCTATGCGGTCGGCTTCGGCCGCGGGCCGCTGGGCGGCTCCCCCGACCGGTGTCCGTGCCGCCGGCGCGACCCGTCATGGGCAGAGTTCCGGCTGGGGCATGAATGCGACGCGCGGCCCCCCCGGATTCTCTCTTTCGTGTTTGCCTCTTTTTCCCTTTAAAGGACCCCGAAGCAACCAGGGTTGTGAACCGGGCTCCCAGGAAACGGGCGAGAGGGGGAGAGAAACGGCATCGGAGCAGGATTTCTCGTCTTTTGGCGGTCAACGGGTGGGGTGGGAGAGCGGGGGCGGCAGGGGGTGGAGCATGCGGAAGTGCCAGGCGCAACTGGCGTTAGCGGCGGAGGTTCGGGCGGGCGGCGGAACCGTGGGGGCGCTGCGGGTTCAGAATCTCGGCAGCGCCCCAAGCATCAACCGTAGACAATGCAAAAACATAAGGTGTCCCTGGATTCCTGACCATAGGAAAGGTCCTCCCTGATCTTGGTGGGCACCAGGCCAGGGAGGACCTAGAAACAGTATAGGCCACGGGGGCCCGCATCAGTATAGAAGCGCAGAATTCGGGGCGGCCGGGGGAAAATCGTTCCCGCCCAGCGCCGTGAGGGCTCGGGCTACGCCCTCAACAGCCACACAACAGACGGCAGTGCCATTCGTTCCTGACCCCTTTAGTTCCTCCCACACGCATCGCTGGATGCTCGCCGACACCGGCCGCAAAGCGATCCCCGCTCTGCTCGCTGCCGGGCAAGCCGATATCGCCAAACTACTTGCAGCCGCATGAAAATCTTCTTCACAGGAGAAGAAATGAATGGTTAGCAGTGCAGGAAGCCCGCTCGTGGCGTCCCCGGCGGGCGAGGGCCGATGTCTCTCTTGCGGCGGCGGTTGTGCCCGGCGTAGACTGCCCGAGGTCGCAAACGGGAGGAATCGGGATGCGCGTCAAGGTCGCCAGCACGTTCTACAACGCCGCCGGGGTCTGCGAGACGACGGACCCGGCGTGCGAGCAGTCGCGGTTCGCGGTGGACCGCGTGCGCCCGCAACTGGACGCGGCGATCCGCCCTGGGCAGCGGGTGCTGGACCTGGGCTGCAACGCCGGTCGCTTCGTCTTCGCCGCCGAGGTGATGGGCGCGGTGGCGACGGGGGTGGACTGTGCGGCTGTCCCGCTGCGGCACGCCCGGGCGCTGGCGAAGCAGCGAGGCAGCACGGCGAGCTTCATCCGGGCGGACTACCTCCGCCTGCCGCTGGAGCCCGCGTCGTTCGACGTGGTGCTGCTGATCAACAACATCGTCGAGTGCAGCTACGCCGACGCCGCCCGCCTCTCCGAGCAGGTGCACCGTGTGCTGACGCCCCGCGGGCGGTTGTGCGTGTCCATGCACGACGCGGTCCTCAAGCAGGTCCGCAAGGGCGCCCCCAACGGCTATGACGCGAGCACCGGCGCCCTGAACAGCCGCTACCGCGTCCGCGGCGAGACCGAGCTGCCGTACGACGCCCACTACTGGACCGTCGGGTTCCTCAAGCACGTCCTGAGCCCGCGCTTCCGCTGCGAGCACGAGGAGCCGCTGGCGGACGAGATGTTCTGGCTGATCTTCCGCCCGCGGGGGCGGGGATAGCGCGGCAACGCAATCGAAGGCGCGTGGCATGGGCGTCTCGTCCGGGCGTCCCGCGGAGAATGCGGTGGCCCTGTCGCATATCCGCCCAGCACCAGCCAGTTCGCGACCTGAATTGATGAACACGGACGAAGTGTGTAGAGTCGGTGTCCACAGGTAGCCAAAGGACAGTACGCACGGGAGAGGTCGCACGATCCCCCATGCCCAACGCCAACGACACCTTCGAACTCACCGCTGTCGACGCCGAGGCCATCGTCTCGGCGTGGCTGGGGCGGGCGGTGCGGTGCGAGCCGCCGCGGCGATTGATCGGGGGGATCTGCTATTGGGTGGGGCGGCTGCGGTTCGACGCCCCGCCGCACACGGCCGTCGTGAAGATCGACGCCAACCCGCTCGACATCCGCCTCGACGCCAAATCGCTCCCCATCGGCCCCGGTGCCGATCCGGCCGAGAATGCCGCCGGCTCCTTCGGGCGCGAGGCGGTGCACCTGGAGATCGTGCGGTCGCTGGGCGACTTCCCGGCCCCGCGGTTGCTGTGGCGGGACGACTCGCGGACGCGGTTGCCGTTCTCGTACATGATCATCAAGGACCTGCCCGGGCGGACGCTGGAGACGCTGCGCCTGGGGGCGGAGGAGCGCTCGGCGGTCGAGCGCGACCTCGCGGAGTTCTGCCTGAGGCTCCACGCCCACACGCGGGCGGAGTTCGGCGACGTGCGCCCAAGTGCCCGGACGCGACGATGGGCGGACATCATGGTTCCCCGCCTCGCCGAACTTCGCGAGGACCTGAAGGACAGACTGCCCGCGGAGACGCTGGCGGACATCGATCTGGCGATACGCCACGCCGCCGACGTGCTGGCCGAGCAGGGCGAGCCCACGCTCGTCCACGGGGACCTGTGGGCGGCCAACCTGCTGGCGGACCGCGACGCGGACGGGCGCTGGCGGCTATCGGGCGTGCTGGACTGGCCGGCGTTGCAGTACGCCGACGTGGAGTACGAACTGGCGTACCTGGAGGCGTGGCGGACGGTGGGGGAGGCATTCCTCGACCGCTACTGTGCACAGCGGCCCATGCGCCCGGGCTACCCGCTTCGCCGTCTGTACTACCACCTGCACACGTACATGCTGCACGTGTGGCTGGAGGGCCACCCCAGCCAGGTCCGCCAGGCCGCCGCCTGCGCCCGCCGACTGGCGAAGGCAGTGGAGGACCGATAGATGGCGAGCACGTGGGATCGAATCGACGGATGGCAGCGCCCTTGGGGGTGGTTCGGCAGGGCTCCGCTCGACCCCGAGGCCCTG
Organism: Phycisphaerae bacterium; assembly: GCA_041687095.1. Classification (GTDB taxonomy): domain Bacteria; phylum Planctomycetota; class Phycisphaerae; order SM23-33; family SM23-33; genus JAWLCQ01. The sequence goes on along the minus strand of JAWLCQ010000110.1, from coordinate 5,494 downwards.
AACACCCCGGTCTACCTCCCGGTCGCTCGGGCGCCGGTGGTGACGGTGCACCTGTGGCAGGCAGAGGGCTTGCGGTGGCACCTCCCCTCCGTCGGCCGCGCCGTCACCGCCCTCGATCGGCTGCTGCCGGGGCGGGTCGAACTCGTGCTGGGCTGCGATGTGCCCCTGCACGCGGACGCCGAGGGGATGATCAGCCGCACGCAGGTGCGGGAGGCTCTGGAGACGCTCCCCTCCGAGCACCCTGCGCACATCCCCATGCTGCTGGTTCCACCGATGCGGGATCTGGCCTACAGCTTCTGCTGCTGGCGATCGGACGATCGGTACGCCATTGCGATCCAGACGCGTCGGCGGGCCCGGCGGGGGTGGGGGCGGGTCTGCAGATGGTTGTGGCTTCCGCTCCGCCCGATGCTGCGGCGGGAGGCAGCGGCGCGGCACATCCTGCACGAACTCTGCCATACGCTCAAGCTCCCGTCCCGCCGGGAACACTGCGCCCCCCTGGAGCACTGCACGCACCCGTCCTGCGCACTGTACCCCGCCTCGGATCTGCGGTGGTGGCTATGGGTGCTGCTGCGGATGCCCACCGGCCCCACGCTCTGCCGCGCCTGCCGCGCCGAACTCGCCGCCGCCCTCGCCGAAAGCGAAGCCAAGCCGATAACGCCCGCCAATGGGGTGCCCGATCACGACGCACAGCAACCCGCCGCCGCCACTGCGCCCGCCCTCGCCGACGATGGGACGCTCGGCTGGCACACCCGGCGGATCGAACTCAACCCCAGCGACGCCCGCCCGTGGGCGTACCGCGGCGACTGGCGCCGCCTCCGGGGCGACCCCGATGGCGCCATCGCCGACCTCACCGCCGCCATCGACCTCGATCCCGACAACGCCCGGTGGCTTGCCCACCGTGGCACGATGTTCTGCATGACGCGGCGGTTCCCCCAAGGCATCGCCGACCTCCGCCGCGCGGTGGAGCTGGACCCCGGCGACGAGCGGGCGGCGAGGAACCTGAACGCGGCACTGTCCCGGTGCCAGGATCAGACGTCTCCGAAGGGATAGCACTGTCCGCGGGTCTCCGTCACGGCTTGACCGCCTTGATCGAGAACACCAGCGGGTAACGCGGCCGACCGGGCGGGAAGCGGAACAGCCGGTCCGGGCCCTTGGTCATGTCGGGGTGCAGGCGGTAGGGGATCTCCGGGTGCTCGCCGAAGGACCGGATCGTCAGCCCCGCGGCAGCCACGGCGTTGATGATGTCCGCGACGGTGTACGCCCACTCGTAGGTCGTCTTGCCCACGGGGGTGCTGGTGGCGTGGTAGTCGCAGTCGCCCTCCTCGTCGGGCGGGCAGAACTCGGGGCCCGGCGGGGGGAAGTAGTCGCGGCAGACGCGGCCGTCATCGAGGCACATGCTGAAGGGGTGCCCGTCGAGCAGGACGAGCGTCCCGCCCGGGCGGAGGCGGTCGGCGAGCAGGCGGCACCACAGGGGCAGGTCGGGCAGCCAGCACAGCACGCCGTAGTCGGCGAAGGCGATATCGAACTGCTCGTGCACGTGCGACGGCAGGGCGTAGATGTTGCAGCACACGAAGCGGCAGTCCAGACCGAGTTCGGCGTTGAGCGAGCGGGCGGCGCGGATGGCCTCCTCGGAGAAGTCCACGCCCGTCACCTTCGCCCCGAGTCGCGCCAGCGACATCGAATCCAGTCCGAAGTGGCACTGGGCATGCAGGATCGTCCGCCCGGCGACGTCGCCCAGCACCGCGCGCTCGACGGGCTGCAGCGTCGATTCGCCCCGCTTGAACGCCTCGACGTCATACACCTCCCCCGGCCCCAGGTGCAGTAGCGTGGCGGCGTTCCAGTGGGCTCTGTTGGCGTCGAAGTATGTCTTGTAGCAGTCCATCGTCTCCCTCTGCACTGCCTATGCCGGCAACGGCATCTCCATGTCCAGGACGCCGTTGGGGTTCACCACGCCGGTGTAGTGGAATCCGAGGCTCTCGTACAGGCGGCGGGCCGGGGCGTTGGTGGGCTCCACGGCCGTCTCGATCTCCCGGGCGCTGGGGTACGCCTTGCGCGCCCACTGGAGCAGGTGCTCCAGTGTCATGCGCCCCAGGCCCTTGCCCTGGTGCCGGCGGTCGATGAAGAACGCGGCGAACCCGATCCCGTGACCGTAGTTGCGGACGAGGATCGCCCCGACCATTCGGCCGTCGTGTTCGATGACGTACGGGGCGTACTCGCCCGGACGGCTGACGCAGGTCTTCGCGAGGGCGTAGAGGACGGCTTCGCGGCGGATGTACTTGTACTGCTGCCGCTTCGGCCGCAGCAGGATTGCCTCCCGCCAGTTCGACGCGTCGATGCGAACAAGCCTCATCCCCGGTCCTTTCCGTTACCGTCAACACTCCCTGGGGCCCGCGTCCACCCCGGACAATTCAACCGCGCGAACAGGCGAAACACCAGAGATTCCCGTCGCACCCGTTAGGGGCGGAGCCGTAGTCGGCGAAGACCTCCGTGGCGAATCCGGCACGGCGGAACAGGGCGAGGTACTCCTCCAGACCCAGGACCGGGGCCGACCACGGGCATCGCACGATCCGCCGGGCGCCGTCGGCGCCGCTCACCTCGTACTCGAACACGCCCGAGAGGCGGCGGTGGTCTGTGTGCAGGCGGATGCGGCCGAGACGGCGGACCTGCTCGCCGGTGCGGGGGTCCCGCTTCGGCGGGGACCAGTCGAACCTCCGCTCCCCGCCGGGGTACATCTCCGCTCGGAAGCGCCGCTCGACGATCAGCAGCCGCCCGTCCGCCCGCAGGTGCCGCCGGACGGTCCGCAGGCACTGCAGCAACTGCCGCCGCGTGGACAGCTCGCGGAAGGAGTTGTCCGGGATCATCACCAGACCGAACCGCTCGGGAAGCTCGAAGCTCGCCATGTCGCCGCGGATCAGTCGCACGCGTCGGCGGGCGGGTGCGGGCAGTTTGGCGACGTTCGCCCGCGCGATCCCGAGCATCGTCTCCGACAGGTCGATCCCCGTCACCTCATGCCCGTCCTCGGCCAGCCGCGCCGCCAACCGTCCGCCCCCGCACGCCAGCACCAGCACCGGTCCCCCGACCCGCCGCGCCCACGACAGATACCACGCGGCCTCCCGCTCCTCGAGCGGGTTGATCTCGGCGTAGTCCCATCCGAACAGCTCGTACCGCGAAAGGTCTCTCATCGGCCGGTTCGGCATGTTGGGTCTCTCCCGGAGGGCCAGCGTCGGGCCTGGGGGGCCAATGGTACACCCGCCGCCGGAAGATGGCTACCGCCCCTGGGACCGTGAATGGATTGGGTGCCACGGCTGCGCTGTTCGCAGCCGTGTCCTTCCCGGCAGCACGGCTGCGAACAGCGCAGCCGTGGCACCCGATCATCGCCCGAGCAATCGGCGGCTGAGCTCATGTCACGTACGGCGGTTGCCAGAGGGCGTGGATGTCGTCGATGCCCAGGCGGAGCATGGCGAGGCGCTCCAGGGACAGGCCCCAGGCGAAGCCAGAGACGGCGGCGGGGTCGAACCCGGCGTCGCGCAGGGCCTGCTGTGACAGCGTGCCCCCGCCCAATGCCTGCTGCTCCCGGCCATCGCGGGAGACCATGGCCTCGTGGCCCTCGGCGACGAAGCGGTAGCCGTAGTCGTGCGGAACCCAACGGACCTCCGCATCCGGGACGACCGCGCGGATGCACCGCTCGCAGGTGGCGAGGAACGCCTCGGCATCGGCGCCCGTTTGGATGCACAGGCCCTCCATCTGGTGGAAGACCTTCGTGTGCGTGGCGTCCTCGCGGTCCGGGCGGAACACCCGCCCCGCCGCCAGCAGCCGCACGGGGGCACTCCGCCCGACGACGGCCGCCATCGTGACGCTCGTCATCTGGAACCGCAGCGCCCTGCCTTCGCCCAGCCGGTACGCATACTCCTCCCACGCGTGGTCCTGCGACGCCTTGGCCGTCTGCCGGTCTTCGACCTCCGGACCCGTCACGACTTCGTAATCCGCCAGCGCCTGCCGGACAGCCTCCCACGCATCCCGCACCGGGTGCCCCGGGATCTCCAGCGGGCGGGGGCGGGAGAGCAGTTCGTCAATCACCCGGCGGTCGAAACGTTCGCCGGGGGCATTCTGGTGCAGCGTGTCCTTGACCATGTGCAGCATCCTTTCCTTCAGCCGCCCGCGCGAGGCGTGCAGCCGGTTCTTGACGGTCCCGACGGGGACCTCCAGGAACTGTGCGATGTCCTTCTGGGAATACCCGTTGATGTAGAACAGTGTGGTGACCTCGCGCTGCGGCGGGGGAAGCTGGGCGACGGCATGCAGGACGGCATCGCGGAGTTCGTTGGCCTCGGCGGCCTGTGCGGGCTCGTCACCCGCGGCCGTCGGCAGACTGTCTGCGGCGGCGAGGACCCCGGCCCCGACGGCGTCGAGGCTTGCGACGGTCGCCCGTTCGTCCGGGCGAATCCGCCCGCACGCCGACCAGACGATCCGGCGGAACCAGCCCGGGAACGCCGCCGGGTCGCGCAACTGTCCCAGCGACCGGTACGCCGTCACGAACGCCTCCTGCGCCGCGTCCTCGGCGAGGTGGAAATCGCCCAGCAGCGCGTAGGCGTACCCGCACGCCATGTCGCGAAAGCTCTCCACGAGCTGACCGAAGGCGGCGATGCGCTCCTCGCGCTCGATCGCCCCGGCCGCCCGCACCACCAGATCCACCATCCGTTCCAATCAACACCTCGTTGTCGAAGGCCTTCCATGGAAAGGAGCATCGAACCGGCGTCGAGGATTACAGAAAACGGGGCGGGTTGCGAGTCTTCTTGGGAAGGTGATGCACGGGAGCACGGGAGGTGGAAGCGCGAATTCGGCTCTGGCGGTGGAGCCGCTGCGTGGCGACAATGACGGCGGGGCGGACCAAGCGGTGCTGTCCCTGCTCTTCATCCAAACCGTGCCGACATGGCCGGGGGAGACGACATGCACGACTGCGACAGAGAGAACGCCGACGAGACCACCAACGTTCCCGAGATATCCGACATACCAGAGGTGCAACCGAATCGTCTGCGTGCGAGAACGGGGCTGTTGGTCGTCTTGGGCGTTTTTCTGTGGCGATTCGCTCCAGGAATCTGGACGACGACTTTTGACGTGACACCGTTCCTGCGCCTGACGGCGGGAGGCTTGCTGGCGGTGGGGCTGTGGCGATGGGGGCGGGACGTCCCGCGGCTGCGCGGGCGCTCGAGGGCATTCGCGGTAACGGCATTGCTTCTGCTCGTGGCGACGGCGTTGCACGGGTGGGGCATCCTTCGAGTTGAACCGTCGTGGTTGGGCCTCCTGGGCAATCTGCTGGCGGGGGGATTGCTTGTCGTCCTGGGGAAGGAGATGGCGAAGGAGGGCGATGCATCTGCGCGATTGTGGCGGGGAGTGGCGTGGACCACCACCTGCTCCTTGACGTTCTCGGGCCGGGCCCGAGAGGCCGTTTGCACCTCGTACCGCTTCGGGCGCTCCAGCCGCCGCCAGGAACGGTCGC
>JAWLCQ010000109.1:0-16039 GCA_041687095.1 Phycisphaerae bacterium | reverse complement strand
CGGGGACCGCCGCGACCGATGCGCCGCCATAACGCTGTCGCGGAAGCGCTCGTTGACGGTCCCGGACGTTGGGGGTCAGGAGACCCCCAACGCACGCGCTCGGGGCGTCGCACGCGCTTGGGGCAACGCACGCGCTCGGGGCGTCGCACGCGCTTGGGGCAACGCACGCGCTTGGGGCATCGCACGCGCTTGGGCCGTCGCACGCGCTTGGGGCGGCCCGCGCGACCGCCCCGCGCCCCCCCCGCGCCCCGCGCGACCGCCGGACGAAAAAGGCGAAGGTTTCTTTCCCCAAACACCGACAACGGGGTTATAGAAAGAGAGCGGCGGAGCGTGCCCGATCGGTCACGTCGGCGGAGCGCCCCGCCGTCCGCCGCCCCTCCCGCCTTGCCGCACGAGGCGGGAACAAGGAGCCTCATGTCATGGTGTCCGCCAAGCGAGTGCTCGTCATCGACGATGACGCGACGGTCCGGCAGAGCGTCCGGAGGGTTCTGAGCGAACACGGGTACGAGGTCGCCGAGGCCGCCAACGGCCGCCAGGGCCTGGAGATGGCCCGCACGGGCGACTACGACTGCGCCCTGATCGACATCCGCATGCCCGACGTGGACGGGATGGAGATCGTCCGCAGCACGCGGAGCGACGGGCTGCAGACGGGGCTGGTGATCATCACCGGGCACGCCACGATCGACACCGCCGCCGAGGCCACCCGCCTCGGGGTCGCCGACTACATCCGCAAGCCCTTCGCCCCCACGGACATCCTCCGCGGGGTGCAGACCGCCCTCGACCGCCAGGCCGCCCCCCCCCTCACCGACCGCGTGGTGCTCGACGGGCTGCGGCGGGAGCTGCGGTCGCTGGCCCCGCGGGCGGACCTGTACGACGACCGCACCCCCGCCGCCGTCGCCGACGCCGTCACCAAGTCCTCCGGGGTCGCCAAGGCCCGCATGCCCCTCCGCCAGGTGGTCCTGCTGGGGCTGCTGGCGGGGGTGTACATCGGGTTCGGGGCGGCCCTGGCGACGCTGGTGGCGCTGGACGCGGGGCAGTACGTGGGGCTGGGCCTGTCCAAGCTGCTCGCGGGCCTGATGTTCTGCATCGGGCTCATCCTCGTCGTCCTCGCCGGGGCGGAACTGTTCACCGGGAACAGCCTCATGCTCGCCAGCACCCTCAACCGCGAGTACGGGCTGCGGCGGCTGCTGGGACGGTGGGGGATCGTCTACTTCGCCAACTTCGCCGGGGCGGTCGCCCTCGTGCTCATCATGTTCGGGGCGGGCGTGTGGAAGATGGGCGACGGGGCCTACGGGCGGACCGCCCTGGGGATCGCGATCGGGAAGGTGAACCTCGACTTCACCGAGGCCTTCCTCCGCGGGGTGGGGTGCAACTGGCTGGTCTGCCTGGCGGTGTGGATGGCGCTGGCGGCCCGCGACGTGGCGGGCAAGATCCTCGCCATCCTCTTCCCCATCACCGCCTTCGTCGCCCTGGGCCTGGAACACTGCGTCGCCAACATGTACTTCATCCCCATGGGCCTGCTGCTCAAGGGCTCGGCCGTCGCGGCCGCCGTCGACCCCGCGGCCCTCGACAGCCTCACCTGGGCCCGCTTCGCGTACGTCAACCTCCTCCCCGTCACGCTGGGCAACATCGTGGGCGGGGCGCTGTTCGTCGGGGCGCTGTACTGGTGGGTCTACATGCGCCCGGGGAAGCCAACGTAGAACGCGCCGGAACGCGTGCGCCCGCGCGCAGACGGCTGCGCTTTGCTCCGCCGTCTGCACGCCCTACGCCCTACATGCGCCCGGGGAAGTCAACGTAGAACGCGCCGGAACGCGTGCGCCCGAGCGCAGACGGGGCGCGCCCTGCGGCCTGGTTGGACGTGGTTGCTCCGCTGCGCTCCGCAAACCACGGCACCCGGCCAACGTAGAACGCGCCGGAACGCGTGCTCCCGCGCGCAGACGGCTGCGCTTTGCTCCGCCGTCTGCACGCCCTACGCCCTACGTCCTACGCCCTACGTCCTACGCCCTACGTCCTCCGCCTACGCCTCCGCCAGCGCCGCGGCCGCCTCGGGGTGGTCGGGCAGGACGTTGTGGCACTCGTCGGGATCGGCGGTGCGGTCGAAGAGCAGGTCCTCCCCGTTGGTGCGGCGGACGAGCTTCCAGCGATCGTCCATCGTCATCCGCCAGTTCTGCAGCCCGCTGCGGACGACGTCGCGGATGCGATCGGTCTCGCCCCGCAGCACGGGGCGGAGGGTGCGGGCGTCCCAGTCGGCGGGGCGGGGGATGCCCGCGAAGTCCAGGAAGGTCGCGGCCAGGTCCAGCACGGCCGTCGGCGCTTCGATCACCCTCCCGCCCGTCACGTCGGGCCCGCGGACGATCAGCGGCACGCCCACGGAGGACTGGTAGAAGGTGTTCTTGCCCCATCCCGCGTGGTCGCCCAGCATCTCTCCGTGGTCGCTGGAGAAGACCACGAGCGTGTGGTCCAACTCGCCCCGCTCCTCAACGAGGCGGAGGAACTCTCCGATCCGCCGGTCGATGTTTTCCACCATCGCCGAGTAGTTCTGCCGCACCGACTCGTTCTGCTCGGGCGAGAGGTTCTCGTTGGCGATGGCGGGGGGGAATCCGTGGAGTTCGCGGGCCGCGCGTTCCATGGACTCGGTGATGTCCCACGGGTCGTGCGGGCCGGTGAAGTTCACCTGGAGGAACCAGGGCTTGTGGCGGGGGGCGCGGCGGAGCAGGGCGAGCCCGACGTCGCTCAGCCAGTTGTCGCAGTAGGCCTCGTCGGGCAGGGGCGTGGGGAACGTGGCGGCCTTGCCGGCCTGCTTGCGGCGGGCGAAGTCGGCGACGTGCAGGTGGGCGAGGTCGCGGTCGTGGAGGTACTTGAGGTACGGGCCCTTGGGGCTCTGGGCGCCGCTGATGATCCCGTCCCACTTGCCCTCGTTATCCACCCCGTCGCTGAAGCCCCACTCCCGCAGCAGGCGCATCCCGTCGAGGCCCCAGTCGAGCAGGGGCTTGGCGAGGTCGAACTTCCCGCAGCCCATCACGTGGTAGCCCTCGGGGGCTCCGGGGGTGGGGGTATCGCGGAGGAGCGTGTAGAACGTCGTCTGTTCGAGCGGGTAGTTCTGCCCGTTGCTCGGGACCCCGCAGCGGTCGTACTCGCGCCCGGCGGCGAGGGCGGCGCGGCAGGGGGCGCACAGGGGCGAGGGGCAGATCGCCTGGCGGAACGAGACGCCCCCGCTCGCGAGGCGGTCGAGGTTGGGCGTGCGGACCGGGACGCGCGGGTTCGTCCCCAGCCAGTCGTACCGCCACTGGTCCGGGAACAGGAACAGGATGTTGGGGCTTGCGGGCATGGGCAGGCACTCCTTTCGGCCGCCCCCATTATGCACAAGCGGGGGGCGAAGGGGAGGCCCGACTATGGGAGAGGGGAAAGGAGGGCGTGGCCGAAAACTGGTGGGACCCGGTGCGGGGCAGGATCGGCCGCCCGCCCCAGCGCCCTCGCGTCGGGAAATCGGAAATCCGAAGCACGAGATCCGAAACAAATTCAAAACCGGAAATCCGAAATCCCAAACCGTCCACGGGACGGCCCCCGGGAACCGGCTTGCGAAACTCAGAACGCTGTGCACCGCGCGTGCCTTGGAGTACCGGGGAGCCCTGCGCACCGGGGGGGCGTTTGGGATTTCGGATTTCGTGCTTCGGGTTTGTTTCGAGTTTCGGATTTCGGGTTTCGGATTTGGCGCGCATCCTGCGGCTGCGAGGACTCGCCGGGGTCCCATCGAAAACCGGCCACGCCCGGAAAGGAAGCGCTGGGTCCCCGGGCGCAGCGCCCGCCCCGCCCCCGGGAGGGCCGGGGGCGGGGTCGGGTCGCTTACGCGGCGAGGGCGGGGGAGGCGGCGAGGGCGTCGAAGACGGCCTCGGGCTCACCCGGCCCGGTCCAGCCCGCATCGGCCGATCCGCCGGGGCATTCGCCCAGGGGCATCAGCAGGGCATCGTCGAGCGCGAGCACGTCCGCCGGCAGCACGGCCGCCGGGATCGCTGGGGAACCGCCCGAGGGGAGGGAGGAATCCCCGGGGTTCGCCAGCAGGTCCGGACCGCCCGCGGGCAGCGCCACGTCGACCACCGTCGGAGCGGTGGAGACGGTGCGGCCCTCCAGGCGGCCGAACGTCAGGAAGTGCTCCATGCCCGAACCCACCTGCTGTTGGGCGACGGCGGCGGCGACGTCGGGGTTGGAGGTCAGGTACAGCGATTCGTCGTAGTTGGGGGCGAACGCCCGCTGCTCGTGGATTCCGAAGAGCAGGAAGTGTTCGTAGGCGGAGCGGAACATGCCCGCCTGGCAGGCGGCGGCGACGTCGGGGTTCTGCTGCAGGTAGTACGCCTGCTGGAAGATCGCCAGGGGGTCGCGGCCCTCGGTCTGGCCCCAGAGGACGAAGTGGTCGAAGACGGTGGGGACGGCTCCGGCGGCGACCCCGGCGGCGACGTCGGGGTTCTGCTGGACGTAGTACGTCGCGTCGAACCAGGCGGAGGGGTTGCGGTTCTCCCAGCGCCCCACGTCGAGGTAGTGCTCCAGCGTGCTGCTCCACCCATCGGCCGACAGCGTCCCCCCCGACAGCGTCCCGAGGGCTTCCCCGCTGTGCTGGGCGTAGTACTGCGGGTCGAAGAACAGCGAGGGCGAGCGGTTCTCCCGCACCCCGAAGCAGGCGAAGTGCTCGAAGGCGCTGCGGAACGTTCCCCCGGCGACGGCGGCGAGGACGTCGGGGTTGGCGCGGAGGTAGAAGGCGGCGTCGAAGATCCCCAGGGAACTGCGTCCCTCCCGCAGGCCGTACTGCGCGAAGTGCTCGAACCCGCTCGCCAGTTCCCCCGCGGCGACGACGGCGGCGATGTCGGGATTGGTGCGGAGATAGTAGCCCTCATCGAACAGGCCGCTGGGGCTGTGGCCCTGGCGGATCCCGGCGCGGAGGTAGTACTCGAAGGCGTCGGCGTACGTGCCGGCGGCGACGGCGGCGGCGGCGGCGGTGTGGCGGGCGAGGTAGAACGTCGGGTCGAACATCGTCTCCATGGCCTGCCCGGCGGGGCTGGACCGCTCCACGGTGGGGGGCTCGATCACGTTCACGTCGGCGAGGTAGACGGGGGCGTCGGGGGCGACGATCGTCACCCGCATCGTGCCCGTCCCCGGGGCGATCGTGGCCTCGTACACTCCGTTCGCCCCGGCCGATCCGACCTCGTACACGCTGTCGCCCTGCCACAGGCACACGCGGGCGCCTGCGGGCAGGTTGCTCACGGTGTACGTCTGGGCCCCTTCGGAGATCCATCCGTTGAACAGCGGGGCCAGGGCGGTGGGGTCCGTGCGGTACATCTGGATGAGCGGGTCGCCCTGGAAGTTGAGCCCGAACTGCACCCAGCGGTACGCCCCCTCGTAGCGGGACACCAGCTCGAACGCCTCCTTGGAGGCCATGAACGCGTCGGCGGCGAGGCGGCGGTTGTTCTGCAGGAACTCCTGGTAGAACTGGTAGGAGTAGCGGAAGGACGGGCCCAGCGACCCGCCGTAGTACCCCCACCCGTACCGCGAGCAGCCCAGGTAGACGATCGTGCTGGCGTTCTCGGAGCGGAGGAACGCCTCGCTGAGGCAGGCGTCCCCGGCGTCGAACCCCCCGGTGTTGCACGCGATGGTGGTGATGATCGCCACGTCCGCCAGGCCCGGGGTGGTGTTGAGGCTGCTGCTGGAGAAGCTGCTGCCCGACTCCATGCCCCACGCGAAGGTGCTCCCGTGGGTCGCCATGTGCATGAACTGGTATCCGTTCGTCATCGCCGACAGCAGGTTCGACGCCGTCAGGGTGTAGTCGCCCGCGACGGCGGCGTCCCAGCTCGTGGCGGTGTCGTACAGGACGTCGAGCGTGCGCTCGTTCCAGTACGGCTGGACGTAGAGCGCATCGGCGGTGCGGCCCTTGATCTCGGCGTCGGAGACGGTGCGGTCGTAGGTGATCCCGTTGTACGTCCCGGGCCCGTAGCTCGACCACAGCTCCGTCCCGGTGGAGAGCATTTCGGTGGCCCAGTTGGCGGTGGGGGGGTTGAGTTCGTAGGCGAGGACCTTGTTGAAGAGCGTCTGGACGTGGGCGGCGGTGCGGATGGGGTAGCGGGCGACCATGACGTCGTACGCCAGGTTGACCCCGTCGACGATGGCCTCCCCGAAGATCCCGTCCCCGTCGGCGTCCCACGTGCCGCTGAGGCTGGCGTAGTAGAGGTCCGTGGGCATGGTGCTCTCGACGTAGCTGCTCACCACCACGCGGGTGTCGCGGTCGGGGACGATGGTGTTATCGCCGCCCAGCAGCACGTAGTCCACGCCGTGGTTGTCGTGGAAGTCGCGGATGCAGTTGCGGAGCTGCTCCTGCAGGTCCCGCCCGGTGTACATGGCGGAGATGGCGTCGAGCGTGACCACCGACGCCGGATAGCCCTTGCGGGTGTACCACTCGGCGACGGGGGCGAAGGCGGAGGCGAGGGAGGCGTTGGTGACGATCAGGGCCCCGGAGGACATGAGCAGGCGGGGCTCGAGGAGTTCCACGGTGGCGGCGGCGAGCGGTGCGGTGCGGTGCGTCATGGCGGCGATCCCTCCGGGCCCGGGGGGTCCGTCCCGCGCGGGGCGCGCAGAGGCGGACCGATGTATCCTTGGGGTGGATAGGGCTGCCCGCCGGGCCGGTACGTTATGCTGCGCGGGCAGCGCCTGCGTGATCCGGTGTCGACCGCCCTCCGGCCGATCCGGTGCGTCCCCTCATGCGGGGAGAGTGGTGGGAGTTGTCGGTACGGCGTGGATCTCCGAATCCTCGCCTTGCTCGCGGGCGGCCCGCGTGGGCCGCACCGCACGTCCCCGCCCCGGCCATGCCCTGGCCGATGCGGTTACGAGGGGAGCGTAGGATGCGATGGCGGGGGAGGCAAATGGAGCCCCGCCTTTTTTCCTGGTAACCGTTCACGCCTTCGCAGACGGCAGCGAAGGCGCGAAGAGAAGAAACAGCCCCGAAGAAAGGGATTTCGCAGATTATGAGATTGCGCAGATTACGGAGAAGGAGAACATCGCTCTTCTCTCTCTCTTCTGGTAATCCTGAAATCTGTGTAATCCCCTTCTCTCCGGCTGTTTCTTCAGGCTCCTGTCGCCGCGTGCATAGGCGTGAACGGTCACTTTTCCTGGGCCGCGTGGGCGGGGCGGGACCCGCTACGCCTTGCGGCGCACGATCGAGTGCACCGAGACGCACTTGCGGAAGGGGAACTGGTCGTACGGAAGCCCCCCGCGCCACAGGTTGTGCCCGTACGCCGACAGGTAGTATGTCTCCAGGTCCCGCGCGCAGCGGGCGAGCAGGCCGTCCACCTCGCGCTCGACGGCCGGCGCGTCCAGCGAATCGCCCGCGATGCGGTGCTGATGGCCGATGACCTGCACCAGGTGGTCGCGGTGGTAGCGGTCGGCGGGCCCTTCGAGGACCATGTCCACGATGTGGATCGACGCGCCCCCGGGGACCAGGGCGATCTCGACGGCGTCGAAGACGCCCTGGAGAGCGTCGAGGTCATTGACGTGCTCCAGGACCGAGATGGACAGGATGACGTCCACCGGCTGGGGCAGGGCGCGGGCGACGGCGGGGTCGAAGTACGAGCGGATCATCTCCACGCCCGGGAAGCACTTGCGGTAGACGTCGAACTCGGTGGGGCCCCGCCCGCTGCCGTCGAAGGGGTCCACCAGGGTGACGGGGTAGCCCAGGGAGACGAGGACGGAGGCGACGAGGGGCTCGCCCCCGCCGATCTCCAGGACGCGCGCGGGGGGGCGGGCGGCGTTGAGGACGGCCTTGACGGCCCAGGGGCGCTGCACGTCCTTGAGGTCGCCCACGCGATTGGCCAGGTCGGGCAGGACGTCGGCGGAGTCGCAGTAGTCGCGGACGGTGGCGTAGGACAGCGCCTCGAAGGGCGGGCGGGCCGCGTAGCGCTCGATCAGTTGCGGGGGGGTCAGGGGGAGTCCTTCGGCGTGGCTTGCGCTCATGGTGCAGATTCCTCTCGGTTAACCGGTCGGGCGGAGTTCAGCGCTTGGGCTTGCCCAGCACGTAGAAGGCGAAGTCGGAGTCCAGCATGCCCGTCTGGAGGAGGGTGTCCTCGAGGTCGATGAGCACGCGCAGCCAGCGGCGGGCGAAGTCGTCGGTGTTGGCGCGGGCGAAGTCGAAGTGCCCGCCCAGGTACGACAGCAGCGTTCCCCCGAAGGGGCGGTACTCCAGGACCTCGAAGTGGTGGGGGATCCGCTCCCGCAGCTCGGGGCCGCAGATCGCCTCGGAGGGGTCGAAGTCGATCATCGACTTCTCGCTGGGGGGGGCGAAGGGCATCTGGGCGTTCTCGGTGGGGGAGGCGGGGAACTGCCCGCGGTCGTCGCGCGGGAGGGGGCGCAGGGCGCGGGGGAGCAGGGACAGGGCGGTGTTGATCCACCGCACCTGCAGCTCCGGGAGCTGGAAGCGCACGGGCCCCTGGAACTCGCAGGCGAAGACGCGCCCGTCGTCGGTGAGCAGGGCGCTGAGGCGGCGGAGGCAGTCATCGACCCGCTCGATGTGGTGCAGGACGCCCTCGGCGATGATGAAGTCGAAGCGCCCTTCGAAGGTGTCGCGGTTGAGGTCGGCGACGCGGTAGGTGATGTTGGCGCAGCCCAGGGCCTGGGACCTCTCGCGGGCGCGGGCGAGGGCCTTGTCGGCGATGTCGGAGGCGACGATCTCGCCCACGAACCCCACCTCGCAGAGGCGGCGCTCCATCCAGCCCTCGTTGGCGCCCAGGATCAGGCAGCGGTAGGCCTCCTTGGGCTTGGGGCCCTCGGGCTGGCCCGCCAGGGCGGGACCGAAGAACTTGCGGATCGAGTACTCCAGCCAGTGGGTGTTCTCCTCGTCGGAGGTCTTGGTCTGGATGGCGCGGAGGCACTCCTGGGAGCCGATCCACATGGACGAGTACGACATGGGAACGTCGCGGTTCCACGGGTTGCTGTCGGGGCGCTGGTCGGGGGCCTGTTGCTTCATGGGGCGTCCTGTCTGCGGGAGTCTCCGGTCGGTCGATGCGGGGGTCAGCGGCGGTCGGTCTCGACGCGGACCATCTCCTCGAGGATGTCGTCCAGCGAGTGGGTGATGTCCCAGCCCGGGAAGTGCGAGCGCAGCTTCCGCAGGTCCGAGATGTAGCAGATGTGGTCCCCGATGCGGTTGGCCTCGCTGTAGGTCCACTTCACCTCGCGCCCCAGGAGGTCCTGGAGCCTGGCGAAGGTTTCGAGGATGGACACGCTGTTCCCGCGCCCGCCCCCGAGGTTGTAGACCTCCCCGGGGCGGGGGTGGGCGGCGAAGGCCTCGAAGGCGGCGATGACGTCGGCGGAGTGGATCTGGTCGCGGACCTGCTTGCCCTTATACCCGAAGACGGTGTACGTCCCGCCCTGGACCGCCACCTTCACGAGGTAGCTCAGGAACCCGTGGAGTTCCACGCCCGAGTGCTGCGGGCCCGTGAGGCACCCCCCGCGGAAGACCCCCACGTTCATCCCGAAGTACCGCCCGTACTCCTGGGCGGCGACGTCGGCGGCGACCTTGGAGGCCCCGAAGAGCGAGTGCGTGCAGCGGTCGATGCGGCAGGTCTCGTCGACCCCGTGGAAGTCTTCCTCGCGGGCGTACTCCCAGCGGGTGGGGGTTTCGACGAGGGGCAGCTCGTTGGGCACGTCCCCGTAGACCTTGTTGGTGCTCATGAACAGAAACGCCGCCTCGGGGCAGTGCGTCCGCGTCGCCTCCAGCAGGTTCACCGTCCCCAGGGCGTTGACCTCGAAGTCGAGGATGGGGATGTCCTTGGCCTTGTCGTGCGAGGGCTGGGCCGCGCAGTGGATGATCTGGTCGAAGCGGTGCTCGGAGAAGATCCGGTCGAGCCCCGCGCGGTCGCGGATGTCCGCGTCGTAGTGCGTGAAGTGCTTCGTGTGGTCCTTGAGGCGCTGCAGGTTCCAGGACGTGTCGCCCTTGTCCCCGAAGAAGACCTTCCGCATGTTGTTGTCGAGCCCGACCACGTTGTGGCCGAGGGCGTCGTAGTGCATGACGGCCTCGCTGCCGATGAGCCCGCTCGATCCGGTGACCAGGATGTTCATTCGTGCGTCCTTTCCTCGCTGCGATCGTGCGTGATGCGCCCGGGGGTCTCAGCCCGTCACGGTCCGGTACAGGTCCAGGACCGTCTGGGCGGACTTCCGCCAGGAGAAGTGTTTCTCGTAGAACGCCAGGGCCCCTCGTTCGAGGCGCTGGTACAACTCGCGGTCGCCCATGATCTCGCGGACGGCGGAACACAGGGCCGCGCCGTTGGCGTCGTCGAGTACCCAGGCGTCCACCCCGTGCTCCGCGACGAGCCCGATGTTCGTCCGCGGGAGCACGACGGGGCGGCCCATGGCGAAGAACTCGGGCAGCTTGCTGGGGAAGCGGTAGTCGTTGAAGGCTCCGGCTCGGCCGGGCTGGACGAAGATGTCGGCGAGCGAGACCAACTCCGCCAACCGCCCGCGATCGACGACGTAGCCCATCTCGATCGCGTACTGCCCCGCCCACTGCTCGTAGTGGCTGGTGGTGGGCACGCACGTCGTCCCCAGCCGCACCAGCCTCGCCGGGACCCCCTGGCGGTTCAGCAGCGACACCGCCAGGTACACGCTGCGGACCTCCTTGAAGTTCGACGCGTGCGTGTTGCCGTGGTACGACAGGACCACCTCGTGGTCCGCGATCCCCAGCTCCCTCCGCAGCGCGTCGTGGCGCGGGCGGGGGTGGTAGATGGACTGGTCCACCGCCGGCCAGAACGTCACCGTGGGCAGCCCGGGGGGGACGTGCTCCGCGAGGCGGTCGATGAGGACCGTCGCCCCGTGCAGGTGGGAAGCGAACTCGCGGTAGCGGACCGGGTGCGTCAGGGACTCGGGGTAGTGCTCCATGGGGAACAGGTCGCACTCCGCCAGCCGGTACCCCCGCGCATCGAGGTTCTGCCGCGCGATGAGTTCCTCGTTGTCCTCCAGGTGCAGGACCGTCTTCGCCTGCGGCCAGACCCGCACGAGCCTCTCGCGCAGCCGCCGCAGCCGCTCGCGCGGGGTCCAGAGGTGCAGGATGTGCGGGGCGGCGCCGTCGGGGAAGAGGCTCCCCTGCACGTCGGGATGGAGCAGGTCCTCATGACTGACGACGCGGTAGGGCATCGCCCCGAACCGCTCACGGCCGTCCGCGGGGTCGGGGACGGCGACGACGGTGCGAAGGCCCAACTCGTGCAGTTCGCGGGCGATCCCGTCGACGTGCGACGCGCTGTTGCAGGCCAGGTTGCCGTGGAGCAGGAACAGGATGTTCATGCCCTCAGCCCCCCCAGCCCCAGCGTGTAGTCGCAGCGTTCGGGATCGAAGTGGGGCCCGTAGTAGGGGTCGCGGCGCTCGATCATCTCCTCCCAGAAGTCCAGCAGGAGGATACGGTCGGTGTAGTTGTACTGCGGGCCTCGGGTCTTGGCCTCGTGGTGGATGAGGCGGGTGGAGCCCACGTAGACGTTCCGCAGCCCCATCGCCCGCAGGCGGAGGCACAGGTCCACGTCTTCGTAGTGCCGCTGGAACACCTCGCGGAACCCGCCCAACTCCTCGTACCGCTTGCGGGCGATGAGGAGGCAGCCCCCCGTGACGGCCGACACCTCCCGCGTGCATCGCAGCGATCCGAAGTACCCGTCGCTGTCCGCGGGGAAGCCCCGCATGACGTGGTCGCCCGTCCCGCGCGGGCCCAGGATGATCCCGGCGTGCTGGACCGTCCCGTCGCCGAACAGCAGCAGCGGGCCCACCGCCCCCACCCCGGGCGCCTCGGCGTGGAGGACCAGGTGCTGCAGCCAGTCGCTCTCGATGATCTCGGTGTCGTCGTTGAGCATCAGGAGGTACTCGCCCGTCGCCTCCCTCGCCAGCGTGTTGCAGAACGCCGAGAAGTGGAACTCGCCCTCCAGCGGAACGGTGCGGATCCCGTGGGCGGCGATGAGGTCGCGGCAGGCAGGTTCCTCGATCTGGTGGTCCCCGACGAGGATCTCGAAATTCGGGTAGGTGGTCTTCTCGAAGAAGGTCTCGATGCACCGCCCGAAGACGGCCATCCGCCCGCGGGTGAGGATGAGGATCGACACCTTCGGCCAGTCCGTGCGGTCGGTGGGGACCACGTGCACACGGTGGCCCCCCAGGCCCTTGGCGATCCCGCGGATGCCCAGGCGGTCGAGGTGTTCCTGGACGGCGAGTTCCTGGAGTTCGTCCTGGCGGGAGTGGCTTTGGGCGGCGGTGCTGTGGGGCAGCGACCGCCAGTGGTACAGCACGTGCGGGACGTGCTCGATGCGGTCGGTGCGCTCCGTCAGCCGCAGGGCGAGTTCAAAGTCCTGCACGCCGTCGAAGCGCCCGTCGCACCCGCCGACCTCGTCGAGGAGCGTGCGGCGGACGGCGAGGACGTGCCCGAGGTACATGACCCCGCGGAGGTACTCAGGGGACCAGTCGGGCTTGAACTGGGGCTCGTAGCGGACGTGGTCGGGGGAGATCTTGTCCTGGTCGCTGTAGAGGAGGTCCGCATCGGGGGCGTCGTTGAGTCTGCGGGCGAGGTGGAACAGGCAGTCCTCGCGGAGTTCGTCGTCGTGGTCCATGAAGACCACGAAGTCGCCCGTCGCCATGGCGATCCCGTCGTTGGTGGCGGCGCTGATGTTCCCGTTGGCCGGGCGGTGGTGGACGCGGATGCGGGAGTCGCGATCGGACGCCCGCTGCAGGGCGCGGGCGACGTGGGGCTCGGGGGACGCGTCGTCCACGAGCACCAGTTCCCAGCGGTCGTAGAGCTGGGCCTCGACGCTGGCGATGGCCCGTTCGAGGACCTCCAGGGGCGGGTTGTAGACGGGGACGACGATGGAGAACCGCGGGCGGTGGGGGAAGGCGGCGAGTTCGGCGCGGTGGAGGTCGCGATTGGCGGCGAGGAGTTCGGCTTCGGCCTGCAGGAAGCGCTCGTAGGGGTGCGCCGCGTCCGCCAGGTGGGGCAGTTCGTCCAGCAGGTCCGGTCGGCGGGCGGGGCGGTGCTCGAACCGCCCGTGCCAGACGTAGTGCCACAGCGGTTCGACGCCCGTGGCGGCGACGTCGGGGTTGTGCTGCAGGTAGTACGCGGGATCGAAGTCCGCGCACGGGCGGCGGCGCTCGGCGGATCCGTGGTGGATGTAGTGCCACAGCGGTTCGGCGCCGCAGGACGCGACGTCGGGGTAGCGGCTGCGGTAGTACTCGGGGTCGAAGAAGGCGTTGGGCCTGCGGTTCTCCGCCGCCCCATACAGGAGGTAGTGCCACAGCGGGTCCGTCCCGGCGGCGGCGACCTCCGGGTTCGCCAGCAGGTAGTACGCCGGGTCGAAGTACCCGGAGCGGTCGATGGCTCCCCGCCTCCGCAGGTGGCGCAACCGCTGCATCATCCGCCCGCGGACGACCCACGAGCCCCAGCGGACCAGGGAGCGGAGGGCGAGCTTCACGCCCGTCCAGGGGCAGGACGCGGCGAGGTGGGCCCGGGCGAGTTCGCGGGCGAGGAACCCCGACGCCGTCGCCAACTGCCGCGACCGCTGGTCCAGCGACTGCTGAACGCTCGTCACGTGCTGCACGAGGTCGTCGTACGCGCGCTGCCGGTCCACCCCCTCCCGCTGCGCACGGGCCAGGGCGTCCTCCAGCACGTCGATCCGCTCGTCGCGGCGGAGGAGTTCGCGGGCCAGCGCCTCCGCCCGCTGCCGGGCGGCCGTCACCTGCCCCGCGAGGCGCTCGTGCTGGCGGTACTCGCGCTGCAGGACCTGCTCGGTTGCGGCGAGGCGTTCGGCGGCCTCGGTCGCCTGGGCGGTCAGGCGGGCGGTCTCGGCCTGCTGGTGAGCGATCTCGGCGTTCTGGTGGGCGACTTGGGCGTCGAGTTCGGTGGTGCGGGTATCGCGGTCGGTGATGGCCTGGTGGAGGGTTTCGACGTAGGCGACGGCTTTGCCCAGGTCGGCGGCGAGGGCGTCGGACTTCTGCTGGTGCTCCCGCGCCCGCACCTGGAGGCCCTCCACGAGGGAGCGGTAGGCGGCGTCGAAGGCGTCGACGTGGGTGCGGGCGGCGTCGAGGAGGTCGGAGAGTCCCTCGGGGCGTCCGGCGGTGGCGGCGAGGAGGGCGTCGTAGGCGGTCTTGACCACGTGGGGGACGTCGTCCCGGCCTCGGAGGTCCTCGGCGGTGGCGCGGTTGTGGCGGTCGAGGTCGCAGAGGTACTCCCCGATCTGGGGGGCGACGGCGTCGGAGTCCGTGGGCCAGGCGAGGCCCAAGTCGCGGGCGAGCCCGCTCATCACGCCCCGCCAGTCCCGCAGCAGGTCCTCGTAGTGGGCGAAGGCGCGGGGGGTGTGGCGGGAGTCGCGTTCGGCGTCGAGGACGTAGCGCAGCCACACCAGCAGCGAGCGGACGGGGGGGATCCCGTCGCGGCGGTGGAGGGAGGCGGCGATCTCGAGCGGGTTGCGAACGGGGATCACGATCCGCGGCTGCACCCGGAGGTCCTGGAGGATCGGGATCCAGAAGGGCAGGAACCGGCAGACGCGGGGGTCCTTGATGACGAGGAGGGAGGAGTCGGCCAGCTCCCGCTGGAGGAACGCTTCGGCCTGTTGGCGGAAGGGGAGGGCGGGAGCGGAGGCGAACCAGGCGGGGGGGATGGAGGCCAGGTCATCCCAACTGCTCCGCGTGGCGGCGAGCATGGCCTCGTGGAGCTGCATGACCTCCAGGGGCTCCCAGAAGCCCTTGGGGTTGTCGTTCGCCGCCCCGGGCTGGAGGCGATCGGGGAGGGAGGCCCCGTGGAGGCTGATGACGCGCGTGAAGGCCGACGTCCCCGAGCGATGCATGCCGGCGACGAGGATGCAGCTTCGCTCGGCGCGCGGGCAAGGCCCTCTCGCCGGGTCGCGCTGCGGCGTTCCGTGCGCGTTTGCTGTGACGGTATCCTGCATGGTAACCCCCGCGGTCTCCGCGGGAAGGGCGGAGTATCGTCCCCCCGGGCTCGCCTGTCAACTCCTTCATCCGGGGCCCCTCTCCTCCCGACTCTGGGCGTGGCCGAAAACTGGCGGGACCCGATGCAGGACAGGATCGGCCGCCCGCCCCAGCGCCCCCGCCTCGGGAAATCCGAAACCCGAAGCACGAAATCCGAAACAAATTCAAAACCGGAAATCCGAAATCCCAAACCGTCCACGGGACGGCCCCCGGGAACCGGCGAGCGAAACTCAGAACGCTGCGCACCGCGCGTGCCTTGGAGTACCGGGGAGCCCTGCGCACCGGGGGGGCGTTTGGGATTTCGGATTTCGTGCTTCGGGTTTGTTTCGAGTTTCGGATTTCGGGTTTCGGATTTGGGTGCATTCAGCGGGTGCGAGGACTCGCCGGGGCCCCATCGAAAATCGGCCACGCCCCTCTCCTCCAGGGCCCCGGAATGCGCTTGCCCCGGGGCGGGCCTCGCGGTACGCTCCCCCCACGCTCCTCGCCGGCCCCGGGGGGCTGGGGATGGATCTGAACCGCAGAACCGAGTGAAATGCAATGAAGATACTGGGCTCAACCTCGCTGGCGATTCCCGACGTGAAGGTCATCCGGTACGCCCGCTTCCCGGACCACCGGGGATACTTCACCGAGACGTCCCGGCGGAGCGACTGGGACACCTCGGAGCACACCGCGTTCCTCCGCGGGGTGCCCTTCCTCCAGTGCAACGAGAGCTTCTCGCGCCCGGGGACCATCCGCGGGCTCCACTTCCAGTGGAACCCCTGCATGGGCAAGCTCGTCCGCACCGTCCACGGGCGGATGCTGGACATCGTCCTCGACATCCGCAAGGGCTCGCCCACGTTCGGGGTCGCGATCATCCACGACATGCCCGCCCGCCCCGACATGGGCCAGGGCGAGTGGATCTGGGTGCCCCCGGGCTTTGCGCACGGCAACTTCTTCACGGAGGCGACGACCATCGAGTACTTCTGCTCGGGCGAGTGGAACCCCGCGTGCGAGGCGGGCATCTCCCCCCTGGCCGACGACATCGACTGGACGCTCTGCCCCCCCACCCCCAAGGCCATCTTCAACG
>JAWLCQ010000108.1:0-16250 GCA_041687095.1 Phycisphaerae bacterium | reverse complement strand
GAATCCATGCCCACAGGAGCCGGATGCGGTAGTCCCGCACGTCCGGATCTGAGGGGGCCGGGGGCGGGCAACCGCCCTCGGCTACCCGATCGCTTCGCTCCGCAAACCACGGCACCCGCGCATCAACGGATCCAAATACGTGTAACACACTGCTGCATCGTGCGTTAACATAGGATGGTCTCGCGGGCGGCTGCCCGCCGCCGCACGCGCGCCGTGAACTGAAGTAAAGGTAACCGTTCACGGGACCGTTCAAACAGAGTGCCACCCTCAAGCCGCATGCTGTTTGCGGCTTGGGGGTGTTGAGCCTGCCAGACCGAAGCACCCCCAAGCGGCAAACAACGCCGCTTGAGGGTGGCACCCCGTGAACGGTTACAAGTAAAGGTGCATATCCCCGTTGACATACTGTAGATTGTCGCGTATCCTGTCGGCACCTGACTGGAAGGAAGACGCATGCAAGACTCGATCCCCCCCAAGTTCCCGTGCTCGGAGTTGCCGTCCGACCCCGCCGCCGCTCGGTTGCTGGGGTTGTATCCGCAGAGGCAGGAGGGGCGGTGGATGCAGCGGGTGAAGATTCTCGGCGGACGGCTGACGGGCGAGCAGTGGGGCGCGTTGGCCCGCATCGTTCGCGAGCACACCCCCGACACTCCCCTGCACCTCACGACGCGGCAGGAGCTGGAGCTGCACAACGTCACGCCCGATCGCGTTGGGCTCGTGCAGCGGACGATGGCCGATGCGGGGCTGACGGGGCTCGGGTCGTGCGGGGACACCGTCCGCAACGTCACGGTCTGCCCGTGCGCGGGCCTGAGAGCGGGCTCGCCGGACCTGGCGCCGCTGGCGTGGGAGGTCCGCCGCCTGCTGGAGGCGACCGAGGGCATCTACGCCCTGCCGCGAAAGTTCAAGATCACCTTCGCCTGCTCCGATGGCTGCGGGCAGCCGTTCATCAACGACCTGGGCTTCGTGGCCGTGCGGACCAACGGGTCGTGGGGGTTCCGCGCGGTCGGGGCCGGTTCGCTGGGCCCGCGCCCGGCAACGGGGATCGAGCTGCTCCCCCGCATCCTGCCCGTCGAGGTCCTGCCGCTGGTGCGGGCGGCGGTGCGGCTGTTCGCGGCCGAGGGCGACCGCGAGAACAGGAGAACGGCGAGGCTGCGGCACGTGCGGGAGCGGATGGGCGACGACGCGTTCCGTCGGCGGTTGGGCGAGGAGTTCGAGCGCGCCTGGGCCGAGCATCCCGCCCCGCGCGTGGATCTGCCCGAGGGCGAGGCGGGGTTCGCCGAGTCCGTGCCGCTGACGTTCGCCAACGGGGACGTCGCCCCCGCGGCCGCCGAGGCGCTGGGGCAGCTCGCGGGGGCGGCGGAGGTTCGGGTGCGGATCGCGAACGATCATCGCGTGCTGGTCTTTGGATCGCGTGCGGCGACCCTGCGCGAGCGGGTGGCGGGGCATGGGGCCCTGGCCGAGCCCGCCTCACCGCGGGCGTCGATCGTCGCCTGCCCCGGCACACGGTGGTGCTCCCGTGGGATTGCCGACACCAACGCCCTCGCCGATCGCCTCCGCGCCGCCGTGGGCGACCGACTGCCCCCCGAGGCCACCGTCTGCATCTCCGGGTGCCCCAACGGCTGCGCCCACTCCGCCGTCGCCGACGTCGGCCTCTTCGGGGGGATCGCGACGCGGGACGGGGAGAAGCTGGAGGTCTTCGATCTGTGGCTGGGCGGCGGCATGGGCCGCGACGCCCGCCCGGCCCGCCTCGCCGCCCGCAAGCTGACGCCCGAGGAGGTCGTGGCGGCGGTGGGCAGGGGAAGCGCGGACTGAGGACGTGTCAATGCCGTTGCCCGGGCCTCGGGGGTCAGGGCCGTTCGGTGTCCTCGCGCTCCTGCTCGTCGGGCGCATCGGCCGCGTCCGGGCCCTCCGCCGGTCCGCGGAGGGCGGTGGCGAGGGCGCGGGCGGTGTTGGCGTCGTCGGGGCGGGAGAGCCACTCCAGGTAGATCGCCCGGTGATCGTGGAACTCGGGGTCCGACGGGTCGAGGGCGATGGCCTGGTCGATGTCGGCGAGGGCGCCTGCGTGGTCCTGGCGGTCGGACCGCACGCAGGCCCGCATGGCCCAGGCGTCGCGGGAGCGGGGGTGGAGGGCGAGGGCGACGGTGAGCTGCCGGTCGGCGAGTTCCAGATCCCCGTCGCTGGACGCCACCAGGCCCGCCATGTAGTGCCGCTCATACACGTCCGCATCGGACTCCGGGGCGATGGCGTGCACGGCCGTCCTGATGCGGTTGAACACCGGGTCCAGCGAGTCCGTCCACAGCAGCGCCACCAGCAGGCCCACGGAGATCCAGGTGGCCTTTCCGCTGAAGGTCGGGCGGACGGAGCGGAAGAGGACGGGCCAGATTTTCGACCCGTCAAGCGGGGGCAGGGGCAGGAGGTTCAGGGCGGCGAGGATGACGTTGATCAGCAGCATCAGGAACAGCAGCGGATGCACCGCCTCCAGCAGCGAGCCCCAGGGGGCATCGACCGCGTAGCAGCGCCGCGTCAGGTGCATCGCGCCCCAGCACGCCCCCGCCAGCAGGAGGTTGGCGGCCGGGCCGGCGAGGGAGGTGAGGAAGTAGTACAGCCGCGGGCGCTTGAAGTTGTACAGGTTCACCGGGACGGGCTTGGCCCAGCCGAAGTGGAGCACGAACATCGCCAGCGTCCCCAGCAGCGACAGGTGGCGGAAGGGATTGAGGCTCACCCGCCCCTGGCGCTTGGCGAACCCGTCGCCCAGCAGGTACGCGGTCCAGGCGTGGGCGAACTCGTGGGCCGTCAGGCTCATGGCGAACCCGGCCAGCAGGACGGCGAGGACGATGACGTGGGCGAAGCTCATGCCGTCTGCCCCTGCAGCGCGAGGAATCGGTCGAAGTGTTGGCCCATCTTCTCGTTCTCCTCGTACACCTTCCGGCGGGCCTCTTCGAGGCCCTGGGGGTTGTCGAGGGCGAACTCGCCTTCGGCGCGGAGGTACCAGTAATGCCACGGGGGGAGGTTCACGGCGGCGGCGAGGTGCTCGTCGGCGGTGAGGGAGCGTCCCTCCTTGCGTTCGCACGCCCAGAGGATGACCCGTGCGGAAGGCGACTCCTCGATATCGAGCATGCGCATCGCCAGGGCCCGGGCCTCCGCGAAGTCCCTACGCGCCAGGGCGTTCTCCATGCGTTCGGAGAGCACCAT
Source organism: Phycisphaerae bacterium (assembly GCA_041687095.1). Lineage (GTDB taxonomy): Bacteria > Planctomycetota > Phycisphaerae > SM23-33 > SM23-33 > JAWLCQ01. The sequence goes on along the minus strand of JAWLCQ010000108.1, from coordinate 13,064 downwards.
GCGCGAGAGCATCGGCGGGAGGTCGTTCCGTTGCTGCAGTGCGTGGATGATGTTGCTGACGTCCCGCGGGTCCCCGCTTCTTGCGGCCAAGCCCATCGCCAGCAGGTCCGTCATCCCCGTCGGGTCCTCCCCGCAGCCGCGGCCGAGGTCCAGCAGGGCTCGCGCTTCGTCCACGTCCTCCGCCGTCAGCGCCGTCAGGCCCGTGAAGCCCGCGATCGCCGCGCCACACCGCCGCCGCTCCAGCCACGCCCGCCCCTGCGCGTGGGCGACCTGCGGGCCGTACGTCGTGAACAGCAGCGAAAGCGCCTGCAGCGCCACCTCGTAGTTGTCGCCGACCGCATATCCGATCTTCAGCAGCGGCACGGCGGCGGGGAGCTTGAAGGTTCCCGCCAGTCGCCCCGCCGTCACGAACGGCAGCGCCAGCAGTGTGCGGGCCCAGCGGATCAGGAACATGGGTTCCCCCTCGGTTACCACCCCTTGCCCTCGGGGGTCGGTTCGGTGACGGTGGCCCAGGACGACGGGTCGCGGAAGTACTGCTTGAGCTGCATGGCCGCGACGACGCCGTCGGCGCAGGCGGTGATGAGCTGCAGGGGGGCGTGCTGGCGGCAGTCCCCGGCGATGAAGACGCCCGGGATCGCCGTGTGCATCGTCTGGGGGTTGGCCGGGACGTAGCCCGCCTCGTCGAGTTCGATGAAGCCCTGGAGGAACTTGGTGTTGGGGACCATCCCGACGAAGATGAAGACCCCGTCGACATGGAGCTTCTCGGCGCGGTCCTGCTCCATGTTGCGGATGAGGACGTGGTCGATGTCCTTCCCGTCGTCGGTGGGGACGATCTCCTCCAGGACGTAGGGCAGGCGGATGTCGATCTTCCCGCCGTCGGCCGCCTCGTGGAGTTCCTCGATAAGGACCTTCTGGGCGCGGAATTCGCGGCGGCGGTGGATCATCGTCACCTTCTGGGCGAAGCGGGTGGCGAGGTAGACGGTGTCCTCGACGGCGGTGTTGCCCCCCCCGACGGTGAGGACGTGCTTGTCGCGGTAGAAGGCCCCGTCGCAGGTGGCGCAGTAGCTCACGCGCGTCGCTTGGCGCATCTGGGCCTCCCCGGGCACCCCGAGCTGGCGGTAGTCGCTGCCCGGGGCGAGGATGACGGAGCGGGCGGTGTGGGTCTCCTCCCCGTGGTTGACCAGGACGGAGAACGTCCCGTCATCGCGGCGGGTGAGGGAGGTGACGGCGCGGTTGGTGCGGAGGTCGGTCCCGAAGGCGGTGACCTGCTCCTGCATCTTCTGCACGAGGTCGAACCCCGAGACCCGCGGGTAGCCCGGGTAGTTCTCGATGGACTCGGTGAGCATGATCTGCCCCCCGGGCAGGCCGTTCTTCTCCAGCAGCAGCGTGGCGTAGCGGTCCCGCGCCGCGTACAGCGCCGCCGCCAGCCCGGCCGGGCCCCCTCCGATGATGATCACGTCCCACAGCTTGCTCTCGGGCATGGTCGCTCCTCTGGCGTCGGTCGGTTCATCGCATGCGGTTCAGGGCGCGGATGACGGCCTCGGCATTGGGGAAGTGCCGCAGCACCTCCTCCCGCTCCGCCGGGGCCATCACCAGTCCCGCCGCGTTCTCCATCCGCAGCAGCCGGCCCTGCGCGTCCACCCACAGCGTGATCGGGGGGGTGTCGGAGCGCATCTGGTCCAGCAGGCGGTGCACGACCCGCACCCGTCCATCGAAGGCCTTCTCCTCGGCGGGGTGGACGGTGACGGTGCGGTAGTCGGTCTCGTTGGTCTCGGTATTGTAGAAGGCGAACCCGTAGGTGGTCGGGGCCTGGAGGTCCACCAGGCGGGGCAGCAGGGCGGCCAAGGCGCGGGGGAGGTAGTGCTCCGGCGGCACGTCCGCGCGGATCGTCGAGGGCCGCCCCGCGATGTGGAGATCCACGACGACCTGGGCGGCGTTGGCGGCCATGCCGCGCTCCCACACCGTCACCGCCGCGTCCCCGTCGCCCGTCTGCAGCCGGTCGCGCCAGACCTCCAGCACCCGGTCGGCCGTGGTGAACAGCTCGCGGTGGACGAGCTGCACCTCCTCGGCGGAGGGGCGGAACATGGCCCACGACTCGACCTCGACGCCCGCCCGCCCGGCCTGTTCGTGCGGGCGCTCGCGGACCACCTGGAACCCGACGGGCTTGTCCCCGCGGCGGACGAGCAGCCAGCGGGGCTCCCGGTCCAGGGCCTGCACCAGGCGCTCCTGCGTCATCTGCTCGAGCCACTGCTCCCCGCGCTGCAGGTTGCCCTTGCGGTCCGCCCGCCAGGCGGCCGGGTCGTGCACGGAGACGGTCTTGAGGATGGAGTCCAGGAGGCGGTTGAGGTCGTCCTGCCGGGCGGGCGGGCCCGCGAGCGAGAAGACCAGGAACCTCCGCGGGTCCATCTGCACCCAGAGCATCCGCTGCCAGGTCTTGACCTTGTCGGTGCTCTCGACCTGCAGCTCGAAGGCGGCCCGCTCGTTGAGCGTGCGGTACTGCACGGGAGCGAAGCGGAAGACCTCGTTGGGGTCCTCCCCGCGGATGTCGTCCATGCGGTGGGCGGCGTAGGCGGAAAGGTCGGTGACGGGCTCGGTGTGCGCGATGCGAATGACGTTGAACCGCCACTGCTCCTCGCCCGTCATGGGATCCACCCGCCGCCAGCCCACCAGGCGGGTGGGGGAGGGCTCGAGGATGCGCTGCCCGCCCGAGGGCGCCTGCAGCGACACCCCCTCATCCCAGTTGCGGTACTCCTCGGCCGGGGCGGGGACGGGCTGGGCGTGCGCAAACCCCGGCGCCGCCCCGCAGGCCGCGAGCGTCAGGACCACTGCGCGAAAGATCCGTCTGTCGTGCATCCGTGCATGATACGGGGAGCGGCCGGGATTCTGCAAGGTCACCCCCGTCCGCTACAGGGGCATCGCAAAGTCCGGTTCGCCGGGCGCCATGCGTTCGCAGAACCCGCGTTGCGCCGCGCGCTCGTGCGAGCACGGCTGCAAACAGCGCAGCCGTGGCACCCGCGATTCCGAGTTTGCGATGGCCCCCCCGTCCGCTACGCCTTGAACGCCGAGGGGCACAGGTCGTTGATCGGGCAGTGCTCGCAGTCGGGCTTGCGGGCGGTGCAGAGGCTCCGCCCGTGGAAGACCAGCAGGTGGCTGAACCGTCCCCACATCTCGCGGGGGACGAGGTCCATCAGCTCGGCCTCCATCCGATCGCTCGAGTTGTCCTTGCGCTCGGTCAGGCCCAGGCGCTGGGAGAGGCGGATGACGTGGGTGTCCACGATGACGCCCTCGTTCTTCCCGAAGGCGGTCTCCAGGACGACGTTGGCGGTCTTGCGGGCCACGCCCGGAAGCTCCAGCAGCGCCTCCATCGTGTCGGGCACCTTCCCGCCGTGCTCCTCGACGATCTTCTTGGCCGCCCCGCGGATGTTCTTGGCCTTGTTCCGGTAGAACCCGGTGCTGTGGATGTCCTGCTCCAACGCGCCCTGCGAGACGTTGGCAAACTCCTCGGGGGTCTTGTACTTGCGGAAGAGGTCCTCGGTGACCTCGTTGACCTTCGCGTCCGTGCACTGCGCCGACAGGATCGTCGCCACCAGCAACTGCAGGGGATTTCGGTGGCGCAGGGCGCACTTGGCGTCGGGGTATCGCTTCTGGAGGCGGGTCAGGATCTCGCTCACCCGCTCTCGCTTGGCTTTCTTCGATTCGTGAGGCATGGAAACTCCTGTGGAGGGAATCTGGGAGAGGACAGGAACCGGGAACCAGGAACCAGGAACCGGGAACCGGGAACCAGGAACCGGGAACCAGGAACCAGGAACCGGGGACCGGGGACCGGGGACCGGGGACCGCAGCGGCGGGTTCCTAAGCCCACCGACTGCGTCGGTGGGATGGGGTCTGCCGGGCGCAGCGTCAGGTTCTTGCAGTCTTGTTGCCTTCCTCTCTGCGGTCTATTCCCGTGCTCTGGGGTGAGGCGAGTTTCGCAAGTCGTTCCTAGACGGTCGCCTGGGCCTTCTCGGTCCGTTCGGCCAGGTAGCGGTTGATGCGTTCGGCGGCGCGGCGGGCGGAGGCGATGGCGGTGACGACGTAGGTGGCCCCGTTGACGGCGTCCCCGGCCGCGAAGACCCCGTCGGCGGTCGTGGCGAAGTCATTCACCACGGGCACGCCCTTGGGCGTCACGTCGAGCCCCAACTGCTCGCAGAGCGCGCGGGGGAGGACGGGCTCGAATCCGACGGCGAGCAGCGCCAGGTCCACGTCGATGCGGAACTCGCTCTCGGGCAGCTCCTTCATCACGGGCCCGTTGGCGGAGTTGATCCACTGCACCCTCGCCGCCCGCAGGGCCGTCAACCCCGCCCCGTTGCGGTGCTCGAAGGCCTTGGTCGCGACGGACCAGCGGCGGATGACCTCCTCGCCGTAGTGGTCCGCGTGCGGGACGTCGTCGTCGTGCCCGCGGGGGAGGATCTCGAGCTGATGGACTTCCTTCGCCCCCTGCGCCAGGGCCGTCTCCACGCAGTCCTCGCCCGTCAAGCCCCCGCCGATGACCGCGACGACCTTGCCCTGGGCATGGATCCGTCGCGAGTCGTCCACCTCGTGCCCGTTGGCGCGGAGGTTCTCCTGCCGCAGGAAGTCCAGCGCCAGGTGCACGCCCGGCTGCTCCGCCCCGTCCACCGGGAGGGTGCGGGCGCGGCGGGCGCCGGTGGCGAGGAGGACGGCGTGGAAGTCGGTGCGGAGCTGCTCGCCGGTGACGTCCCGCCCCACGTCCACGCCGCAGCGGAACTCGACGCCCTCGGCGGCGAGCTGCTCGACGCGGAAGTCGATCAGCGTCTTGTCCAGGCGGAACTCCGGGATGCCGTACCGCAGCAGCCCCCCGGGCTGCTCGTCCCTCTCGAAGACGACGACGGTGTGCCCGCTCCGCGCCAACTGCTGCGCCGCCGCCAGGCCGGCGGGCCCGGACCCGACGACGGCGACGCGGAGGCCGGTGGGGCGGGAGGGAACCTGGGGCTCGACCCAGCCCTCCTCGAGGGCGCGGTCGATGACGCGGCGCTCGAAGTCGCGGACCTTGACCTCCTCGCCGTTGAGCCCCTTCTTGCAGGCGGACTGGCAGAGGGCGGGGCAGAGGCGGGCGGTGATCTCGGGGAAGTTGTTGTCGGACAGCAGGGCGCGGGCGCTGTCCCGCCAGCGGCCCTCGTACGCCAGGTGCAGCCACGCGGGGATGTCCCCCGCCAGCGGGCAGCCCATCTCGCTGCAGCGGGGGTTGCGGCAGCTCATGCAGCGCGGGGACGACAGGCGGGCGAGGGCGGTGCGGTACTCGTCGGCGGTGTTCCAGGTGAACGCCTCGATCATCCGCTCGTAGTCGGCGAGGAATCGCCTCTCGTTCCGCGACCAGGCGGGGAAGGCCTTGCGGAGGTAGCGGCTGGTGCGGAGGGCCTTCAGGGCCCAGGGGCGCAGCGTGAGGTCCCTGGTGAACGTGCGGGACCCGACGCGGAGGTCCACGTGCCACAGGTGGCGGTAGACGATGCGGTCGCCGTTGGCGGGGTTGACGTTGTACTTCTCGCGGTCGCGGGCGTACTTCTCCGGACTGGTGGCCAGTTCGGCGGTGAAGACGGCGTCCTTGATGAGCATGGCGTCGGCGAGGGTGTGCAGGACGGCGCGGGTGGCGGCGTGGTGCTGGTCGGGCGTGTCCTTGGCGTAGATGCTCCGGACGTGGTCGGCGTAGCGGCGGGCGTAGGGGATCCCGCCCCAGCGCATACAGTCGTAGAGCCTCACCACCAGCGCCCGGTGCAGGGCGGGGTGCAGGGCGGGGGTGGCCCCGACGACGTCGGCCGTCAGCTCGCGGAGTTCATCGGCGAGGCGGTGCCCGCGGCGGTAGCGGCGGATGGTGAAGCGGCAGCGTTCCTCGAGGACGTCCTTCCAGTCGGTGCGGACGGGGGCGCCCTGGAAGAGGTCGGGCTGGACGACGAGCTTGCGGCCCATGTTGAAGGCGTAGAGGTTCTTGCGGACGTCGGTCCGCAGGGTGTCCTTGATCGCCCACGCCATCGAGTGCATGGAGACGGGGATGAGGCCCTTCTGGAACGCGAACCCGAGCATCATGATGTTGGCGAACAGCTTGGACCCGAGGTACTTCTCGCAGATGCGGGAGATGTCGCGGGCGAGGAAGTCGTCCTCGCGGGTGTGCTCGCGGATGAGCTTTTCCAGCTCGGCGGTGTCGAAGTCCTCGCGGCCCAGCAGGCCCAGGGAGGTGAGGACCTTGGAGGTGTTGATGACGGCGGCGGTGCGGTCGGAGGAGGCGATGCGCGAGCGCCCGCGGGGGTCGAGGGCGCGGGCGGCCTCGAGGACGTCGACGCCCAGCAGCAGGTCCGCCTTGCCGTAGGGGATGATGCCCGTGGTGGGCAGGCCGGCGATGTTGTAGACGACCTGCGAGACCACGCCCCCGTTGCGGATGGCGAGGCCCTTCTTGTCGATGAAGACGACCTCGTAGCCCTCCTTGTGCCCGGCGCGGACGAGGATGCGGGTGGCGAGGCCCACGCCCATGCCCCCCACGCCCACGACGCAGCCGCGCCAGATCCGGTCCATCGGGCGCTTCTCGGGCTCGGGGATGTGGTCGAGGCCCAGCTCCGGGACGCGGGTGCGGGGGGGGCGCTTGCGCTTGACGAGGATCCGCTCGAAGCTGTTGCACGCCCGCACGCGCTCGCAGGCCCCGTCGTTGACGCACACGGTGATGTCCGTGTCCATCTTGCGCCCGTAGTCGGTCGGGACGTGGGTGAGCCCCGGGCACCCGGTGACCTCCGCGCAGGCGAGGCAGAAGCGGCAGATCTCCGTGTTGATGTTCATGTGCTCCCACGAGGGGAGGAAGCCCTTGCGGCGCAGGGCGTCGCGCTCCTGGGACTTCTTCCGCCGCCCGCGGGTGATCCCGCACTCCTTGGTGGCGATGATGACCTTCACCCCGTCGGCGAGGAAGGTCCGCTCCAGCAGGCGGCGGTAGGGCTCGCGCTGCTCGGGGTCCACGCGGACGACGGGCACGGGGCTGTCGGCCGCCAGGCCCGCCACCACCGCCTCGATGTCCTGCGTCTCGGTGGGGTTGCCCAGGATGTCGTAGTCGACGCCCGGGGTGGGCTGGTGCCCGGTCATGGCGGTGGTGGAGTTGTCGAGGATGATGAAGGTGATGTCCTGGCCGACCTTGATGGCCTGGCTGATGGCGATCTGCCCGGAGTGGAAGAAGGTCGAGTCGCCCATGAACACGACCTGCTTGTTGACGATGAACGGGTCGGTCCCGCTGCCCGTTCCGCCCCCCAGGCCCATCCCGCTGTAGTCGTGCATGAGCGAGGTGGTGGGGGGGTACATGAGCATCGTGTAGCACCCCGTATCGCCGTGGAACAGCAGGTCCACGGGCTCGCGGTTGTGTGCGGTGCGCATGTACTGGGGGTCCAGGAAGGCCTTCTGGATCTCCAGGCACAGCCCGGAGGTGTCGCGGTGGGGGCACCCGGCGCAGAAGGTGGGGAGGCGCGGGGGCAGGGGGGCGACGTCGGCCCGCTCGGTGTTGTCGATGCGGGTGAGTTCGCGGTCGAGCCCCTCGTGCGGGGGCGGGATGAACAGCGAGCGGTCGCGGCGGACGACCTTCTTGAGCAGCGGGGCGAGGCGCTCGATGAGGATCGAGGGGTGCAGCCCGCGGGTGGCGGGGATGCCCCGCAGGCCCGCGGGGAACGTCTTGCCCCAGATCTCGACCCCGCCCCCGGGGCGGTCGGACTGGCGGTCGCGGAGGATGATCTCCCCGATCTGCTCCTCCAGAAAGCCCCTCCGCTCCTCGACGACGATGATCCGCTCGCAGTGCTGGGCGAGCTGGCGGATCCGCTCGGGGTCCACGGGGTACGTGAGCCCGAACTTCAGGACCGGGTAGTCGCCCAGAACGCCCATCTCCAGCAGCGCCTGCTCCAGGTACCCGTGCGCCAGGCCGCTGGTGACGAACCCCAGCGGGCGGCGGGGCTCGGGGGCGGAATCGGCGTGCAGGAGGCGGTTGAGGCCCAAAGCGCGCGAGAGCTGGATGGCCCGCTCGAACCGCTCGGGCAGCGCCTCCTCCCGCCACCAGGTCTTGGGCGGCAGGAGGACGAACTTGTCGACGTCGATGGCGGCGGTGTCGAGGGCGATCTTCTGGTTGGTGTTGAAGGCGGGGAACTGGTTGGGGCGGCACTGCACGGAGCCCCCGCCGTCGGCGAGGTTGGTGGTGAGGATGTACCCGGCGTACAGCTCCGCCCCCGCCGACAGGCGGAAGGACAGGTCGATGTAGTCCTTGGCCTCCTGGGGGTCGGCGGGCTCGATGACGGGCATGTGCAGGTGCTTGAAGAGGTAGCGGGAGTCGGCGGCGACCTGGGTGGAGTCGCTCCAGGGGTCGTCCCCGGCGACGACGACCGCTCCGCCCTGCGGGTGCGAGCCCGCCAGGTTCCCCAGCGCCAGGGCGTCGGCGGCGACGTGGACCCCGACGGACTTCATGACGATCATCCCGCGCGCGCCGACGAGCTGCGTCCCGTTCAGGGCGGCCGCGGACAGGGCCTCGTTATTATTGATCACCGCGCGGATACCCCTGGCCTTCAGGAGGTCCTTGATAAAGGCCATGGCGTTGAAAAAGTCCGCGACCGGGCTGCCCGGATACCCACCGAGGAAATGCACGCCGCCCGTGGTCTCAAGGGCGCCTTTGAGCAAAAGCTCGTTCCCGGTGAAGATCTCGGGACCCGATTCGGTGAGGAATCTCGGGTCAACCTTCATAGAGGGTCATTGTACGACGGGGCGGGAGTGCAACCCAAGCACGATTTCGGGCGGAAGGCACTGGGAAAGAGGCACTAGGGAATAGGGACTAGGGAATAGGCAGAAGAAGCAGCAGAAGAAACAGAAGAGGCAGAAGCAGCAGAAGCAGCAGAAGGAGCAGAAGCAGCAGAAGGAGCAGAGGTTGGGTGCCACGGCTGCGCTGTTTGCAGCCGTGTCCCCGAGAAAGGACGCGGGCTCTGGGACCCCGTGGCGCCCACCTCTCCGGTCCCCGCCTCTTCTTCTTCTTCTTCTTCTTCTGCCTATTCCCTATTCCCTATCCCCTATTGCCTATTGCCTGTTCCCTATTGCCTGTTCCCTCCGTGGTGCGGCGAGCGGCCCCACTGGAGTTTGCTGGTGAGCGTGTCGAAGAAGGCCCGGTTCGGGTGGGAGACGATACGGAGGGGGGTGTCGGCGCGGCGGACGGTGATGGTGTCCCCGTCGCACAGGCCCGTGAAGACCTGCCCGTCCACGATCAGTGCCGTCCCCTCGTTCACCCGGGAGGCGGTGATGCGGATCGCCCGGTCGGGCGTGACGACGATCGGCCGCATGGACAGCGTGTGCGGGGCCACCGGGGCGATCGTGATCGCCTGCAGCGCCGGGTGGAGGATCGGGCCCCCGACGGACATGTTGTAGCCCGTGGAGCCCGTGGGCGTGCAGACCACCAGCCCGTCGCCCAGGTACTGGGCGATCTGGGACCCGTCCTGCTCGACGAGCAGGTCGATCATGCGGAAGGGCGCACCGGCGGAGATGGCGACGTCGTTGGCGGCGGGGGAGTGGAAGTGGTGCCGGGGGCAGTCGGTCACGGAGACCTCCAGCATCATCCGCTCGGCGGTGGGGAGGTCCCCGGCGAGGACGGCGTCGAGGTGGGTGCGGAACTCCTCGACGGTGAAGTCCGCGAGGAACCCCAGCTTGCCGAGGTTCACGCCCAGCAGGGGGATCCCCGTCCCCGCCAGCGTCCGGGCGGCCGACAGGAGCGTCCCGTCGCCCCCGAAGACCACGCACAGGTCCGCCTTGCGGGCGGCGGGGCTGAGCCGCTCATGCGCCGGGGCGATGGCCAGCAGCTCGCACCGCTCCTCGACCCACGGGCGCAGGGCCTCGACCTGCTCGGAGACCCCGGGCTTGCGTGGGTTCTTCAGGATCAGCACCCGCTGGCGGTCCATGGCCGTGTATCCTATACGGGGAGGGGCACAAGAGGCGACGGAAAAGCGGACCCGAAAACGTGCGCCGGATTCCGCGGCAAGGCCTCGTGATCCGGCGGCCCTTCAGGCGTCGAAGTGTTCTCGCGAGAGGCGGCTCTGACGGATGATCGAGAGGAGCGTTCCCACGCGCACCTCCGCGTGGTCGGGGATGACCACGGTAACCGTGCTCCCCTCCGACTCGGCCTGCATGACGATGTGGCTGCCGCGCTGACGGACCTGACGGAAACCGTGTGCCGAAAGCAGCTTGACCAACTCGCGGCCCGAGAAGGTCCGCAGTCTAGACAATCTCGATCTCCAGGGGGCTGAGGTAGGTCTCCCCGTGGAAGCGCTGGCGGATCTCCTCCTCGTTCGCGCACTCCAGGAAGAGCATCACCGCCTCGCGGAGATTCGCCTTCGCCTCCTCGACGGTGCTGCCCTGGCTGGCGACGTCGAGTTCGGGGCACAGCGCCACCCAACCGTCGCCCTCCCTCTGCACCCAAGCTGTCAGCGTCTCTTTCGCCATCGCAATGCTCCCGGATTGGACCTGCCCACCATCCTACCGCCCCGGGCCTGGCTTTGCCACGGGTTCCAACGCTTCCGGGCCGCTCGGCCAGGCCCGCTACCGCTGGATCTCCTTGAGCGTGGCGATCCTCTTGAGGCGGGCGAGTTCCTCCTCGCCCAGGCCCGCACAGCCCCTCAGGTCGATGAACTGCAGCGGCATGCCCTCGATGCCCTTGAGCGAGGTCAGGCCCGTGCACCCGGACAGCCACAGCGACAGCAGGGGCATGTCCTCGACGCCCTCCAGCGAGGTCAGCCGCCCGGCCGCGTCGAGGCGAAGGCTCGTCACGGTCTTGATCCCCTTGAGCGGGGCGAGCGACTCCAGGGACGAGCACGCCATCAGGTACAGTTCCCCCTCCAGCGGGGCGTTCTCCAGGCCCTCGAGCGTCTTGAGTTGCGAGGCGAGGCTGATGCGGAACGCCTTGAGCGGGGCCCCCTTCAGCGCCGCCAACGACGTGATGCCCGAGCACGAGAGCATCGACACCGTCTCCAGCGGAGCCCCTTCGAGCCCCTCCAGCGTGGCGAGCTTGACGGCGTGGCTCAGGACCAGTTCCCGCAGCTTGATGCCCTTCAAGGGCGCCAGCGATTCGAGGCTGTCGCAAGTCTCGATGCGCAGGACCTCCAGCGGCATGCCCTGCGCGCCGTCCAGCGTGCGGAGGTTCCGCGCCCGGGTCAACTCCAGCGTTCGCACCCGAAGCCCTCGCAGGGGCGCCAGGTCCTCCGGTCCGTACCCGTTGACCGTCAGCGAGTCCAGGTCCATCGCATGGACGCCGCGGAAGCTCCGCAGCGTGCTGGCAATGGCGTCCCACGCCGGTCCCAGCATCAGCTTCCGCAGCGGCAGCCCATACAGCGGCTCGATGTTGACCAGCCCCACGGCGTGCACGCTCAAACCGACGATCTGCCCGGCCTCGGTTTCCGGGGTGAGGGTAACCTCTATGCCCCCGTTCACCTCCGACAGGGCCTGCTGGGTCACCTCGACCTGCTTGTCCGCGGGCAGGCGGGCTCGTTTGCGGGCGAAGTCCTCGATGTAGCGGCCGACGCGGTGGAGGCGCTTGCACTCGGCGGTGGCGATGGCGTCGAGGGCGACGCGGACCTGGACGGTGTCGGCGTCCTCGCCCTCGAAGGTCAGGAACCGCTCGTACCACTGCTTGGCCCGCTGCTCCATGTCGATCCTGGCCCAGGCGCTCGCCTGCGCCATCAGCTCGCGGTAGTACCAGTCGCCGAGTTCCTTGCACGCCGCCCTTCCCGCCTGCTCGACCGGCCCGCCCGCCAGGGGCGCGCGGGTCCGCCAGGGCTCGGGCAGGGCGTCGCCCGCGTGACTCGCCGCGGCGGCGGGATCGTCCATCTCCACCAGCAGCAGTTTCACCAAATCCAGGCGGGCCCTGGCGTCGGTGGGGTCCTTCTGGAGGGCCTCGCGGTAGCGGTCGATGCGGGCCTGGGCCTTCTGACGGTCCTGAGCGCGGTCGTGGCGGTCGTCGGAGAGTTCGGCAGCGGCGAGGAGCTTCGCCCCCGTCGCCGTCGTACGCGCCCGCCGGTAGAGGTTCATCGCCTCCTTCCAGTCGCCGGCCGCCTCGCAATCCGCCGCCGCCGCGAACAAGGCGTCCACGTACTGCGCCCCGACCGTCGCCTTCTCCGGCCCCGTCGCGGTGCGGAACCAGCGGTCGCAGAACGCCACCCGCATCGCGTTCCACTCCGTGCGGCGATCGGGGACGAGGTCCGCCAGCTTCCGCAGCGCCGTCTCCGCCGCCGCCCGCCCCTCGGGCTTCAGGGGCTTGTCCACCCCCAGCTGCGCCGCCCGCTCCAGCAGCGCCGCCTGGACGGCGGCGTCGCGGGACAGTTCGGCGCCTTTCAGGAGGGCGACCGCCCGCTCGGAGTCGTTCTTCGATTCGCGGGTGAGGTCGGCGACGAGGTCGTCGACCGCGTCGGGGAGGGCGGGGGGCGTCACGGCCAGGAGCATCCCCGCAATCGCGATCAGGACGTGTGGGCGGAATCTGTGCATGACCGTCTCCTCGTCATCCGTTGCGTCAATCGGCCTCGCCGGGACACCCGGCCAGTCTCATACGCGTTCCAGTTAACTCTCACGCGGGCACCGCTTGCGGAAGCGGGCGCGGAGGTCGTTCAGCTCGCCCTTGCGGAAGAACATGTAGGGGTGCGTTTTCTTCTCCTGCGCCTCGGCCGGGGCGGACAGCGTCAGCAGGCACGCGGCGGCGGCGATCGCGGCGGCGATGAGGAGGCGATTGGCTTGGGTGCGTAGGGTCTTCACGCCAACTGAAACCCCCGTCTCCCCCCGCCGTTCCGCTCCCCGCCCGCACAATGAGGCACGGACAGGGGCCCCCATGGAACCACGACGCGTACCGAGCTTCAAATGGGTCATCGCGATCAGCCTCCTCGCCACGCTGGTGGCGGTCTTTGTGTTTTACCTCGTCTGGATGAGGGGGTAGGCTGGCAGACCGAAGGCCGCAGGGCCATCGCATCTCCGTGGCACGGGCGTCTCGCCCGTGTGTCGCAGGGGCGTCTCGCCCCTGCTGAGAGGCGAGAGCGGCC
>JAWLCQ010000107.1:0-16272 GCA_041687095.1 Phycisphaerae bacterium | reverse complement strand
CAGGAGGGACACGGCTGCAAACAGCGCAGCCGTGGCACCCGACTCAAAGCTGACCCGTCAAAGCTGACCCCTGATAGCCGTTAGCCTTTAGCTGTTAGCTGAAAGCTGATTGCTGATAGCTGATAGCTGATCGCTGATCGCTGATCGCTACTCGCTCCCCTCACATCCGCAGCAGTTCGCAGGCGTTGGGTTCGGCGCGGGTGGCGAGGATGCGGCCCCAGAAGACGCGGTGGAAGTCGCCGTCCGCGTACGCCCCGCAGCGGATCTCGTCGATGAGCTTCCCGGGCAGCACGTCGTTGCTGTGGATGACCTCGCACTCGTAGACGAGGGGGCATTCGGGGACGGCGGGGGCGTGGACGGTGGAGGCCCGTTCGTGGGTGAGTTGGGTTTCGGCGAACTTATCGATGTCGCGTCCGCTCTTGCACCCGCAGATCGCGCAGGGCCCGGTCATGGACTCGCGGGGGACGTTGACGGTGAACGCCTGCGTGTGCTCGATGCACTCGTAGGTGTAGCGCGACGGGCGGACGAGGATCGCCCAGATGTCGATGCCCCACACCGAGCCCATCAGCCCCCAGCCGATGGTCATGAGGTTGGGCTTGTCCTCGGCGTCGTAGGCCCCGATGAGGAGCCCCGACCCCGTCATCGCCCGCATCGTCGCATCGAACAGGCAGCAATGCTCCACGTTCTGCTTCGCCATGGCTCGCTCCCGATCTTGAATAGCTTCAAGGTGTACGCAACCGCGAAGGGCGCGGAGACCGCAGAGGCGGGGAAAGGCAGCGCGTGGGGAATCCGTATCGCTCTGCGTTCTCCGCGATCTCCGCGGTGCATCCTGCCGCCGCTTCCGATCGGTCAGGGGATTCTACTCGTACGTCCGCCCGGTGTGGCCGTCGGCGTGGTTTTTTCTGGCGCGGCGGGCCATTTCGTTGCCCCACTTCGAGGGGTACTTGCCCGACACGCATCCCAGGCATAGCGAGCCGTCCTCCACGCCCAGGCACTCGTTCAGGTCCTGTACGTGGAGGTACCGCAGCGTGTCCACCTTGAGGGCCTTGGCCATTTCGGCGAGCATGGGGCGGGTGCACCGGCCGTGGTAGCGGCCGTTGGCGAAGCGGGCGGCGAACAGCTCGCCCAGCGTGGACATGTCGATCCCGTAGAAGCACGGGGCGATGATGGGGGGGCAGGCGACGCGGACGTGGATCTCGCTGGCCCCGCCCTGGTGGCGGATGCGCTCGGCGAGTTCGCGGAGCGTGGTGGAGCGGACGATGGAGTCCTCGACCAGGAACACCCGCTTGCCGCGGAGCACCTCGGGCAGAGGCGTGTACTTGCCGCGGGCGCTTCGGCCCCGCGTGTCGGTGGGCTGGATGAACGTCCGCCCGACGTAGCGGTTGCGGATGAGCCCCTCGACGCAGGGGATGCGCTTGGCGTAGGCGAAGGCGTCGGCGGAGGCCTTGGCGGTGTCGGGGACGGGCACGACGATGCAGCTCTCGTCCATGCACTGGTCCTCGCGCTCCGCAAGGCGATGGCCGGCCGTCGCGCGGGCGAGGTAGACGTTCGACCCGTCGATCGAGCTGGCGACGTTGGAGAAGTACACCCACTCGAAGAAGCACCGCGCCTTCCTGGGCGAGGGGGCGAACGTCTCGAAGCGCAGCCGCCCGTCCTCCACGACGGCCATCTGCCCGGGCTCGAGGCTGTGGATGTCCGTGAACCCGAGGTTCGACAGCGCCACCGACTCGCTCGCCGCCGCAAACAGCTTGCCCTGCACCCCCCAGCTCATCGGCCGCAGGCCCAGCGGATCGCGGGCGACGACCATGCGGCCGAGGGCGTCGAGGAAGACGAGGTTGTACGCCCCGTCGAAGTCGCGGGCGAGGGAGCGCATGACGTGCACGAGGTCGCTGGGCTTCTCGCCCCGCAGGCGGTAGGCCAGGGCGTGCATGACCATCTCGGTATCGGTGTTGAGCGTGAAGTGGTAGTGCTGACGGGCGAGGAGGCGCTCGCGGAGTTCGGAGAAGTTCGCCAGGTTGCCGTTGAACGCGAAGCAGAACCACTTCCACAGCCGCCCGTGGTGGCGCTCGAACGGCTGCGCGTACCGCCGGTCATCCGCCCCGCACGTGGCGTAGCGCGTGTGCCCGATGGCGGCGGGCCCGACGTACTCGCGGAGCAGCGAGGCGTGCTTCTTCGGGCGGGACATGCGGAAGGCTTCCTGCACGGTCCCGATCCGCTTGAACGTGTCGAGCAGTTGGATGCGGGCGGGGTTGTAGCTGCTCATCCCGGCCGCCAGTTGCCCGCGGTTCTGCAGGTCCAGCAGCATCCCGGGCAGCAGGGGGGTGACGTCGCCGTCGCGCACGCTCTGGGCCGCCAAGCCCGAACCGTCCGCTCCGTGCGACAACCAGTACAACGCCGCCACGCCGCATTCGTGTCCGATGTCCTCGCTCACGCCATCTCCATCCCAGCACCGGCCCCGACGCGAAAACACGGGGAGCCGGAAGGCAATCATCTAAGGTCCCGGACCCCCATTGTACGGCACGGCGGGGGGAGGATGCAAAGCACTCGGTGGACGAATCGTTTCGATAAGCGGAGCTAATCTCTCTGCACCGGGAAGCTCCCGCCCAGGAGGATCCGCAGGGCTTCGTTGGCGACGGTGAGCCCGAAGATGCCCGTGATGGTGGGCAGCGAGCCCAGCGTGCGTCGCGCTCGGCCGCGGATGTAGGTGTCGGGGGCCTCCTCGGGTCCGACGACGGCCTCGTCGGCGGTCATGGGTTCGTCGGCGGCGGGGGGGGGCGGTTCGATGGAGTAGACGCAGGGGAAGTCCACGCCCGCCCCGCGGCGGCGGAGGCGGCGGCGGATCATGGCGGCGAGGGGGCAGTGGTGGCTCTTGCCGAGGGGCCCGGTGCGGATCATCGTCGGGTCCGTCCGCAACGCCGCCCCCATGCTCGACACCACCGGGATGGACCGCTGCCTCGTCGCGATCAGCAGCTCGACCTTGGGGTTCAGGGCGTCGATGGCGTCGACGACCAGGTCTGGGGGCCCCGCGAGGACGGAGTCCATCGTGTCGGTGTGGACGAAGCACGCGAGGGGCTCGATAACGCAGGCGGGGGAGATGTCGCGGACCCGTTCGGCGGCGACGTCGATCTTGAGGCGCCCCACCGTGGACTCCAGCGCGTAAAGCTGGCGGTTGATGTTGCTGCGGCGGACGACGTCGAAGTCCACCAGCCGCAGATGCCCCACGCCCGCGCGGGCGAGGGCCTCGGTGGCGTAGCTGCCCACCGCCCCGAGCCCCACCACCGTCACCCGTGCGCGGTGCAGCCTCTGCACGGCCGGGCGGCCCAGAAGCTGCTGGATTCGCAGGAACCGTTCCGATCCGCCGGTCATACCGTCACCTCGATTCCCCCCAGGAACCGCTGTACGAACCCTTCTCCCCCGGGGGAGAAGATGTCGCGCAGCGACAGATGAGGGGGGCCTTCGCAGACCCGTGGGGTTCCAACTCGCGGACGCGCTGCCCCCGAACTCGCGGATCGCCCGCGAGTTCGCGAAAAGGGGGACAGGCACCTGCGCGGGGAACAGCACCCCGCTCCGGAGCCAGTCCCCTTTTTCGGGGCGTGCCGGTGGTCCCAGGGCCCCCCCTCACCGCCCTCGTTGCGCTCGGGCACCTCTCCCCCGGGGGAGAGGGGTTGATGCTTCCGCGGGACGAGGGCGCAGTGGATCCGCGCGTAGTCGCTCATGGCCGCAACCTCCCCAGGAACCGCCGTGCGTTCTCCGTCGTGACGGCGGCCAAGTCTTCCATCGTCATCCCGCGCACCTCCGCCAGGCCATCGATGATTCGCGGCAGGTTGGCGGGCTCGTTGCGCGGGGCGCCCGCCCCGTCCGGCCGCGCGTGCGGGGCGTAGCGGTGGGGCGGGGGGAGATCGGGGGCGTCGGTCTCCACGAGCAGCCGCTCGATCGGCACGGCCAACAGGGCCTGGCGCTTGCGATGCTTGCCCTCGCGCAGGGTATCGCCTCCGAACGAGAAGTACGCGCCCCTCCCCGCCAGTTCGTCGATGAGTTCCACCGATCCGCCGTACGCGTGCAGGAGCATCCCGCGGGGGAGGGGGGGCGTGTCGCCCAGGACCTCCAGCAGCCACCCCCACGCGCGGAGGCAGTGCACCATGACGGGGCGGTTCAGTTCGCGGGCGATCTCCAGTTGGCGGCGGAAGACGAGTTCCTGGGCGGGTTCGTCGCGGGGCTCGACCCAGCGGTCCAGCCCGATCTCGCCCACGCCCGACGCCACGCTCCCCAGCGCCTCCCGCAGCCGCTCCTCCCAGCCCTGCGAGCGGTCGCCCGCGTACCACGGGTGCAGCCCGAAGCACGGGACCACCACCCCGGGGTGGCGGGCGGCGAGTTCGCGGACGAGCGGCCAGTCGCTCTCACGCGTGCCGTTGCACACCATGCCCGTCACGCCCGCGTCCCGCGCGCGGGCGACGACGGACTCACGGTCGCTCTCGAACCGCGGGTCCTGCAGATGCACGTGCGCGTCGATGCAGACGAAGTCGGCCATGCCCCGATGATACGCTCCAGGGGCCATTCCCGGAAGCGGGGCAAAGGGGGCGGCCGCGCGGGGCGAACGGGTGTGGCCGAAAAACGGTGGTCCGCCGGGCGGGGAGGGTTGGATGGCATCCGGAACCCGCCGGGCCCGTCGAAATCCGAAATCCGAAGCACGAACTCCGAAACAAATCCGAAATCCGAAGGCCCGAAATCCCAAACGCGGCCTCGCCACAGGACGCTTCGCTTGCATCGCCGACTCCCGCAGACCCGAAGCCCGTTTCTGTCATTCGGATTTGCCGTTTTGAGCCTGTTTCGGATTTCGGGTTTCGAGTTTCGGATTTGGGACCCCCCCCCGCGCGATGCCGTGGCCAAAGGACCCACCGAAGACCGGCCACACCCGGGGCGAACCCGAACCCGCATCCTTGCTTGACTGCGGGGGGCGGATTCTTCACAATCGGCGAAGGCAAGGATATGCAGACGCGCGTGCAGGAAAGCGATGGAGAGCTGATCACCGCGGTGCGGACCGGCGATGCGGGGGCGTTCGAGCGCCTCTTCACCGCCCACGCGCCCCCGGTGCGGGTGTACCTCCTCCGCTGCGGGTTCTCCCCCGCCGACGCCGATGACCACCTCCAGGAAGTCTTTCTCAACATCCACCGCTCCGTGGACACCTACGACCCCGACAAGGGGGCCCTGCGGACGTGGATCGGCTCGATCGCCCGCAACGTCGCCCGCCGCCACTGGGCCAAACGCCCCCGCTGGGACGTCTTCGACCCCGAACTCGCCGAGGCCGTCTTCCCCGACCCCGACAACCCCCGCGACCGCGCCGCCGCGCACGAGGAATTCCTCGCCGTCCGCGACTGCGTCCAGCACCTCCCGCCCGAACTCCAGCGCCTCGTCCGCCTCCGCTACGAGGACGGGCGGACCACGCGGAACATCGCCAACGCCACCGGCATGCCCGAGTCCACCGTGCGCGTGCGGCTGTCCGAGGCGAGGGACCTCCTCGAACGCTGCCTCAAGGGCAAGGGGGTGCTCGAATGAACGAACCGCGAAGCGCCGTGGCGTGGGCGGCCCGCCCATGGGTCGCCGGGACGCGGGCGTTCCGCCCATGGGTCGCCGGGGCGTCTCGCCCCTGCATCTGCGGCGCCGATGGCCGTGAGGCCCAACGGCAGGAGGAACCCGCCCCGTTCCATCGCCGCCCACGGTTCCTGCGCAATTCGTCGCGGGCGGGCTATAGAGGGATGACGCTATGACCTCCGAACCGAAACAGCCCGACGACCGCCTCGAATCGATGCTCCGCCGCTGGGGCGCCGAGGAGGCCGCCCGCAACGCCCAGCCCGCCGCGCCGGTCATCCGGCCCGACGAGCTGACGCCCTCGCGCGCGGCGGCAGCGGACGGAACCGTCCTCGCCTCCCGCTCCGCCTCCCGCCGCCCCCTCCTTGCGGAGGACTACGTGCAGCCCCGCCGGTCGTGGGCCTGGCGGTGGGGGCCGCTGGCGGCCGCGGCGGCGGTGCTGGTCTTCGCCTTGGGCCTCCTCCTCGCCGGGCCGCTCGGGCGGCTGGGGAGCGGGCGCGAACCCCTCGCCCGCGCACCGCAGACCGACGGGTTCGGCCCCGGCGGCCGTGACGGGTCCGCCGCGCCCGGGGACCCCGCGGTGCAGCAGGGCGCCCCCGCCACTGTCACCCGCCCCGCCACCGAGCAGCAACTCGCCGAACTCGCCGAACTCAAGCACGCCGTCGCCGAACTCCGCGACCTCGCCGACCGCCGCGAGCAGTCACAAAGCCAGGCCATCGCCCACGCCGCTGCCCAGGATCAGCGGGTCGAGGAACTCACGCAGGCCAACGGCCAACTCGCCCAACGCCTCGCCTCCCTGCAGGCCCAGTACGACGCCAAGCAGCAGACCTACACCCAGCAGGCCGCCATCGCCCAGCAGTCCGCCGACCAGCTCGCCACGCTGCAGAAGCAGCTCGACGAGGCCCGCAAGCGGATCGAGGAACTCGATCGCCTGCGGGGCGTGGAGGTCCGCCTCGCCGCCGCCGTGGACGAACTCACCCGCACGCAGCAGCAGCGCGACGCCGCCCTCGCCGACGCCCGCTCCACCGAGGAGCAGCTCCTGCGGGCGCGGGCGGCGATGCGAGCGGCGTGGGCGGACATGGAACACGCCTACCTCGCCGCCGCCGCCCCCGGGCTTCAGGACCTGGCGGCGTACCAGGCGGCCGTCCGCAACACCCGCCTCCTCGCCCGCGCCGCCGAACTCCGCAAGACCGTGCGGCGCGAGGGCACGCGGGAGATCCTCGACCAGGCGGAGGCGGCGTTGACGCGGCTGTCGCTGCTCAGCGCCAACGACCCCCGCGCCCGCGACGCCCTGACGTCCCACCTCCGCAGCCGCAAGATCGTCGAGGGCATCGACGAGGCGCTGGAGTCGCCCGAGACGCCCCCGGCCGTGCGGTCGTGGCTGGTCGAGGCGAGGCTCGTCCTGGGAGGAGTGCAGCGCCTTGCGTAGCCACATCCCCCATATCGCGCTCATGCTGTTCGCGGCCGGCCTGACCCTTACGGGCTGCGCGAACCGTGCTCCGCTCGGTTGGCCGTCGGGTGGGCGGGAGGCGCCCTCGCGGCGTTCGACGGCCCACGAAGCGCCCCCCCCCGGGGGACCGGCCGTCATGCCCTCCATCGCCGAACTCGACGCCGCCGTCGCCCTTGTCATGGACCTGCAGTACGACGAGGCCCGGCCGCGGCTGGCGGACCTCGTCGACCGCTTCGACGCCGTCGGGGACCGCGAGCACGCCGCCGAGGCGCTCTTCTGGCTGAGCTACTGCTACGAGAAGACCGGCAACCTGGACCAGGCGGGGGTGTTCTACGGCGAGGTCGTCCGCCGCTACCCCGAAACCCCCGCCGCCGAACAGGCCCGCCAGCGCCAGGTGCACCTGACGGCCACCCCCGTGCCGTGAGCCTCGCCTCATACGCGTTCCAGATACTTCGCAGGCAATGTCGATTGGACGTGGTTGCTGCGCTTCGCTCCGCAAACCACGGCACCCGCAACCACGTCCAATCGACATTGCCCGCGAATGACCTGGGATGCGTATCTCCCGGGGCGGGTGGCTCGACCGTGCACGGGTCTTTGAGGCGGTCCCGGTGACACGCGGGGTGCCTTCGCATCTCTACGGATCGTCTCGGGCGGGGTCCGCGTGCAGCGCGTCGCGCAGTTCCTGGGCGGTGGGCTCGTCGATGGCCCCGCGGCGTTGGGCGAGGGCGAGGGTCCACTCGCCGGCGGATTGGTACAGGGCGAGCAGGCGGGGGTCGAGGTCGCTCTCGCGGATGCGCTGCACGTGGCGGGCGACCGTCGATGCATCGCCGCGGACGATGGGCCCGGTGAGGGCGTCGGGAGGCCCGAGGGTGAAGATGTTCTCCTTCGTCGCCCGCACCAGGGGCCGCACCGCCGCCAGGTAGGTCTCGGGGTCGATCCCGGCCGCGGCGGCGAGGGCGGTGGCGGCGTCGATGAGGGCGGTGAAGTAGTTGCAGGCCATGACGGCGGCGGCATGGTAGAGGGGTTTGGCGGGCTTGGCGATGCGGACGGGGCGCCCGCCGATGGCCGTGGCGAGGGTTTCCAGTGGCGCCATTGCCGCCTCGTCGCCCTCGAGGAAGCAGTACGTGCCGGGGAACTGGTCCACGGCCGCCCCGGCCGACGGGAACGTCTGCAGGGGGTGCAGCGACGCGACGGCGGCACCGGCGTCGCGGGCGGGGGTCAGCACGTCGCTGTCCAGCACGCCGCTGCAGTGGGCGACGATCGTTCCGGGGCGGAAGGCGTTGGCGTCGGCGAGTTGGCGGCAGACGTCGGCGATGGCGGAGTCGGGGACGGTGAGGAAGAGGAGGGCGGAGGTTCGTGCGGCGTGGTCGGGGGTGCAGGCGGCGTCGGGGGAGGTGATGACGGTGGCGGCGCGGCGGGCGCGGGCGGGGTCGCGCCCGGCGACGGCGGTGACGGAGTAGCCCGCGCGGACGCACAGGCGGCCCATGGCCGTGCCCACACGCCCGGGCCCGATGATCCCGATGCTCGCCAATGCGTCCATCCGCTCTCCTGTGCCCGCAGGATAGGGGGGCGGGGGCGTCGGGTCAACCGGGGAGGGAAGGAGTGGACGCACGGGGACTCCGGCGGTAGGCTCTCGGGCAGGACGAACCTTCGCGGAATGGCTGGGAGCAAGGCCCCGAGATCGGCGGGAGCTACGGGATGAGGTTTGAGTGGGATGCGAGGAAGGCCGCGGCCAACTTCAGAAAGCATGGAGTGCAGTTTTTTGACGCCTGCCTGATCTTCAGCGATCCAGGCGTGCTGTCTGTGTATGATGGGAAGCATTCCGAGGGCGAGGATCGCTGGGTCTCCATTGGCTCCGCGAGCGGCAAACTCCTGCTGGTGGTTGTCCACACGCACTGCCAGACGGAGACCGGCGAGGTCGTTAGAATCATCTCTGCGAGGAAGCCGACACCCCGCGAACGCAGCGCATACAGGAGGCACGAGCCATGAAAAAGGAATACGACTTCAGCAAAGGCGAACGCGGCCGGTTTTACCGGCCCCGCGAGCGACTGGAGATTCCGGTCTACCTCGACAAGGATGTCGCCGAAAAGCTCAGCAAGGGGGGCAATCGTGGACCGGCGAAGATCGCGGGGATCGTCAATGGCATTCTGCGGAAAGAGCTTGAGCTGATCGACATGATGGAGGACTGATCCTCCTGTGGGGCTGCGTCGTGGACGAGCTGATCGCCGGCATCTGCCGCAGCGCCCGCGAGGGCCAAGCGGTGGACGTCGAGTACCGGGCATGAAGAAGAAACCCAACATCGTCCTCTGTCTCACGGACCCGCTTCGGGCGTTCACGCCGGGATCGTATCACACGTGCGCGGGCTCGATGGTTCCCCCGTGCACCGTGACGCGGTTGCGCCCGGCGCGCTTGGACTCGTAGAGGGCGGCGTCGGCGCGGCGGAGCACTTCGGTGCCGCTCTCGCCGTCGGCGGGGTTCCACTCGGCCACCCCGCAACTGATGGTGACGGGCTCCCCGCCTTCGGTGGTGACGGAGAAGGCCGACCCGCGGAGGCGGTCGACGACGGCGCGGCCGTGGATGGCGTCGGTCTCGGGCATGAGGAGCACGAACTCGTCCCCGCCGTAGCGGCAGAGCACGTCGGTGGTGCGGATGCCCTGGCGGAAGACCTCGGTGAGCCTGCGGAGGATGCTGTCGCCGGCCTCGTGGCCGTAGCGGTCGTTGACCTGCTTGAACTTGTCCACGTCGATGAGGGCGACGGAGAAGGGGCTGCCGTGGCGGACGGATCGCCGGTGCTCGCGTTCGAGCTGGGCCTCGAAAACCCTCCGGGTGGCCGTTCCGGTCAACGTGTCCACCTGCGACTCCCGCCTCGCGTGCTCGTAGACCTGCGCGTTCATGAGGTTGACGGCGAGGATCTCCTGGAGGAGCGTGGCCTTATAGCAGAGCATGTCCTTGGAGTGTTCGGCGGAGGCGCAGAAGCGGCACATGCAGAGGTAGGCGCTGCGCTGGGGCCCGGGGGGGGGCAGAGCGTTGCTCGTCGATCTCATAGAGGGGCAGGCGGAGGATGGCGCGGGGGCCTTGGCCCTCGAAGTGGCGGCACTCGGGGGGCAACTCGTGGAACTCGATCGCGCGGGACGGGTCGGTCTCAATCCCCCCGGTGAGCTGGGCCTCGCTGCAGGTGCAGTGGTTGCGGGACATGACGCGGTAGGTGTGGGTTCCCGCTCCCTTGCCCGGGAAGACCAGCGCGCCGCACTCGGCCCCGAGGATGCGGGGGACCTCCTTGGTCACCAGGTGGAGGATGTCGTCGAAGTCGAGGCTCTTGAAGTTCCGCGAGAGCGTGGCGACCTGTTCGGCCGCCGACTGCATCGCCATCTTCGCCGCGAGCTGATGGGCGACGATGTCGCGCGAGCTGAGGATCCCCACGGGCTTGCCCTGCTCGATCACGGGCAGGTGGCGGATGGCGTGGGCGGCCATGAGGGCCTCGGCCTCGAGCGTGAGCGTGTCACGGGTGCACGAGATCACCCTCGCCGTCATGATCTCCTGGACGGGGGTGGCGTTCAGATCGACGGATTCGGTGATGGCGCGGAAGATGATGTCCCGCTCGGACACGAGCCCGATGATGCGTTCGTCATCGTCCGTGACGAGCGCGCAGCCCACGTTCTTGTCGCGCATGGCCTGGGCGGCCTGCGCGATCGGCGTACCGCGGTGGACCGTCACCACCTTGGACATGCCTTGCGCGATGTGTCCGACACATCTGGCATCCTGCATTCGCTATGTCTCCCTCAGGCGGCCCTGTTCTCCCGGGGGCCGCGACCCGACCTATGCTCCTATATCGGTTCCCCGGGGGGAGTGCTGAATTGCGCAGGCTGCTTTCTGCAGAAATGAACCCGGGCCTGCGGAAGAGCGAAGCCCCCTTGCCAAATAAGCCACCATGCACGCCTTCGCATGCGGCGGCAGGAATCTGAAGAAACAGCCGGAGAGAAGGGGATTACACAGATTTCAGGATTGCACAGAGGAGAGAAGAGCGACGTTCTTTCCCTCAATCTGTGCAATCTCATAATCTGCGTAATCCCTTTCTTCGGGGCTGTTTCTTCTGTTCACGCCCTCGCCGCTGTCTGCGAAGGCGTGAACGGTTACCCAAACAAAAACCCACGGGACGAGGAACGTCCCGTGGGCGTTGGGTGTCGAAATGTGGCGTTGGGATGCGGAGTCTCGGACGGCCGGGCGCCGGGTCCCGCTCGCCTCCCGCTAGAGGTACTCGTTGAGGAGGTTCTCGAGCATCTCCACGCGGCCGGACTCGTTGGGGTCGGACTCGCCCTTGCGGAGCATGTACTCCTGCAGTTCCTTCATGGCGACCTCGCCCTTCTCGATCTTCTTGCCGATCCCGCGGTTCCAGGAGGCGTAGCGCTGCTTGAGGCAGTCCTTCATCCACCCGTCCTTGCGGATGGCGGCGGCGGCCTTGAGGCCGCGGGCGAAGGCGTCCATCCCGCCGATGTGGGCGTAGAAGAGGTCCACGGGCTCGAAGCTCTCGCGGGCGACGTGGGCGTCGAAGTTCAGCCCGCCCGTCTTGAACCCGCCCATGTTCAGCACCGTCAGCATGGCCAGCGTGCAGTCGTACAGGTCCGTGGGGAACTGGTCGGTGTCCCAGCCCAGCATCGGGTCCCCGCGGTTGGCGTCGATGGAGCCCAGCAGGCCGTTGGCGGCGGCGAACTCCAGCTCGTGGTGGAACGTGTGCCCCGCGAGGGTGGCGTGGTTGGCCTCGATGTTGAGTTGCAGGTCGTTCGCCAGGCCGTACTTCTGCAGGAACGCGTAGCAGGCGGCGGCGTCGGAGTCGTACTGGTGCTTCGTGGGCTCCTTGGGCTTGGGCTCGATGTAGAACTGGCCCTTGAAGCCAATGGCCTTCTTGTAGTCGACCGCCATGTGGAGGAACTTGGCGAGGTGGTCGAGTTCGCGGCCCATGTCGGTGTTGAGCAGCGACTTGTAGCCCTCGCGCCCGCCCCAGAACACGTAGCCCTGCCCGCCGAGTTCCTTGGTGACCTCGAGGGCCTTGGCGACCTGGGCGGCGGCGTAGGCGAAGACGTCGGCGTTGGGGCTGGTGGAGGCCCCGTGCATGTAGCGGGGGTGCGCGAAGAGGCAGGCGGTGCCCCACAGGAGCTTCACGCCCGTGCGCTTCTGCTCCTCCTTGAGGACCTTGACGACGGCGTCGAGGTTGTCGTTGGTCTGCGAAAGGGTCGCGCCCTCGGGGGCGACGTCGCGGTCGTGGAAGCAGTAGAACTCCACCCCCAGCTTCTCGAAGAACTCGAACGCCACCCGCGCGCGGTTCTGGGCGTTCTCGACGGACTCGGTCCCGTCGTCCCACGGCATCAGCCGCGTGGGGCGACCGAACTGGTCGGAGTTCGCGTTGCGGAACGCGTGCCAGTAGGCCACGGAGAAGCGGAGGTGGTCGGCCATCCGCTTGCCCTCGACCTTCTCGTCAGGGTTGTAGTGCTTGAAGGCGAGAGGGTTCTTGGACTTGGGCCCCTCGTACTGGATCTTGCCGATCCCGGCGAACGCTTCGGCCATGGTGTGCTCTCCTTATCGGAACGCGAACGGGTTCGTGGTCTGGTGACGACAAAACGGACGAAAGCTCGGGAATTCTAAGTCCTGGCGGGAGGCTCTGCAAGATGGGACGTGGGAAGAACCGCGCAATCGCATCTCCGTGGCACGGGCGTCTCGCCCGTGTGTCGCAGGGGCGTCTCGCCCCTGCGGAGAGGTGAGAAGGGCCTCGCTGCGAGCCCCCCCACCCCCATCCACGGAGGCGTCTCCGCCGAAGGCCACGGGCTTTCCTGCCCGTGGGACCCATGGGCGAGACGCCCATGCCACGGGAACTCCAAGATGCGAGGACACGTGGGAAGAACCGCTGGATCGGAGAGGAACCGCCGCCAGTGCGAAACGAAGAGGTCCGCTCTGGCGTGACGCAGGAGCGGGCCTCGGTGTCATTCCTTCGCTCCCGGGCGCCGTCGCGCGGGGGAGGCTCGGCGGGTCTAGCGGTCGGACTCCGCGGGTCCACTGGTGGGGCCGTCGAGCGCAAGCTTCCCGGCCGCCACGAGCGCATCCCGCCGCTGCACGATCCGCCGCGCCCGCTCGTCGGAGGACAGTTTCTGCAGCTCCGCGCGCTCCTCGGGCGTGAAGGACTCGACGACCACGTGCAGCCACTCGTTCATCCGCCGGTACTTCTCCTTGCGCTGCCCGGCGATGCGGATCCACTCCTCGAACTGCCGCAGGATCTCCTGCTGCTGCTGGGGGTTCTGCTCGGCCCAGGCGCGGTACTTCTCGCGGAACTGCTCGCGCTCGTCGGGGCTGAGCTGCTCCCACTCGCGGCGGTTATGATTGAGGGAGGTGGCCAGGTCCACGCCCTGCACGGCCGCGTTGAGCTTCGCGAGCAGGCTGAGCTGCTGGGCGATGCTCCCGCGGGGGGCGACGGCGGCGGGGGTTTCGTCGGTGGGGGAGTCGGCGAGGGCGGGGGCGGCGAGCAGCATCGTGCCTGCCAGGATCCCGCCGATCAACATGTGGGTCCAGGTGCGGAACATGGTCTTACGTCCCGTGGCGGCCCTGCGTCCGCTCTCCTTCCAGTCGTTCGATGGCTTGCAGGGTATCGAGGTTTTCGATCACGTCCATATCGCGGAACAGGTCCAGATTGGCGACGACGGCGCTATCGGCACGGTCGAGGCCGACGAGGGCTTCGGGCGCGGGGGCCGTCCGCTCATGGGCCGGCGGCGCCGGGGCGGGCGGAGCCTGCTGGACGACGTCCGTCCCCTCCCCGCCTGGCGTGCGCGGGGCGGGGTTGTACAGCACGCCGAGGGCCAGGATGACGGCGGCGGCCGCGGCGGCGGGGACGGCCCAGTAGGCGAAGCGGAGCACGCGCGACCGCTGCGGGGAGGCCTGGAAGGCCTCGCGGGCGGCGGCGGCGAGGATGCGGGCGGAGAGGTCGGTGGAAGGCGCGGGCACCGTCCAGGCGTCCAGCGCCCGGTCGGTGGCCTGCAGGTCGGCGAGGGCGGAGGCCCAGCGCGGGTCGGTGTCGACGCGGCGCTCGATGTCGGCCGCCTGCTCGGGCGGAAGCTCCCCGTCCCACCAGGCGGACAAGGCTTCGAATTCGTGTTGTTCCAGTCGGTCGGTCATGTTCATCTCACCGGATGTGTCTAACCCCGTCGGGGCGGAAAGGATTCGCGGAATCTATCCGCCGCGCGACGGCCGCGTTCCTGCGCAACTCCTCCAGTCGCACCTCACCGCCGGCCTCCATGCCCGAAGACGGGTCCCCCGGATTCCTTTCCGGGTTGGGGGCTCTGCAGCCCCACATTCACTGTAACCCGCATCGGCGGAAAGGGATTCTGTGATCGGCACATTTTTTTGCCGATTCGGCTTGCACACGAGGCCTCGGAAAAGGGGACAGGCACCTCCGGGGCGAACAGCCTGCCCCTGCGGAGCCAGTCCCCTTTTCCGCGCCGGCTTGCACGCGAAGCGCTGAAACAGGGGACAGGTCCATGCGCTGGAGCGGTTACTGTCCGGTGCGGAGGTAGCGTTCCAGGGACTCGCGAAGGTTCCCGCGGGCGCGGGAGAGGAGGGATTTGACGGCCATGGTGGAGCAGTCGAGGATGTCGGCGATGTCCTCGTAGCTCATGTCCTCGTACTTGTTGAGGACGATGGCGAGGCGTTGGGTGTCGGGGAGGGCGTCGATGGCGAGGGTGATGCGTTCGGACAGCTCGCGGTCGTCGAGGGACCGCTCGGGGGCGGGCCCATCCTCGTCAGGCAGGTTGCGGTAGAACCCATCCCCGTCATCATCGGACGATGCCGACGAATCGAGCTGCACCTCGCGGGCCTTCTTGCGGTCGCGCAGGACGTTGAAGGCGAGGTTCGCCACGATGCGGTAGAGCCACGTGCTGAACTTGGCGGCCGGCTGGTAGCGGGGCGCGGTGCGGTAGATGCGGAGGAAGACCTCCTGGGTGAGGTCTTCGACCATGCCCGGATCGCCGAGGAAGCGGTAGACCAGGGCGTGGACGCGCGGGGTGTTGCGGACGACGAGTTCCTCGAAGGCCCGGTGGTCCCCGTCGCGGACGCGGAGCATGAGCTGGACGTCCTCGTCCTCCCGCGCCCAGCGCGTGGCGAGGGGGGCGGGTTTCGCGGCGGTCACATCCTTTGCTTGTTGCTTTGCTCGTGCGATGCCGTGGACTCCCTTTTGCAGCGGCCGCCTCTGTCGCTCACGTACGCATCCCAAGGACTTCGCGGTCAGTACGGGTATGACGTGGTTGCTGCGCTTCGCTTCGCAAACCACGGCACCCGCGCGAGAATTCACGGGAACGCGCATCACTCCATTTCAGGCGATTCGGGGCGCCGTTTTCGAGACGGTCTCCCACTCTCTTTTACCGTAAAGGGGCCCAGGATCGCAAAGGGAACCGCGGGGAGGCTACTCGGTGTCCGGTGTCCGCCTTCGCAACTGGCCGCAGGCCGCGTCGGCGTCGGCGCCGCGGGAGCGACGGAGGTGGACGTTCACCCCGTGTTTCCGGAGGCGATCGGCGAAGGCCTCGGCGTTCGCCTGGGTGGGGGGGCGGTAGGGGAGGGAGGGGACGGCGTTGTAGCGGATGAGGTTGACGTTGCAGCGGAGCGAGTGGGCGATGCGGGCGAGGCCCTCGGCGCAGACGTTGGTGTCGTTCACGCCCTCCAGCAGGAGGTACTCGAGCGTCACCTCCCGCTTGTGGGCGGCGTAGAAGTCGCGGGCGGCGTCGAGGACGTCGGCGAGCGGCCACCGCCGGGCCGCCGGGATCAGTTCCTGCCGCAGCGCGTCGGTGGGGGCGTGCAGCGACAGGGCGAGGGTGACCGGCAGGTCCTCCTTCGCCAGGCGGCGGATGCCGTCGGGCACGCCCACCGTCGAGACGGTGAGCTTCCGCGCGGAGATCCCGAAGCGGTCGGGATCCGCCAAAGCGCGGAGGGCGAAGGCGGTGGCGGGGTAGGTGGAGAGCGGCTCGCCCATGCCCATGAAGACCACGTTGGTCACCCGCTCGGCCCCGCCCTCGCGCTGCAGGTGCAGCACCTGCTCGAGGATCTCGCCCCCGGTGAGGTTCCGCACGAATCCCCCCTCCGCCGACGCGCAGAACACGCAGCCCATGGGGCAGCCCACCTGCGTCGACACGCACGCCGTCCGCCGATCCTCCTCGGGGATGAGGACGGCCTCGATGCGGTGGGCGTCGTGCAACTCGATGAGGAGC
>JAWLCQ010000106.1:0-16279 GCA_041687095.1 Phycisphaerae bacterium | reverse complement strand
CTCGCCAGCGAGCGCGACGGGCGGACGGTGTACTACGCCATCGCCAACCCGCGCCTGCCCGGGCTGCTCAACTGCATCCGCAAGACGTGCGGAAGCGAGCATGCGTAGAGACTGTTTCAAGACCCCAACGCCACCGCGAAGAACGCAAAGAGCGCAAAGGAGATTGGGCGTGAATCGAGGCGACTCCACTCCCTCTTTGCGGGCTTTGCGGTGAATTCTGAGACAGTGCTGCACCGGCGGTCGGTACGACCGTCCCCGGCGGTTCCGCATCGACGTCCGCACCCGTCACGAGGTCCTGCGGATCGACCGCGAGGCCAAGACCCTCCTCGTCCGCAACCTCCAGACCGGCGACGAGGTAACCGAACGCTACGACGACCTCGTCCTCAGCCCCGGGGCCGCCCCCGTCCGCCCGCCCATCGAAGGCGCCGACTCCCCCCACCGAGATGTGTGGAACAACGAGGTCTCCTGACCCCCAACGCACGCGCTCCAGCCCTGGCGCCCGCGGGGGAGTCGACGTGCAGGCCGCTCAGGCCTTCGTCGCCTCCTCGAGGATCTCCTCGGGGATGTCGAAGTTGGCGTAGACGTTCTGGACGTCGTCGTGGTCCTCGAGGGACTCCATGAGGCCCATCACCTGGCGGGCCTTGTCGACGTCGACGCTGACGCGGTTGGCGGGGACCATGGCGATCTCGGCGGAGATGGTCTCGATGCCGGCGTCGGCGAGGGCGGCTTTGACGGCGTTGTAGGCCGCCGGGTCGCAGGTGACCTCGAAGAGGTCGTCCTCGGCGGTGACGTCCTCGGCCCCGGCCTCCAGGGCGAGTTCCATGAGGGCGTCCTCGTCGGTCTGCTCGTTGGAGACGACGAAGGTGCCCTTTTTGGCGAACATCCAGGCGACGCAGTTGGACGCCCCGAGCTGGCCGCCGGCGCGTTCGAAGATCTTCCGCATCTCGGGGGCGGTGCGGTTGCGGTTGTCGGTGAGGCTCTCGACCATGAAGGCGACCCCGGCGGGCCCGTACCCCTCGTACATGACCTCCTCGTAGTTCACCCCGCCCAGTTCGCCGGTGCCCTTCTTGATGGCCCGGTCGATGGTGTCGTTGGGCATGTTGGCGGCGCGGGCCTCGTCGATGGCGTAGCGGAGGGCGAGGTTGTCGTTGGGGTCGCCCCCCCCGCGGGCGGCGACGATGATCCGCCGCGCCAGCTTGCTCCACACCCGTCCGCGCTTGGCGTCGGTGGACGCCTTGGCCCGCTTGATCTTCGCCCAGTGAGAATGTCCTGCCATGGGTACGTCTCCGTCGTTGGGCCCCGGGGGGCTCTTACTGCTTCGCTTCGTTCACGCCCTCGCCCAGCGGGGCGACCGGGGCGGGCCGGCCCGCCTCGACCGCCTCGATCTTCCGGGGCGCGTTGTCCAGGATCCCCTGGATCTCCAGGAACGTCGGGCCCACCGCCTCCGCCGCCTCCGCCGCCTTGCGCCAGTGCTTCACCGCCTGCTCCGTCCACCCCAGGCGGTACAGCGCGTCGCCCGCGTGGTCGTACATCACGGGATGCGCGTCGGCGGTGTCGTCGATGCGGACCAGCAGGTCCACGAGGATCCGCCCGGCGCGGTCGAGGCGGCCCTGCTTGTAGTACACCCACGCCAGCGTGTCGATGTAGGCGGGCTCGCTCTCGCGGACGCTCGGCCGCGTGGCCTGCTCGGCGAGGGTGAGGGCCTTGTCGAGGTCGCGGCCGGCCTCGGCGTACATGTACGCGAGGTTGTTCGCCGGGCCCACCGCCTCGACCCCGGCGGCGAGCTTGTAGGCCGCTTCGAGGGCGGCGATGGCGTCGTCGATCCGCTTCATCTCCGTCAGCACGGTCGCGCGGAGGGACAGGAGGTCCGGGTCGTCCGCCCGCCCCTGGAGCAGCGCGTCCACGCGGCAGAGGGCGTCGTCGGGGCGGTGCGCATCGAGCAGCAGGTGGATGAGCTGCAACGTCATGGCCATCCGCTCGTCGTCGTCGAGCGTCACCGCCTCGGCCGCGGGCGGGGCGGCGGGCTGCGTCGCGGGCTGCGTCGCGGGCTGCGTGGCGGCTTGTGTGGCGGGGGCGCTGGCGGGCTGGGTCGCCGCCGCGGCGGGCGGCGTGGCGGGGGCGTCCGCCTCGGCCGCGGGCCGGGTCGCGGGCCGGCTGGTGGGCTGCGTCGTGGGCTGGGTGGCCGCGTCCGTCGCGAGGGGGGCGTCGGGGATCGGCGGGGCGTCGAGCCACTCCGCCAGCAGGTTCGCGGCGAGGTCGTATTGCTTGGCCTCCTGCAGCCCGGCGAGCAGGAGCCGGCGGACCTGCGCGGGCTCATCGGCCGTGCGCAGCCACCGGCGGGCGAAGTCGATGGCGTCCTGGGGGCGGGCGGCGCGGGTGAGGGTGATGAGCCGGTACCGCCGGGCCGTCAACGCCACCTCCTCCGGGCCCTGCATCCATTCCTCCAGGAGCGTGAGGGCGAGGTCGTACTGCTTGCCCTCGTGGAGAGCCTCGAGCATCGCCTGCACCGGGACGGGGTCGTCGCCCCGCTCCCCCAGCCACTCGCGGACGAGGGCGCGGGCGTCGTCGGTGCGCCCGAGCTTGACCAGCACCTGCACCCGCAGCGACCGCAGGGCGTCGATCCGCCCGCGATCCGCGGCGGTTTCCTTCATCTCATCCAGCACCTTCAGGAGCTTCTCGTGCTGGTTGGCCTTCTCGTACACGCGGAGCAGTTGCGCCCGCCACTGCCACTGCTCGTCGGGGTCCTGCGTCTGGCGGATCCACGTGCGGATCTGCTCGGCCGCCGCGTCGGGCTCGTCGAGTTCCAGCAGCACCAGCGCCAGGGCGTGCCGCAGCCGCTCCTCGTCGGGCCGCTGCTCGATCTGACGGCGGATGAGGGCGGCGAGGTCGGCGTAGCGGCGGGTGCGGAGGAGGGTGAAGTAGTAGGCGTCGGCCATCCCGGGGCGGTCGGGGGCCTTCTCGTAGGCCTCCTTCATGACGTCGGCCGCCTGGTCGTAGAGGCCCACGCGGTTGTACGCCGCCACCAGCAGGTCGCGGGCGTCGGGGTCGTCGGGGTGGGCCTGGCGGTAGCGCTGGATGCGTTCCACCTGGGCCTCGAAGGCCTCGCGGGTGGGCAGCAGGTCGTCCTGGACCTGGGCCATCATCGCCAGCAGGCCGACCTCCTCGTTGTCGGGGTACTTCGTCTGGAGGAGGTCCAGCAGCGTGCGGGCGTGGACGGCCTGGTCGGTCCGCAGCAGCAGGCGGACCCGCAGCAGTTGCCCCGCCAGGTCGGTGGGGTGGGCCTCCTGGTACTCGCGGACGAGTTCACCCGCCTGCGCGGTGAGCCCGGCGCGGAGGTAGAGGTCGAAGAGCCTCCGGCGGAGGCCCAGGTCGTCGGGCTGCAGGGCGAGGGCGTCGCGGAGCCTCTCGCCCGCCTGGGCGAGCTGGTCACTGCGCTCGTGCAGCTCGGCGAGCAGGACGAGGGTGGGCACGTGCTGCTTGTCGAGTTCGCGGGCGCGTTCGAGGGCGGTGCGGGCGTCGCCGGTCCGCCCCTCCGCCAGGGCCAGGCGGCCGCGGAGGTACTGCCCGTAGGCGGTCTGGGCGGCGGGGTCGGGGAGGGACTTGAGGACCTCGGCGGCCGCGTCGAACCGGTCGGCTGCCAGGTGCACGTCCAGCAGGCCCCCGGCGGCGGGGAGGAAGTCGCCGTTGGCCTCGAGGGCCTTGCGGTACTGCTGGGCGGCGAGGGCGGGGGCTTGGTGGTGGGCGGCGCGGGCGGCGACGTAGTGGAGGGCGAAGCGCTGCTCGGACTCGTCGGCGTCGGCGGTTTGGGCGAACTGGTCGAGGAAGCCCTCGGGCAGGTCGGAGGCGGCGACGCGGTCGATCCCGTCGAGCAGCGCGTCGGCCGACGCGGGGCGGGCGGCGATGACGCGGGCGATGGCGCGGAGGGCCTTCTCGGGTTGGCCGGCCCCGGCGTGGAAGACGGCGAGTTGGCGGACGGCGGTGGGGCTTTCGGGCATGGCGTCGACGAGGGCGGCGAGGATCTCGGCGGCCTGCTCCCGCCGGCCGAGCTGTTCGGCGAGTTGGGCGAGGGCGACCCCGAGCTGCTCGTCGGTCTGGCGGGCGGCGACGCTGCGGAAGATCTCCAGGGGGAGGTTGGGGTCCCCGGTGGCGTCGACGGTGCGGCGGACGAGGGCGGGGACCTGGTCGCGCTGGGCGCGTTCGGCGGCGAGTTCGCGGAGGAACCGCCTCGCCGCGTCGGGCTGCTCGGTCCGCAGGAGGGCGTCGAGGAGCAGGGCGGCCGTCTCGGGGTCGGTGCGGTTGAGGCGGTAGGAGCGGCGGAAGAGTTCGGCGGCGTCGGCGGGGCGGTCGAGCTGCAGCAGCAGCGACCCGCGGCGGGTAAGGAGCATCTCGGGGCGGAGGACGAAGGGCTGCAGCGAGGGGCGGGGGGCGTAGGCGGCGGCGTGCTTGTTGAGCCACTCGGTGAGGCGTTCGTAGGCCTCCAGGGCGGCCGTCGCGTACCCGCTCTCCTGCAGCAGTTGGGCGAGTTGCAGGAGGGCTTCGGCGGCGAGGGGTTCGGCGGGGTCGGCGGCGGAGGTTTTCAGGGCCCGGCGGAGGTGGAGCAGGGCCTTATCGGGTTGGCGGTTGCGGCGGGCGAGGGCGCCGAGGAGGAGTTGGCCCTCGAGGTCGTCGGGGCGGGCGTCGACGGCGAAGCGGAGGTGGTCCTCGGCCCGGCCCGGGTCGCCCAGGGCGAGGTAGGCCATGCCCAGCGCGCGGCGGACGAGGGGGTGCGTGGGGTCGTAGTCGCGGGCGCGGTCGAAGAGGGAGACGGCGCGGGCGAAGTCGCGGCGCTGCATGGCGGCGTGGGCCCCGGCGACGAAGGGTTCGGCCTGCTGGGGCAAGGGGGGGGGGTCCCCGATGTTGACGGGGCGTTTGACCTCGGGCTGAAGGGCATCGAGGGGGACCAGGGCGCGGGGGACCTGCTGCCCGTCGGCCGACCGCGTGGTGGGCCCAGGGGGCGCCGGGGCGGGGGCAGGCTGGGAGGCAGGCTGGGAGGCGGGGGCGCTGGTGGGCCCCGCCCCCGCGGGGCGGGCGGCGGCACTCACGGCGATGGCGGCCCCGGCGAGCGTTCCGACGATCGCCGTCCGGATCCGCCCGGGGGCGGGGAGGCGGCGGAGGCGGGAAGGGGCGGGGGGGCGGCGATCGCGTGCTGCTGCGGCCTGCTTCATGAATGTGTCCTGCGGCTAGGGGATGACCTTGCTGAGCGGGTAGGTGATGATTCCGGAGGCCCCGGCCCGCTTGAGCTGGGGCACCAGTTCCCGCTCGACCTTCTCATCCACGATGACTTCGACGGCGACCCAGTTGGGGTCGGCGAGTTCGGAGATGGTGGGGCTCTTCTCCGAGGGCAGAAGGGCCGTGACGGCGGCGAGGTTCTTGCGCTCGACGTTCATCTTGAGCCCGGCCTTGTCGCGGGCGGCGATGGCGCCCTGGAGGAGGATGGCGATGTTCTCGATCCGCTGGCGTTTCCAGTCGATGCGCATGGCGTCGCGGTTGGCGATGAGGCGGGTGGAGGAGGTGAGGATCGTGTCGATGATCCGCAGGCCGTTGGCGCGGAGGGAGCTTCCGGTCTCGGTGACGTCGACGATCCCGTCGAGGATGCGGGCCTTGGCCTCGGTCGCCCCGTAGCTGAACTCGATCTTGACGTCGATTTTGCGGTCGGCGAAGAAGCGGCGGGTGACCTGGACGAGTTCGGTGGCGATGATCCCCCCGTGGAGGTCCTGGGCCTTCTGGACGGGCCGCTCGTCGGGGACGGCGAGGACCCAGCGGACGGGGGAGAGGCGCTGCTTGGCGTAGACGAGTTCGGCGACTTCGACGACGTCGGACCCGTTCTCCATGATCCAGTCGTGCCCGGTGAGCCCGACGTCGATGACCCCGTCCTCGACGTAGCGGCTCATCTCCTGGGCGCGGAACATCATCCCGGTCATGCGGTCGTCGTCGATCGACAGGTTGTACCCGCGGGAGGGGACGGTGATGCGGTACCCGGCGCGGTGGAAGAGGTCGAGGGTGCTTTCCTGGAGCGAACCTTTGGGGATGCCCAGGACGAGCTTGTCCTCGGGGGTCTTGTGCGGCATGCGGGGGGTCTCCGTTGCTACTTCCTGGGGGTCTTGCGTGCGGCCTTGGCCGGGGCCTTGGCCGGGGCGGCCTTGGCGGCCTTGGCACTCTTGGCGGCCTTGGCGGCCTTGGCGGCGGTCTGGGCGGTCTTGCGGCGGGCGGCCTTCTTCTTCTCGGCGACGCGGGCGGCCTTTTCCTGCTCGCGCTGGTGCTTTTCCTGCTCGACGCGGGCGGCCTGGGCCTTCTCGGCGGCGTCGACGGCGGCCTGTTCGGCGGCCTGCTCGGCGGCGGCCGCCGCGAGGCGCCGGCGGTACTCCGTGACGGCGGGGAGGAGCTGTTCGGCGTACTCCCGCAGCCCCACGTGCACGCCCAGGGCGTTCTTGTGGGGCACCAGCCGCTCCAGGAAGCCCTGGACGTCGGCGAGGTCGCTGTCGGAGGGGACGTAGTCCTCCATCTTCAGGCAGTCGACCAGGAGGCTGTCGACGGGCACGGCATGGCCGTCGAAGAGCTGCAGCGTGACCCAGGCGGCGGCGTAGGGGCTCAGGCCCAGGTCCAGCAGCCGCCGGCGGAGTTCGCGCTTGGTTTCCTTCTCGAGGTGCTCGAGCGTGATGCGGTACTCGCGGTCGAAGATGCCGTTGAGGACCTGGACGATGATCTCGCCCTTCTCGCGGGCCCCGGGGAACCCCCGGCCGAAGCATTCGGCGAGGTCCTTGGAGGGGGCGACGCGGAGTTCGTTGAGGTCCACGAACTCCTCCTCGAGGCACTGGAGGGCCTGGGCGGCCTGGGCGCGGGTGGCGTCGGCCTCCAGGATGGCGCGGAGCATGGCGCGGATCGGGTCCCCGTTGGCCTCGGCGGGGGGACGGGAGACCTTCACCTTATCCAGCAGCTTACGGACCTTCTTCTCATACTGGGTGGCGTTTTTCATGGGCTCTCCGGGGACGGCGGGGCGGGGGTGTCGGGGCCCTCGCCGTTCTCATCCTCTCCGCCCTCGTCGTCGGCGGCGAGGGCGTCCTCCTTGCGACGGATCTCCTCCATCGCCTTCTGGATCAGCGCGTAGGTCTCGAGGGTCTTCTTGAAGTTCTCATCGCTGACGAACTGCAGGATGGGCGTGGAGCGCAGGCGGATCTGGCGGGCGAGGAGTTCCTGGATCCGCCCGGCGGCGTGCTGCAGGGCGCGGACGGTGCGGCGCTGGTCGGCGTCGGTGCCCATGACCGACACGTAGACTTTGGCCGTGAGGAGGTCCTCGGCCATCTCCACGCGGGTGATGGACGTTTTGCCCGGCTCGATGCGGGGATCGGAGAGCTTGCTGAACAGCAGCTCGCCCAGCGTCGAGCGGAACAGGTTGCCCAGGCGTTCGGTTCTACGGCTCATCGTATGTCGGCCTCGCGAGCGAGGTCATCTCCATTCCATCTGCGCATCCAGCAGGAGCATGTTGCGGTCGTTGGCGGCGGCGTTGAGGATGCTTTGCAACCCGCCCTCGACGTACCGCCGGTCGTCGCCCGTCATCGCCACCGCCAGCACGCCCAGGCGATGGGCGTCCTGGGCGTCGACCTCGGCGACGGAGACGTTGTGCCCGTGGCGGATGCGGTCCTTGAAGCTCTTCAGCGCACGCCGCTTGTCCTTCAGGCTCATCGCCTGCGGGATCTGCAGCCTCAGATGCAGCACGCCGACCACCACGCCCATGCCACGCACTCCGCCCGGACCCCGCAACGGGTCCCTGGATGAACCCACGGACCCGCGTGCGGTTCCGGTTTCTCGTCTTCACCTTCGGCGATGACGCGGCCAGCCCGGTTCCCGGTTCTCCAGGTTCCCGTTTCCGGGTCCCCGGTTCCTGGTTCCTGGCTCCCGGTTCCTGATTCCTACAGTTTCCGCGCCACCTCGATCTGCTGGTAGAACTCCAGGATATCGCCTTCCTTGACGTCGTCGTACCCCGCGACCTTCATGCCGCACTCCATCCCCGCGCGGACCTCGCGGACGTCGTCCTTGAACCGCTTGAGGGATTCGAGGCTCCGCTCGTCCTCCACGACGATCCCGCCGCGGGTGATGCGGACCTTGGCGTTGCGCTGCACGATCCCGTCGAGGACGATGCACCCCGCGACGGTGCCCACGCGGGAGATCTTGATGGCCTGCCGCACTTCGGCCCGGCCGAGGGTCTCCTGCTTGATCTCCGGCGCGAGGCCCTCCTCGAGGGCCTTGCGGACGTCGTCGAGCACGTCGTAGATGACGCGGTACAGGCGGATGCTCACGCCCTTGTTCTCCGCCAGTTGCCGCGCGGTGGCGTCGGCGACGACGTTGAACCCGATGATGATGGCGTCGGAGGCCTCGGCGAGGGTGATGTCACCGGTGGTGATGGCCCCGGCCCCGGCATGGAGGATGTTGACGCCGACCTCCTCGGTGTTGAGCTTCCGCAGCGACTCGGTGAGGGCCTCGATCGTGCCCTGCACGTCGGCCTTGACGATCAGGGCCAGCTCGTTGACCTCCCCGGCCTTGATCTGTCCGAGGATGGCGTCCAGGGACTTCTTGGGGGAGGCGGCGAGGGCCTTCATGCGGGTGGAGTCGCGGCGGTCGTGGGCGACCTCGCGGGCCTCGTCGAGTTCCTCGACGATGTAGAAGCGGTCGCCCGCCTCGGGCAGTTCGTCGAGGCCCGAGACCTCCACGGGGGTGGAGGGCCCGGCGGCGGTGAGCTGCTTGCCGTGCGAGTCCACCATCTGCCGCACGCGTCCGTACCCTCCGCCCGCCAGCAGGATGTCCCCCACCTTGAGCGTCCCGTCCAGGACGAGCAGGCGGGCGACGGCCCCGCGGCCGGGGTCCATCTCGGCCTCGATGACGAAGCCCGCGGCCGCGGCGGCGGGATCGGCCTTGAGTTCGAGCAGTTCGGCCTCCAGGGAGAGGGTCTCCACCAGCGTGTCGATGCCCAGGCCCTGGGTCGCGGAGGTCTCGATGACCTCGATGTTCCCGCCCCACTGGGTGGGGATGAGGTCGTGCTCCGCCAACTGGCCGAACACCCGCTGGGGGTTGGCGTTGGGCATGTCGATCTTGTTGAGGGCGACGACGATGGGGACCTCGGCGGCCTTGGCGTGGTTGATGGCCTCGACGGTCTGGGGCATGACCCCGTCATCGGCGGCGACGACGAGCACGACGACGTCGGTCATGTTCGCCCCGCGCGCCCGCATGGCCGTGAAGGCCTCGTGGCCCGGGGTGTCGAGGAACACCACGTGCTTTTCGTCCTTGTCGTAGCGGTACGCGCCCGTGTGCTGGGTAATGCCGCCCGCCTCGCCCGACGCCACCGCCGTGTCGCGGATGCAGTCCAGCAGCGATGTTTTGCCGTGGTCCACGTGGCCCAGGAAGGTGACGACCGGGGCCCGCGTCGTCGTGCCTTCGGTCCGGCGGGATTCGAACTTCTCCAAAAGCTCCTCCTCGGCGGATCGCGCCTGGCGGACGTGCAGTTCGAGCCCGAAGTCCGCAATGGCCGCCTCGGCCTGCTCGCGGGCGAGACCCTGGTTGACGGTGGCGAACGTGCCCATCTCCATCAACTTGCGAATGATATTGGAGGCCTTGATGCCCGTCGCCTCCGAGAGCGACCGCACGGTGATGGGCTCGTCGATGTCGACCTGCCCCGTCGCCGCCGCGGCCGCCCCGTCGCCTCCCCGCTTGGACGTCGGGGGCCGGCGGCGGCGCAGCGCGCCTCCGGTGGCGGCGGCAAGACGCTGCGAGCGCTCCCGCAGGTCCTGGTCGCGCCACTCCCGCACGCCCTCGCCGCCGGCGGCGCTGCGGCCGGTGCCGGCGCCCGTCCCGCCGCGCCGGCGCGGGCTGCGACGCTTGGTCTTGTTCCGATCGTCCTCTTCCGTCGTGGGCGTGGTGGCGCCCTTGGCCTTGCGGGAGGCGGGCGCTCCGACGGACCCCATCCCCGTCCCGGGCGTCAGGGGCGGACCGGCCGGGGCCGGGCCCCGCGTCCCCATGGGGGCGCGCGACGGCCGCGGAGTCACCGGCTCGGGCCGCTCGACGCGGACCACGCGGGGGCCCTTGAGCTTCGCGGGCCGGGGCACGACCTGCGGGCCGGCGGGCCGGATGGGCTCGGGGGGCTTCTTCTCTTCGTCCTCGCCCTCGGGGGCCGAGGCCTCGGGGGCCGGGGCGGGTGCTTCCGCCTCCGCCTCGGGGGCCTGGGCGACCGCCTCCACCGGAGCGGGGGGCGCAACGGGGGGCGCAGCGGCAGGGGGCTCGGCGGCGACGGGCTCCGGCGGGGCCGGGGCCTCAATCACCGCCTCCACCGCCGGGGGCGCCTCGGCCACGGCCTCCGCAGCGGGCGGGGGGGCCTCGACGACGGCCTCGGGGGCCTCAGGGGCCTCGGCGGCCACCGCGACGGGCTCGGGGGCCTCCGCGGGGGCGGGGGGTTCGGCGACGGGGGCTTCGGCGGGGACCTCGGGGGCCTCGGGGGCCTCCTCGTCGACCGGCGCCTCCAGCGTCTCCGTGCCGACGGGGGCCTCGGCCTCGCCTTCGCCCTCGGCGTGGCGCTTGCGCCGCTGCTTCGCCGCCTCCGCACGCGCCTCCTGCAGGTCCACGTGCTGGGCCTTCTCGACGGCGGTGTGGCTGTCGAGGAGGCCGAACCACTCGCGAATGGTCGCTTCCAGCCCTGCGGAGAGCGTGGACATGTGGTTGGGCACGTCGATGCCCTCGGCGCGACACTTCTGCAGGACGATTTTGCTCGTCACTCCGAGCTGCTTTGCCAATTCAAAAACGCGGGTAGCCAAGATACCTCCCGGCGATTCGTACTCGTCTATTCTACGGGCTTACTTCTCACAACGTTTACTCGTTGCGAAACGTTGCGTCATTCGGTTTCGGATTCGGTGTCAGGTTCGGTGTCGGATTCGGTCTGGGGCTCTTCCGCCTCGGGCGCCTCGATCGCGGTGGGCGCCTCGGTCGTGGCGGTCGCCTCGGGGGCCGCCTCGGCGGCCCCGGCGAGCGTGCCGCGCCGCCGGCCGGACAGCTTGTCCTTCTCGGCGGCCTGGTGCTCGGCGACGCGCTTGGCCTCCTCGGCGCAGCGGATGATGATCCGCCGGGCCATCTCGGGGGCCATCTCCAGCTCCTTGATGATCGGGTCGGGCCCGACCTCCTCGACGTCCAGCACGCTGACCATGCCCATGGCGATGATCTGGTCGACCTTCGTGGAGTCCACGCCCTCGACCTCGCGGATGGCCTTCTCCAGCGTGTCGAGCCCGGCGTTGTACTCGTTGGGGGTCAGGATGTCGATGTCCCACCCGGTGAGGCGAGCGGCGAGGCGGACGTTCTGGCCGCGTTTGCCGATCGCCAGGGACAACTGGTCCTCGGTGACCACCACCGTCGCCCGCCCCAGCTCGAAGCACAGGGCGATCTCGGCGACCTCGGCGGGCTTGAGGGAGTTGGCGATGAGGATCTTCGAGGAGTCGTTCCAGCGGACGATGTCGATCTTCTCCCCGCCCAGCTCGTCCACGATGTTCTTGATCCGCGATCCGCGGATGCCCACGCAGGCCCCGACGGCGTCGACCTTGGGGTCGAGGGAGTTGACGGCGATCTTGGTGCGGTAGCCGGCCTCGCGGGCGA
The DNA here is from genome assembly GCA_041687095.1 of Phycisphaerae bacterium. Classification (GTDB taxonomy): domain Bacteria; phylum Planctomycetota; class Phycisphaerae; order SM23-33; family SM23-33; genus JAWLCQ01. The sequence continues at coordinate 4,615 of JAWLCQ010000106.1, read as the reverse complement.
GGGCCTTCATCTCGATGATCTTCTCGGCGACCTCGGGGACCTCCAGGTCGAACAGCGCCCGGATGAAGTCCGGGTGCGTCCGCGACAGGACCACCCGGATCTGCCCGGGCTCCTCGCGAACGTCCAGGATCATCGCCCGGATCCGCTGGTCCACCTGGTGCGAATCCCCGGGGATCTGCTCGGAGCGGGGGAGGATGGCCTCCAGGCGCCCCAGTTCGATGATCAGCGATCCGCCCTCCCAGCGGGCGACCTTCCCGGTGATGATCTCGCCCTTGCGCTCGACGTACTCCTCGAACAGGCTGTCCCGCTCGGCCGCCCGGATCCGCTGAATCATCACCTGCTTGGCCGTCTGGGCGGCGATGCGGCCCAGCTCGCGAATGCTCAGGGACTGTCCGTCGATCAGCGCGTCGATCTCCCCGCTGCCGCGGTTGATCCGGACCGTGACGTCATCGGTATGGGTATAGGCCTTGCGGATGGCCGACAGCATGGCCGCTTCCAGGTCCTCGAACACCGTTTCCTTGTCGATGTTCTTATCCCGCGCGATGGCATCCACGATGCGGAGCAGTTCCTGATTCATAGTCATCCTTCACGTCTATCACCCGCCGTGCGGGCGGGGTCGGGTCGATCCAACGGCCGGATCAGCCAACAAAAAAAGTGGGTCACCTCGCCCACTTCTGTCGCCCGGGCCCATGGGGGGCCCTATTCGGTTCGTCCCGCCCCCTTCGGGGCGGACGGGTAGCCGAGGCGCCTTACGGCGGCCCCGGGCCTCCCGGGATCCCGCCGAAGAGCGAGTGCCGCACGCCCCCCGCGGGGCGCGCCGTCCTGGGCCTACTGTGCTGCACCAGTATGGCCCTTGATCTGGGAAGTTCTCCCAGTCATCGATCCTTGCCCACTCTCATGGCATTTCCGTTCCTTCGTCGGCCTTGCTGTACACTGCCCTCCGGCCGCTCGCCGGACCCCGAATCCTTCCCGGGGCGCAACAAAATACCTCAGGCGCGCAAGGCCGCGTCATCGTTGCGATTATAACCTCTGCTCCCCCCGAGTCAAAGGGAAAAACGACAGGAAGCTGAAGGCGCCAGGGACCAAGCCCCATAGGGGGCGGAGACGGGAACCGGGAACCAGGAACCAGGAGCCAGGGATCAGGAACCAGGAACCGGGGACCAGAAGGGACGGTCCCGGTCTTTCCGTCTGCGGAAGACCGGCGCTGTCCCTGACGCACGGAGGCGGAAGAGAACCATGAACCGGGGAGCGCGAAGCGGAAGAGGCAGCACTTGCTACGGCCCAATGCCCACGGGACGCTGTTTGTCCCGTGGGACGACCTGGGGCGACCACCGGCCTCGACTGTCTTCCCGGTAGAACCCCAGGCACATCGCGCGCCCACCAGTCAACCCACCCGCCCCTCTGTGACGCCGCTCACGCGGGGCCCCGGACCGTGCAGCGACAGCGCACAAGCAGATCACTCCAGCAGGGTCCAGTCCGCAAGCACGAGCCCCGGGACCCGCTGGAAGTGCTTCGTGTTGTGGGTCACCAGCCGGTAGTTGGCGCTCAACGCGGTGGCGGCGATCAGCAGATCGAACTCGTCCAACCGTGCCCCGGCCCTCTCCAGATCGATTCTCAACCGGCAGAAGGTCTCCATGATCGAAGGGGTCACCGGAAGGATGAGCAACGTTTCCCGCAAGACCCCGACCTTCGCCTGGTTCACCTGCGGCCGCCCGGACCGCAGCGCGCCGTAGAACAGCTCCCCGTAGGAGATGACGGAAGTGGCGAGCGGGTCGGAGGAGTGCGCACGGAAGCTCCGGCAGACATTCGGGTCTTCGCGGAGGAGAAAGACCAGCGTATCCGAATCAAGCAAGTACATCGCGACCCTCTCGGAACCGCTGGCTGGGCCGTCGGGCGCGGCGGATGTCCGCGATGATCTCCTCGGCGGACCGGTCATCGTCCCACGAGCCCACCAGCGACAGCAGTGTGCGCGAGACCGCCTGCGGGTCTCGCCCCGCCCCGGCGAGGTAGCTCCGGATGATCATGATGACCTCCTGGCTGATGGAGCGGTTGTCGGCCTCCGCCCGGGCTCGCAGGGCCTCGTACAGTTGATCGTCCATGCCCTTCACCTGCAGTGTCGCCATGATGCACCTCGTGCTTCTTGCTCCAAGTATACGACGACTTGCATGACGCAGGAAGCAGAATTCATGAACCGCCCCGTGCCTACCCCCCACTCCCCGATGCCTGTCCTTCTTCTTCCGCCTATTCCCTGGCACTACAACGAAAGATGTTAACTGGTTGACTGGTTAACTGGTGACTGGACCAGCAGTTTGCGTGGGCTGCCTGCCTGGGACTACCGGAGAGGTTGACCTGGTTGCAAGCCGTTGCCACTCAACCAGTTAACCAGTTAACCAAGCTTCGTTGTAGTGCTAGTCCCTATTCCCCAGTGCCTCTTCCCTCTTCCCTCTCCCCGCTATCGCTCCGCGGCGCCACGCGCACGCCCGGGCCGTCCAGCAGGTACTCGACGGGCTCGGCGGGGTCCTCGATGCGCTGCAGCACCTCGCGGAGCACCTCCTCCACGGTCTTCCCGTCCAGGGCGCCCGCCTCCCACGCCGGGTCGATGCGTGTGGCGTTGGCGGCCTTCAGCGCCAGCCAGTCGGGCTCGAACGTCACCCCCGACGTCCCCGACAGCACCGCCAGCGCGTCCACCAGCAGCGGGCTGGAGAACTCGACCCCCTCCACCCGCACCGCGAGCCTCTGCCTCACGCTTCGCCGGTCCCTAACACGGGGAGCCCACGGGCCCTTCTGGGTCGGGAAGGGCACCAAGGACTCCTCCTCCAGGCCGTCCGCCTCGCCCGCCTCGGTCGGGAAGGGCGGGGGGAAATCCTCCCGCCGCCGGGCCCACTGGCTGCCCTCGGACATGCGGCGGTCGATGACGCTCCGCGGGGCGACGAGCACCGTCTCCCCGTCCACGACGAACTCGATGGGCTCGTCAGGAGCCTCGATGTGGTCGAGCACGGTCCAGAGGACCTCCTCGGCGGTGAGGTGTGCCAGGGCGTCCGCCTGCCGCGCCGGGACCAGGCGAAGCGCGTTCGCCCGCTCCAGCGCCTCGGCGTCCGGTTCGACGCAGACCCCCGCGCGCTGCCCGAAGATCGCCAGCACGGTCGGCAACTCCTCGTTCCATGGCCCCGTGCCTTGCATCGGCCTCTGCAGGGCGGCCAGGACGTGCCGCCCCGCCTCGGCCCCCATGCCCCAGCGGCGGAGATCGGCGTGGCGGGCCGCCCGCCGGCGCTCGCCCTGCACGTACTCCTCGATGACGTCCATGGCGGCGATCCACAGGGGGCCGCTGCCGTCCCCGCCTCGGCGGATCAGCCACCCCGCCCGCGGGTGCGTGTCCGCGACGAGCTGGCACCACGCCTCGGCGAGCGTGATCCCGTGGGCGTCGATGGCCCAGGGGCCCTCCCCGCCGCCGTCGGCCGTCCCCCAGTGGGCGTGCCAGCTCACCATGCCCCGGCGGCCCAACGCTCCCGCGACGTCCGACCAGTTCAGCGACGACAGGTGCACGTCCAGCACCTGCCCCAGCCGTCTGCGGCACTCCTTCGCCATGCCGCTGTTGGGGTCCGGGCCCAGCCACGTCACCGCCATCGCCGCGGCCCGGCGGACGTTGGGATCCCCGTCCCCCGCGGCCGTCTCGATGAGCGGGCGCAGCGCCCGGATGTCCCGCAGCTCCCGCAGCCCCTCGACCGCCGCCAACCGCTCCTCCGCCCCCTCGCTCCGCAGCGCCTCCCGCAGCTCCGCCACGCGCTCTGCGTTGGGATCGGGGAACTTTGCGTTGGGATCGGGGGAAGGCCCCGCGCGACCATCCGCCGCCTCCATCGCCGCGGGGCCCGCCGTGGCCAACGGTGCGATCACGGCCGGGGGCGCCGAGGGCCCCGGGGACACCTCCACTCCCCCGCCTGCGAAGAAGTACACCGCCGCCCCGCCCGCCACGATCAGCACCGCCGCCGCTCCGCAGATGGCCCACAGTTCCGTTTCGGCGTTCTTCACCTTCCGCCCCTTTCGGCTGTAGATTCGGAAGACACGTCCGCTCCGCCAAGGTTGGCCGCCCGCCACAATGGGCCGCTCTCGGCAATTGGCCGCTCGCGAATGCATTGTACCGTCCCGCCCCGAGCGCGAGCGACGGGGGTCTCCTGACCTCGTTGTTCTACACATCTCGGCAAGCACACTCCCCGCGTGATGGTTTCACGATGCAGGCATGCTCTCGCTCTCCCGCCCCCGTCGTCCGCCCCCGTCGGGCTGCCCCCGTCGGGCTTGCCCCGGCGGAGCGAAGGCTTGTAAGCTACCAGCGGGTCCGCCCCCTCTCTTGCTTCTTCTTCTTGCCCCCGTCGGGCTTGTCCCGGCGGAGCGAAGGCCTATAAGCTACGGCAGGCCCTCCACCCCCCCGACGGGCGGGAAGCTTATAGGCCTTCGCTCCGCCCGCATGAAGCGGACGGGGGCGGAAAGAAGAAGAAGCAGCAGGAAGAGGCAGGGGGTCGCCGGGGTAGCTTACAAGCCTTCGCTCCGCCCGGACAAGCCGGACGGGGGCGGGATACGATCGGGAGGCCCCGGATCGAGGGCGCGGGATGCGGCGCGGAGA
>JAWLCQ010000105.1:0-16289 GCA_041687095.1 Phycisphaerae bacterium | reverse complement strand
GGAGACCAACGAGGTCAGGAGACCCCCGTCGCAAGCGCGTGAGGCGGGTCAGGAGATCCCCGTCGCAGGCGCTCGGGGGGGAAGGAATCCGGATCGCAGGCGTGTGGGGATCGCAGGCGTGTGGGGCGGGTCGGGGGATCTGCGGCGCAGGCACGCATCTCTCCCGGACGGCGCGGGTCAGACGACCCGCGCCGTCCGGGCGGCGGCGAAGGGTCACGCCCGGCGGAGGGGGATGATGGCGCGGGGTTCGAGGACGCGGAAGGTGAACGACTCCGTCAGGTAGAGTTCGACGTTGTGGCGGTCGCGATCGGCAAAGCCGACGGCGAAGTCCACCCCGACGCTCAGCTCGAAGTCGCCTCCGCGCGTCGAGGCGATCAGCCCGCCCTGGATGGCCGGGGACACGTACACCCCGCCCCCGAGGATCTCCAGCACCGCCTGGTAGGGCGGGTAGCCCGGGCTCGATGCTGCGAGGAGGGCGATATACTCGTCGTTGCCCAGCACCAGGGCATAGGGGCCGCCGATGTCGGCGTCGCGGAGGAGGGTGGTGGCGCGGACGGCGAGGCCGGGATACGCCGATCCGTCCTGCGGGAGCGGCAGGGGCTCATGGTCGGACGCGGCGATCATGCCCGTGATGTTGTTTGCGGCGAATCCGTTGAAGACGGCCCCGTCCTCGAACAGCGCCGCCTCCCTCGCCGCCGCCTCCAAGGCGTCCAGATCCGGGTCCTTCGCTCCGCGGACCACGTTGTCCAACTCCATCTGCGAGAGGTGGAAGGGCACGCGGACCTCGATGAGCGGCAGAACCCGCCGCACCCCCCACGTCAGCTTGCCCTGGGGCTGGTCCTTCACGTCGAGCCGTCCGGTATTGACGGCCGCCGCCTCCCAACCGTGCGGGCCGCAGAAGTCCACAATCTTCCGCGCGACGAGGGTGTTCTGGAGGGAGCGGGCGGCCTGGCTGTCGATCTCCTGCCACGCCGCGTCGCTGATCGGGGCCTGCTCGCGTTTCAGTATCGTTGACATGGATTATGCTCCCTTGCTCTTCAGTGATCCGATGTTCAGGCTGCCCTCGCCCATGGCCGGTGCGCCGGCCTTGGCCTCCCCGTCGCCCTGGGCGTCGGCGAGTTCCTCCAACTGGACGATGGGGGCGTCCTTGAACAGGTACGTCCGCATCTTCTCGTCGAACCCGGGGTAGTTCCGCCGGATCCACTCCAGCAGCATCATCGCGTGCTCGATCTCCTCGTCGCGGTTGTGCTCCAGGACGGAGCGCAGCTCGGCGTCGGGGGCGACGGTGGCGCGCTCGGTGTACCATTGCACGGCCTCGAGTTCCTCGATGATGGAGGCGACTGCGCGGTGCAGGTCCTGGACCTCGGGGGGCAGGTTCTCCCGAAGCTCGTGATAGTCCAGCGGCATGCGGCGTTCTCCTTTCGTTTCGCGTGGGAAAGTCTGCTGGCATTATAGCGTCGGATGATTCCTGATCCAGCCGTATCAACTCAAACCGATGCAAGCGGACGAACCCCTTGCGCAAGCGTTCCGGCGCCACTCGGGCGAATCGGAGATCCGCAATCCGCGTAACCATTCACGTTTCCCAGGCAGGAACAGGAACCTGAAGAAACAGCCGGAGAGAGCCGGATTACACAGATTCGAGGATTACGCAGATTAGACCGAAGAGCCATGTTCTTCTCCTCAATCTGCGCAATCCTCGAATCTGCGTAATCCCCTTCTTCGGGGCTGCTTCTTCTCTTCACGCCTTCGTCCGTCACGGGCGGATTCGTGAAGGCGTGAACGGTTACCAATCCGCAATTCCCCCCGCGCCTCCGTTGTCACGTGGCGTCCCGCGCAGTAGGATCGTGGGACCTGGGAAAAGGACTCTGCACATGCCCCATGAAGTGATGAACGAGCAGCAGGTGGCCGCCTACCTGCACCTGGATGCTCGCGAGGTGACGAAGCTGGCGTCGCGCGGACAGATTCCGGCGCGGCGGCAGGGGGAGCGGTTCGTGTTCCGCAAGAGCGACGTGGACCATTGGGTCGAGACCCAGATGCACGAACTGGGCCGCGAGCGCCTCGGACAGATCGAGCGCGGGGTGCGGGCGCACCACGGGTTCGAGGAGGACGCCATGCTCCTCACCCGCCTGATCCCCGAGGGCGGCATTGCCGTTCCGCTGCCGGCCAAAACGCGCTCCAGCGTCCTCCGCGGCCTCGTGGACCTCGCCGACGCCTGCCACCTCGTCTGGGCGCAGGATGAACTGCTCCAGGAGATCGAGCAGCGCGAGGACCTGATGACCACCGGGCTGGTGGGCGGGGTCGCCTTCCCGCACCCCCGCCACCCCTTGCCCTACAGCATCGCCCAGAGTTTCGTCGTCGTCGGGCTCACCTCGACGGGCGTGCCCTTCGGGGCGCTCGACGGGTCGCTCACCCGCCTGTTCTTCCTCATCTGCTGCAAGGACGACCGCACCCACCTGCACGTCCTCGCCCGCCTGGCCCAGATCCTCCACGACGAGGCCGACGTCCAGTGGATGCTGGAAGCCCAATCCGCCGACGAGTTGCGGCAGACCATCCGGGACATCGAGGCGAGAATCTCGTGAGGACGATGGCGGATTGCGTGCCAGTAGGTGCCGGAGCGCGCCCATGACGGCCCCTTGGCGCAGCGTGTTCGGGGAGGCCTTTCTCCGCCGTCTCGAGCGGTTGCACTTGGCGGGCAAGCAGGTGACGGTGCGGGCGCGGGGGACGGCGAGGCGGGCGCGAACGGTGGGCGATGGGTTGGAATTCGCCGATCATCGCCTCTACACGCCTGGGGACGACACCCGGTTCATCGACTGGCCGTACTATGCAAGGATGGAGCGGCTGCTCCTGCGGGCCTTCCACGAGCACAGCGAATCGGAGGTGGCGATCCTGCTGGACGTGTCGGCGTCGATGGGGGCGGATGCGGGGGGGGCGGCGGGGGGGAAGTTCGACTACGCCCGGTCCATCGCGGCCGCGGTGGCGTACGTGGGGATGAGCGGGTTCGAGCGGGTCGTCCTCGTGCCCTTCGCCGATGGCCTGGCGGGCGAGTTCCGCGCGCCCCGCTCCCGCGAGCACATCCTCCGCGTGCTGGAGTTCCTGTCGCAGTTGTCGCCCGCGGGCCCGACCCGCCTGGGCGAGGCGGTGCGGCGGTTCGCGGACCGGTTCGGAAGGGTGGCGTCGGTGGTGGTGATCTCGGACCTGCTCGACGCCGCCGAGGACCTGTCGGGGGCGTTGGGGCGGCTGACGGCGGGGGGGTATGGGGTGAGCGTGCTGCACGTGCATACCCCGCGGGACGTCTCCCCGGACCTGTCGGGCCCGCTGCTGCTGGAGCACGCCGAAACCCCCGACCGCGCCGTCGTCGACGCCACCGAGGCGGTGCGGGAGGCGTACCGGCAGTCGTGGGAAACCGCCCGCCGGCAGCACGCGCGCACCTGCGTGGGGCGGGGCGCCCTCTACGTCCCCGTGCGGACGGATGAGCCGTTCGAGCGCCTCGTGCTGGTCACGCTTCGGCGGGCGGGGGTGCTGACGTAGCGGGGGTAGCAGGTCGTCTCCCCCCAATGTCACAGGACCGCACGCCACGGCGGCGCTGCCCGCCCCCGTGCGTCCGCCCGCGTGCGAGCGGTACGGGTTCTGCGGACCCGTGGGACGCGGCGCTGGGGGCCCGGTGCTGCCGGGGCGCCGGGCTGATACGCGTTCCACGTAGGTCGCGGGCGGGTGCCGTGGTTTGCGGAGCGAAGCGGAGCAACCACGTCAGACCGACGCTGCCCGAGAACTACCTGGGATGCGTATGACGCGCCAGGGACAGGAGGGGACGAACCTGTAGAACCGTCGTGCGTCCAAGAGCGTAGCGAACAGGCGAGGGAGTACCTGGCTGACATCGCGCCGCGCCGGGCCTCTAGAATTCGGAAACGCCTGTGTGCGGCGAGCGAAGAGTTCCGAAGGAGTGAAATGATGAGAGCGATGAGATTCGTGTTTCCCGTGGTGCTGGTGGTGGCGTTCGTCGCCGCAGGCTATTACGCAGGTCCCCAACTCCTCGGGCCCTGCGCCCACGCCCAGGAGCAGGCGGAAGTGAACGGGGCCCGCGAGGAACTCGCCCAACTCGCCCAGAGGGACGAGCTGTCCCGCCTCTTCCGCGCCGTCTCCAAGGTCATCAAACCCGCCGTCGTCGAGATCCGCGTGGAGAAAAAGGTCGCCGCCAGGAGTTCCCCGTTCCCCGACCTGGAGGACTTCTTCGGCCGCGAGATCCCCTTCCCGACCCCCGACCGCGAGGAGCAGCGCGAGTTCTTCTCGCAGGGCCTGGGCAGCGGGGTGATCGTCGACGCCGAGCAGGGCTACGTCCTGACGAACTACCACGTCGTCAGCGGGGCCGACCAGATCGAGATCATCCTCGCCGACGAGCGCCGCTTCGAGACCGAGTGGGTCCGCGGGGACCCGCAGACGGACCTGGCGGTGCTGAAGCTCAAGGACCCCGAGCGGCTGATCGACGCCCCGCTGGGCAACAGCGACGAGATGGAGGTCGGCGACTGGGTGCTCGCCGTCGGGGCCCCCGAGGGGCTCTCGCAGACGGTGACGGCCGGGATCGTCTCGGCCAAGGGCCGCGTCACCGGAGCCACCGGGTATGAGAACTACATCCAGACCGACGCGTCGATCAACCGCGGCAACTCGGGCGGCCCGCTGGTGAACATGCGTGCGGAGGTCATCGGGATCAACACGCTGATCCTCTCCCGCACGGGCGGGAACGAGGGGATCGGGATGGCGATTCCGTCGAACATGGCCCAGCGGATCATGCGGCAGCTCATCGACGAGGGCAAGGTCGTCCGGGGGTACCTGGGCGTGGGGATCCAGGACGTGGACCAGCGCCTCGCCCGCAGCCTGAACCTGCCCTCGACGCGGGGCTCGCTGGTGCGGCAGGTGCTCGAGGACACGCCCGCGGCGGAGGCGGGGCTGAAGGTGGGCGACTTCATCGTCGCCGTCAACGGCCGCTCCGTCGCCAGCAGCAACGAGCTGCGGAACCTGATCGCGGGGGTGCGGCCTGGGGAGGCGGTGGAACTCACGGTGGTCCGCAACGGCGAGAAGGAGGCGCTGAAGGTCACCGTCGCCGAGCAGCCCACGGAGATGAGCGGCACGACCGAGCCGGCCGAGCCCGAGGAGGGCGATGCGCAGGGCGAGTCGCTGGCGAGGTACGGGCTGACGGTGGCGACCCCGACGCGGCAGTTGGCGCGGCAGTACGGATACCCGAGGACGCCCAAGGGCGTGTTCATCACCGACGTCGCCGCCGCGTCCGACGCCTCCAAGCAGGGCCTGCGCCCCGGGATGCTCATCGTCCAGGCGCAGGGGCGCGACGTCCGATCCGCCGAGCAGTTGGCGAAGGTCGCCGCCGAGGAGGACGCCCAGGCGGGGTTGCGGCTGCTGGTGAGCGACCCCCAGGACGCGCAGCGGTTTGTCTTCATCACGCCCGAGAAGTGATTCCGCTCCCCAGGGGAGGCGGATAGAATAAGGACCGGCGGCGGGTCACGGGGCCCGCCGCCGGTTCCATGTCGCGCGGGGAGGTGTTGGGCGCCCGCGCCAACGTCTGGGCAGAGGGAAAGGACGGACGCGATGTACCACGTACACGCCGCCGAGGATGAGCGCACCGACGTGACGGGACGCGAAGTGAAGTGGATCGAGATGGTGGTCGGGCCTCGCTTCCACAAGTTCTGGCCCGCGGAGAGCTGGCAACCCTCGGTGAACCTCTACGAGGACGACGCCCACTACTTCGTCGTCGTCGACGTCGCCGGGGTCACCGTGTCCGACCTTGACGTGAAGGTGGAGAAGGGCCTCCTCACCGTCACCGGCCAGCGGGCCGTCCCCCAGCCCGAGGACCCCCAAGGGCCTCTCCGCCTGCACGTGATGGAGATCGATCACGGCCGCTTCACCCGCACGGTGCATCTCCCGCAGGACGTGGACGTCGGGGAGATCGACGCGCGGTATCGGTGCGGACTGCTCTGGATCCGCATGCCCAAGCAACAGCAGGGAGGGGCGTAGGAACCATGACGGAAGAAGAACGCAGACCCGCCTCCGTCGTCGATCACGACGAGGCCGAAGTGGTAGTCACCCCCAAGACCGCGCGGGAACGGGAGGACGCCGTCCCGCCGTTCCCCCCCGATCTCGCCGTCCTCCCCCTGCGGGACACGCTCGTATTCCCCGGCACGGTCGTGCCGCTTCGGGTGGGGCGGGAGAAGTCCCAGCGGCTCATCGACGAGGTCCTGCCCAAGCAGAAGGTCATCGCCTGCATCGCGCAGAGGTCCTCCGCCATTGAGGATCCCCGCCCCGACGACATGAATGGGGTGGGGACGGCCGTCATGGTCCTCAAGCTCCTCCGCACGGAGGGGCAGGAGCGGCAGTTGATTGTGCACGGGCTCTCCCGCATCGCCGTGGACGAGTGGCTCGCCACGGACCCCCACCTCCGCGCCCGCGTGCACCAGATGCACGACGTGGAGAAGGGCGGAACGGAGACCGAGGCCCTGATGCTCAACGTCCGCCGCCTCGCGCAGCGGATCTTCGAACTCACCCCGGCCATCCCCGAGGAGGCGGGGGTCGTGCTGACGAACCTGGAGTCCGGGGGCTCGATGACCGACTTTCTCGCCGCCAACCTCCGCCTGGAGCACGATTTCCGCCAGACGCTGCTCGAGGAGACCGACGTCCGCCTCCGCCTCCGCCGCCTCGCCTCCGAACTCCAGCGGCAGGTGGAGGTGCTCGAACTGTCCCTCAAGATCCAGGACCAGGTCAAGGCCAACATCGACCGCTCCCAGCGTGAGTACTTCCTCCAGGAGCAGCTCAAGGCCATCCAGAAGGAACTCGGGCAAAGCGACGAGCGGACCCAGGAGGTCGAGCAGATCCGCGAGGCCATCGACCAGGCGGGCATGAGCGAGCCCGTCCGCGCCGAGGCCCTCCGCGAACTCTCCCGCCTCGAAAAACTCCCCCCCGTCAGCCCCGAGTACAACGTCATCCGCACCTACCTGGACGTCATGACCGACCTGCCCTGGGCGGTCTCGACGGAGGACCACCTCGACGTCGCCTACGCGCGGAACGTCCTCGACGAGGACCACTACGACCTCGAAAAGGTCAAGCGCCGCATCCTCGAGTACCTCGCCGTCCGCAAGCTCGCCCCCCAGTCCCGCGGGCCCATCCTGTGCTTCCTGGGCCCGCCCGGAGTGGGCAAGACCTCCCTGGGCCAGTCCATCGCCCGCGCCCTGGGCCGCAAGTTCATCCGCATGTCCCTGGGCGGGATGCGCGACGAGGCCGAACTCCGCGGGCACCGCCGCACCTACATCGGCGCCATGCCCGGACGCGTCATCCAGGAGATCCGCAAGGCCGGGACCAACAACCCCGTGTTCATGCTCGACGAGATCGACAAGGTCGGGCAGGACTTCCGCGGGGACCCCACCAGCGCGCTGCTGGAGATCCTCGATCCCGCCCAGAACTTCGCCTTCCAGGACAACTACCTCCACGTGCCCTTCGACCTCACGAAGGTCCTGTTCATCGCTACCGCCAACTACGCCGGGCCCATCCCCCCCGCCCTGCGGGACCGCATGGAGGTCATCGACCTGCCCGGGTATACCAGCGAGGAGAAGCTCCACATCGCCACCCGCTACCTCGTCCCCCGCCAGCGGAAGGAGAACGGGCTCGCCCCCGCGCAGCTCAAGTGGTCCGACAAGGCCGTCCAGCGCGTCATCGAGCACTACACCCGCGAGTCGGGCGTGCGCGAGCTGGAGCGGCAGATCGGGACGATCTCGCGGGGGGTGGCGGCCCTGATCGCCGAGGAGAAGGCCCGCTCGCGCAGCGTCACCCCCCCGCTGATCGCCGAGTTCCTCGGGCCCCGCAAGTACCAGTCCGAGGTCGCCGACCGCACCAGCATCCCGGGCGTCGCCACCGGGCTCGCCTACACGCCTTCGGGCGGGGAGATCATCTTCATCGAGGCCACGGGCTTCCAGGGGCGCGGGGCCCTGACGCTCACCGGGCAGATCGGGGACGTGATGCGGGAGAGCGCGCTGGCGGCGATGTCGCTGCTGAAGACGCGGTCGGAGAAGATAGGCATCAAGACCGAGATGCTCCAGCGGACGGACGTGCACGTGCACGTGCCCGCCGGTGCGGTCCCGAAGGACGGCCCGTCGGCGGGGACGGCGATCTTCACGGCGTTGGTGTCGTTCTTCCTGCGGCGCCCCGTGCGGTCGGACGTGGCGATGACGGGCGAGATCACGCTCCGCGGCCTGGTCATGCCGGTCGGGGGCATCAAGGAGAAGGTCCTGGCGGCCAAGCGGGCGGGGATCAAGACGGTGATCCTGCCCGAGCGGAACGAGAAGGACCTGGTGGACGTGCCCGACTCGGCGCGGAAGCAGTTGGAGTTCGTGTTCGCCCGGACGATCGACGACGTCCTCAACGCGGCGATCTCGCCCGCCCGGAGAGCCAAGGCCCCCAAAGCCGCCGCCGACAAGCCCGCCCCGCCGGCCCCCAAGGCCGCCGCCGCTGGGGAGACGCCCCCCGAGAAGGCCGCGGGCGGCAAGAAGACGGCACCGGCCAAGGGCAAGGCCGCCAACGGCAAACCGGCCCCGCCCCCCAAGGGCAAGGGGCAGGCCCGCGGCGGGAAGAAGGCCAAGGCCGCCGCCCCCCGCTCGCCCGCAACGGGGCGTGGGGGTGCGCGCGAAGGCAGCCGCCGCGCCGCCGCCGCCGAGCCACGCGCGGACAAGGGCGGCGGCGCCCCGTAGCCCGCCCACTGTGAGAATCTCCTTGCAGGCATCCGCTGTTGCTATAGGACGCCGCAGGCAGTAGGATACAGGCATGGGCGGGCCTGGACGCCCGCCCCGGTGGTCCTGGTCTCGGGAGTCATGCCAATGTGTCACAGTCGCTGGAATCGTCCCGGCCTCAAGCGTTTCAACCTCATGCAGGACCCGCGGATGGAGTACATCTTCGCGGGGCTGCTGGGGCTCATCATCGTCGTCTCGCTGGTGGTCACGCTGCAGCGGATGTTCTTCCCCACGCTCCTGCAGGGCGAGCCGGAGAACACGCAGCCCCACGTGTGCATGGAGTGCGGGGAGGCCGTCTGGATCAACGCGATGGACCTCATGCCCGACGCGAATGATCCCGATGCGGTGGCGGCGCAGGGGTACGGCATGCTGGCCGACTGCCCCAAGTGCAACGCCCAGGCCGCGGCCGTCCCGGCCGAAGAGTGCCCGAACTGCCACAAGTACTACGCCATTCCCGGGCACGTGTTGCTGTACAAGTACACGAGCAAGGGGCTCGCGATCCCGCGGGGTGCGAGCTACGTCCGCACCTGCCCGCACTGCAACACCAACGTGGACCAGTGGTACAAGGCGAAGCTCGAGGAGCGCAAGCGCGAGCGAAGAGGCGAATAGCGCCCCCGACGGGCGGGAGGGAGACGACCGGGCGGGTGACGGTCGGAGCGCTGAGGCGTTCCGACCGTCACCTGCCCGTTTTCTGCGCCGATGCGGTCGGCTACTTGCCCGCGTTGTGGGCGTCGATCTTGCGGCGGAGGGCTTGGGCGGCGGCTTTGGGGTCGGGGGCGCAGCAGACGGAGGAGCAGACGGCGATGCAGGAGGCCCCGGCCGCCAGGACCGCGTCGAGGTTCCCTTCGTTGATTCCGCCGATGGCGACGATGGGGAGGTCGACCGCCTCGCGGACGCGGCGGAGGAGGTCGCATCCGACGGGGGCGCCGGCGTCCTTGGTGCGGGACTCGAAGACGGGCCCGACGGCGATGTAGTCGGCGCCTTCGGTGACGGCGGCGCGGGCCTGCTCGACGGAGTGGGTGCTGCGGCCGATGAGGGCCCCGGGGCGCAGGAGGGTGCGGGCCTCGGCGAGGGGGAGGTCCTCCTGCCCGAGGTGCAGCCCGTCGGCCCCGACGATGGCGGCGATGTCCGCGCGGTCGTTCATGATGAACATGCGGTTGGTCTCGTCGGTCAGTTCGCGCAGCTCGGCCGCCAGGGCCAGCAGCGCCCCGTCGGGGGCGTGCTTCTCGCGGAGCTGCAGGGCATCGGCCCCGCCGGCGATGGCGGCGCGGGCGGTATCGCGGAGGGAGTGCCCGCAGGTGCGGGTGCTCAGCAGGACGTAGAGCCTCACGGACCCGAACCGCTCGCCCACGAGGAACCGCGACATCAGCCGCTGCTCGAGCGTGTAGGCGTTGTAGCGCATCCGCTCGATGGACAGCGTAGTGCCGGGGGAGAGGATCTTGCTGTACTCCTCGATGGTGCGGAGCGAACTCGTCAGCCGCTTGCACGCGGCGGCGGCGACGTCGGAGATGCTGCCGCGGGACTGCTCGGTGGGGCTGGTGATCTCCGTCCCGATGTCCCCGGGCGTGTTGCGCGAGGCGTAGAACTCGGCGATGGGCATGGCGTCGAGGAGCTGCTTGAGGTCGCTGCCCATGTGCTTGGCCATGGAGGTGATGGCCGGGTCGTTCAGCGCGAACCGCCCGCAGTCCTCGGCGACCCGAAGGGCCTCCCGCGCCCGATTGAAGTTCGCATCCAGGATTCGGTAGATCTCACGCATCGTTCATGTCCTCCAGCACACCGCGTCGCCCGACTGGGGGGGAATCCGAAACAGATCCAAAACTCAGAATCTCAAGAACCGAAACGCTCTGCGTCGCGGTCAAATGGTATTCACGCCCCGCGCTTCGCTCCGCCGTTTCTGTCATTCGGATTTCGTGCTTCGGATTTGTTTCGGATTTCGAGTTTCGGATTTCGGATTGTCCGCCGCAGGCGGCCTCAGTAGCTGCTGTTGGGCACGGGGAAGCGGCCGCACATCTCGACGACCTCTCCGCGGACCCGTTGGACGACGGTGTCGCTCCCGCGGGAGGCCAGGACGTCGTCGATCCATCCGGCGACGGTGGGCATCTCGGCGGTGGTGAGCCCGCGGCTCGTCACGGCGGGGGTGCCCAGGCGGATGCCCGACCACTTGGCGAGCTGCGGCGGGTCGAAGGGGATGGGGTTGCTGTTGGCGACGAGGGCGGCGCGGGCGAGGAGGTCGGCGGCCTCGGCGCCGTTGAGGTCCGCGAAGCGGCTGTGGAGGTCCACGAGCAGCAGGTGGTTGTCGGTGCCCCCGGAGACCAGGCGCCAGCCCCGCTCCTGGAGGGCGGCGGCGAGGGCTTGGGCGTTGTCGAGGATGTTCCGCACGTACCGGGCGAAGGCGGGGTGCATGGCCTCGGCGAAGGAGACGGCCTTGGCGGCGATGACGTGCTCGAGGGGCCCCCCCTGGATGCCGGGGAACACCGCGCGGTCGATGGCGGTCGCCCAGTCCTGGCGGCAGAGGATGATCCCGCCCCGCGGCCCGCGGAGGGTCTTGTGGTTCGTCGTGGTCACGAACGTCGAGTGGGGGACGGGGTCGGGGTGGACCCGCCCGACGACGAGCCCGGCGATGTGGGCGATGTCCGACAGCAGCATCGCCCCGACCTCCTGGGCGATCTGCCCGAAGGCCGCGAAGTCGATCTTCCGCGGGTACGCCGACGCCCCGCAGATCAGCAGCTTCGGCCGCTCACGCTTCGCCTGCTCGCGGATCTGGTCCATGTCCAGGCGCTCCGTGTCCTCCCGCACCCCGTAGTGGGAGACCTCGTAGAGCATGCCCGAGAGGTTGATGTTCTTCCCGTGCGACAGGTGCCCCCCGTGGGCGAGGTTCATGCCCATGATCTTATCGCCGGGCTTGAGGGCGGCGGTGAAGACGGCGAGGTTGGCGCTGGTGCCGCTGTGGGGCTGCACGTTGGCGTGCTCGGCCCCGAAGAGCTGCTTGGCGCGGGCGATGCAGATGGCCTCGACGGTGTCGACGTTCTCGCAGCCCTGGTAGCACCGCCGCCCGGGATAGCCTTCGGCGTACTTGTCGGTCAGGACCGACCCCAACGCCTCCAGCACCGCGGCGGAGACGTGGTTCTCCGAGGCGATCAGTTCCAGCGTGTCGCCCTGACGCTTCTTCTCCGACTCGATCGCGGCCGCGATTTCCGGGTCAACGTGTTCCAGCAGCATGTCCGCTCCGGTTCCTGTCCTTGGGGGTGGCTTACGAAGGGGACAGTCTAGTCGCCATCCCCCCAACACGCAAGCCCCCCATGGCGGCCGTGCCCATCGTCCACCCAAGCGCCCCCCACCGGTCCAAATCCGAAACCCGAAGCACGAAATCCGAAACAAATCCAAAACCGTAAATACGAAATCCCAAAGCGCTGCGCACTCGCGCGCTTCGGAGTCGCCAGGGGCCCTGCGCACCGGGGGGGCGTTTGGGATTTCGGATTTCGTGCTTCGGTAACCGTTCACGCGGTGCCCCCGGCATTTCAGAACAACGACCGCCGTCCGAACCTCCCCACCGACCCCGCGTCGGTGGAAGGCGGCTATTGACTACTCGCAGGCCCCCACGGGCCTCTTGCTTCTTCTTCTTTTCCCCACCGACCCCGCGTCGGTGGTTCAAACGGCTCCCGACTACGGCCAGAGCACGCAGGGTCTCCGCATCGTCCGCGCCCATTGGTGATCCCGTAGTGAGGAAGCCGGCTTACCACCGACGCGGGGTCGGTGGGGAGCAGGAGGAAGAACGGGATGGGAGGGGACCGCCGCAGTAGTCAATAGCCGCTTACCACCGGCACGGGGCCGGCGGGGAGAGGAAACAGGAACTCGCCTCGGTGCCAACATGGCCCTTTCTTCACGCCCTTCCTGCTGTTTGGAAGGGCGTGAACGGTTACGGGTTTCGGATTTGGGGTGGCCCCGGCGGGGCCCTACAGCACCGCCTGCCCGTCGCGGGCGACGGTGAGGGAGTCGGGGGACCAGGCGACCTCGTCGCACGTTCCGTCCGCCCGCACCACGGACACCATCAGCCCCGAGGGCAGGTGCGTGCACTGCACGTCCGCGACGGGGCAGGGGGCGCCTGCGCCCGCCCCGGGAAGGGCCGCCCCGGGAACGATCGTGACCGCGAAGGTCGCCGCCGCCCCCCTCCGCGTCAGGATCACCATCGGCACGGAGGCGACCCCGTCGGGGCCCGGCCCCCGGGCGAGGGCGAGGTCGGTGGCGACGGCGTCCCCGTCGGCGGCGAGTTGAGGATCGACCGCGCGGGCGCCCGCGGCCGCGATGAGGGAGTCCGCGAACCCCTCGCCGGTGAAGACCGCGTGGAGGGTGCCGGCCGGGCTGGCGCCCCCGCGGACGTCGCGCACGTATTCGCCCCCGTCGTGCCCCGCCAGGGCGTCGGAGGCCTCCAGGTGGATGCCTCGGCAGATCACGTCCTGGGCGAGGTGGTGGTAGCACCAGTCGAAGCGGTGCTCCTCGCCCTGCAGGTCCTCGATCTCGTCGACGACGAGCAGGTAGTCGGCCGACTGCACGAGCAGGCGCCGGTGGGCGATGTTGGAGTAGGCCGCATCACAGAACGCCGACGCCGCCGCCCACTCGCCCGCGGCGGCGAAGAGTTCGCCCCGCCCGCCGGCCTCGGCGGCGCAGCGGCCGTCCACGACGATCGTGTTGTGCCCGAGCGTTCCCCGGTACCAGGCCTTGTGGACGGGCAGGGAGTAGGAGGACGCACGGCCGGGGTCGACGGCGAGTTCGCGCCCGCGGGCGTAGAGGACGAAGCTCAGCTTGTCGAAGTGCCCGTGCACGCCCCCGTGCTGGGCGAAGGTGAGCACGCTCATGAGCCCGTCGGGCCCCCCGGTGCGGAGGACGGCGTGCCCGGAGGAGGGGAGGAGGCGAGAGGGCGGGGGGGGCAGCAGCACGGTCGGGGGCTCGGTGCGGGCGAAGAGCACCGTCTCCCAGCAGGGCGCGTCGTCGGGGGGCAGGTAGGCGCGGGCGAGCGGGTCCCTCCACGCCCGCCAGGCGCATTCGGCGTCGGTGGGGGTGAGTTGGAAGCCCGTGCTCGAATCGCCGAACCGCGGCAGGGCCCCGTCGGGCGTGCGGTAGGCGAGCGGGGCCTCGAACATGCGGCGGAACCGCTCTTGCCCCCACAGGTCGATGCCCATCCGCCGGGCGGTCTCGGCCGTCAGCACCAGGGCGGAGATCGTGAACCAGTGGTACGCCCACGAGCACTCGTACCATACCCCGTCGTCGCTGACGCTCTTGACCATCTGCTCCAGGAACCCGCTGTTGTGCTCGTTGATGGCGCGGTTGACCCAGTGGGCGTCGCGGATGGCGAGCCCCCCGCGGATCAGCGCCGCGTCGTGCCAGGACTGCCAGTTGCTGATGTCGCCCCGGTGGGGGGGCAGCGTCCGCAGCATGGCCGCGATGAGGTCCTGCTCCACGTGCGTCCGCTGCGCATCGTCGAAGGCGGGGCTGTCCGCGACCAGGTCGTACGCCGGGGCGATGTGGCGGGACAGGTGCATCGACTCCTGCAGCGTGTCGGAGAAGATGTGGGCGGCGGTGTGGGAGAGTTGGTCGGGGGGGTGGCGCTCCCAGTCGTGCAGGGGGAAGGCGAGGTAGCGGTCGGCGTAGGCGAGGAGCAGGTCGCGGGCGAAGGCGGCGAAGGGCGCTTCGCCCGTGATGGCCCAGGCCCAGGCGGCGGTTTCGGCGGCGGCGAGGTTGGATCCGTGGTCCTTCGTGTAGCAGATGCGGTCGTACAACTCGCCCGCGTATTGGCGGGCGCAGCGCGGGCAGACGTGCCGACGCTTCGGTGCGCCCCCCGCCTCCGCGCCCTCCTCCTCAGTTCGCAAGGCGATCTGGCAGTCGTCGCACTGATACCACGAGCGGTTCTCCGCCCCGACGGGGGGGATCCAGGTGGGGGCCTCCAGGCGCGCCCTCGCGCGCTGCACCCGCTGGCGCACCAGGTCTCCCTGCGGGCCTTGCGCATGGTACGCGCGTCGCAGGTTTGCGAGTTCGGACGCATCGCACGCCACGGCCGGTCGGGACAGGTCCTCGGGAATGCTGTAGACGGGCATGCCTTCGCCTCCGCTGCAGTTAATGGATGGCGGGGGATTGTACTTTGCCCCGTCGTCAAAAACGAACCCATCGTCAAAAACGAACCCATCGTCGAAAACGAACCCAACGGCGGCCGTCCCCAACCCTTCTCCCCTGGGGGAGAAGATGTCGCGCAGCGACAGATGAGGGGGGCCCTCCCGTGCGAGAACGGGTCCACCCTCGCCGTCCAAAACAAACCCATCGCGGCCATCGAAAACAAAGCCATCGCCCCCTCGCGAAAACAAACCCATCCGGCCGCTCCTCGCTTGCCGGGCCGTCCTCGACCTCCCGGCGCCCCCTCACCCCCCGCTTCGCGGGGACCTCTCCCCGGGGGGAGAGGGGTTTCGGCCCAGCGCGCCCGGCCGTGCGGAACAAACGCAACCCCCGCCAGCGGACCGTGCGGAACAAACCCATCGTGCAAAACAAACCCACCGAGCGAAACGGGGACGGGCTCCGCAGGGGCATGCCGTTCGCCCCGGAGGTGCCTGTCCCCCTTTCGCGGCCGGAACTCGCCCCGACCGTGCAAAACAAACCCATCTCGCCTCCTCCCGACCGTGCGGAACGAACCCATCGCAGACTATTCCGATTTCCACGCCTCCCGCCCCTCTCCCCGCGCCAAGGGCATCTGCACATCCCGGAGAATGAGCGGGGAGGAATGCAGACTCGTCGCGACGAAGCGAAGCGTAGACGGATGAACTCAGATACGGAGAGGGCAGGGATACAGGGGATGCACGGGATCGGAGGGTAACGGGTTGGAGGGCAGAGGGTTCTGCGAACTGCCGGTCCTGTTTCTTCTGATCCTTCTTCTCCTGATCTGCGTTCATCTGCGTTCATCCCCGCTCATCTTCGGGTGGTGTACCGACCGACGCTCCCCCCTAGGGAGAGGATCTCGCGCAGCGACAGGAGGGGGGGCCGGACGGACCCGTGGGCGAGCGAAAAGGGGACAGGCACCTCCGGGGCGAACGGCGCGCCCCTTCGGAGCCAGTCCCCTTTTCGCGGCCGCACTCGCCCGCTTCCTGCGGAACAAAGCCATCTCCTGCCGTCGAAGACAAACCCACCACCGCTCATCGCACCTCCCGCCGCTCTCTCGGCGCGCACTGTCCCCGGCGTGTCGCTGACGCCCGCGATTCAACCATGGATTTCTCGATCTCCAAGGAATTTTCCCCTCGCCGCTCGCAACCCCCGCATCCCCAAGCATTTCCGAAATGGGTTTTCCCGCGTCTGTCCCTCTCCCGCGACCCCTCCACATCGCCCCGCCGGCGAGGCCCGCCTCCCGGTCGGGCAACCGTCCACGCCTTCGCGAACAGACGGTAGGGCGCGCAGAGGGCGGAGCGAAGCGGAGCCCTCTGCGCGCGGGACGCGGCCTCCCGCGCGGCAGCGTGGCCGGGTCGCGACGCCCCG
>JAWLCQ010000104.1:0-16299 GCA_041687095.1 Phycisphaerae bacterium | reverse complement strand
GGTGCCACGGCTGCGCTGTTCGCAGCCGTGCTGCCAGGGAGGACACGGCTGCGAACGGCGCAGCCGTGGCACCCGGCGCGGGGCGCGTTGCTGCAGTAAGGGGCATGTGTATCACGCTTCCTGCTCGCCCTGGGCGAGGCTCGCCGCCGCGGCCAGGGCGGCCTCGCGGCTGCCAAGCTCCTCGTTGAGCTGGGCGTCGTACAGCGCCCGGTGAAGCCGCCCCAACTCCGGGCCCGGCCGCATGCCCAGCGCGATCAGATCATCCCCCGTCACGAACGGCGGCGGGGCGATCTGCTCGGGGTCGATGGCCCGGATCCGCCGCGCCAGGCGACGGTCGTTCGGTGCGCTGCCTCGCTCCCGCCGCTCCTCGAACCGCCAGATCCGCCGCAGCCGCCCGAAATGCTCGCTCCCCAGCCGCCGCTTGAGGTCGCACAGCGGCATGTCCGGAGCGATGCGCCACTCCTCGCGGTGGGCGGAGAAGAACGTGACGGCGTCGCGGACCTCGTTGGACGCCCCCCAGCGGCGGGTGACGGCGCGGATGGCGGGGGCGTCCAGCTCGCACAGCAACGCCCCCACCGCCAGCGTCAGGTCCCCCCGCCCCGAGACGCTCTCCACCCGCTCCACGCTCCGCTCCCACGCCTCCGCCGCCGCGGCGTCCGCCCCCGCGGCGTCCGCCTCCGCCCCGTCCCCGGGCCGGGTGCCACGGCTGGGCTGTTCACAGCCGTGCCCCTCGGGCGGATGCCCGCTCGCCGCGCCCGCACCGCCGGCCGCCTCGCTCTCCCCAGAGCCCGCGAACAGCTCCGGCAGCACGGGCCTCGCCAACCCCAGCGAGTGCATGCACCGCAGCGCCGCCGCCCCACCCTCCCGCGTGAGCATCTTGCCCAACTCGTCGTAGATCCGCTCCCCGCTCACCGACGCGATGCGCGGCGCGAACCGCCGCACCGCCGCCGCCGTCTCCGGTTCGATCGCGAACCCGAACCGCGCCGCGAAACGCACCGCCCGGATCAGCCGCAGGTAGTCCTCCCCGAACCGCGCCTCCGGCGGACCGATCGTCCGCACCACGCCCCGCTCCAGGTCCGCCCGCCCCCCCACGTAGTCGATCAGCCGCCCCGCGATCGGATCGTAGAACATCCCGTTGATCGTGAAGTCCCGCCGCAACGCGTCCTCCCGCGGACTGGAGAACCGCACCGCGTCCGGCCGCCGCCCGTCGGAGTACGACACGTCGCTGCGGAACGTCGCCACCTCCACGTGCCGGCGGTTCCGCACCACGACGGCGACCCCGAACTGCGCCCCCACCAGCAGCACCCGCCGGAACAGCCGCTGCACGTCCTGGGGCGTCGCGGAGGTGGCCACGTCGTAGTCGGCCGGCGCGATCCCCAGCTCCATGTCGCGGACGCACCCGCCCGCGAACAGGGCCTCGAACCCCGCCTCCCGCAACCGCCGCACCACCCACAGCGCGGTCTCCCTGTCCGCATGCATCGCCATACGCTCCTTTCTACCCGCAACCCCCAACGACCGAAAGCCCGCACCCCCGAACACTCCGCCCCGGCCCACCGTGCGGAACAAACCCACCAGCCGACCGACCGTGCAAAACAAACCCACGAGCCAACCGACCGTGCAAAACAAACCCAGACCGACCCACGGCGAGCGAAACGGGGACTGGCTCCGCAGGGGCGCGCCGTTCGCCCCGGAGGTGCCTGTCCCCCTTTCGCGGTCCCACTCGCACCGACCGTCCAAAACAAACCCATCGCGCCTCCTTCCGACCGTCGAAAACAAACCTACCGAGCGCCACATCCCCATCCTCGAAAACGAACCCAACCGCCCGCCGGCGTCCCCAACCCTTCTCCCCCGGGGGAGAAAGCGTCCCCAACCCTTCTCCCCTGGGGGAGAAGATGTCGCGCAGCGACAGATGAGGGGGGGCCTCCCGTGCGAGAACGGGTCCACCCTCGCCGTCCGAAACCAACCCATCCGGCCGTTCCTTGCTCGCCAGGCCGTCCTCACGTTCCCGGCGCCCCCTCACCCCCCTCGCTGCGCTCGGGGACCTCTCCCCGCGGGGAGAGGGGTTTCGTCCCCGCGCGCCCGGCCGTGCGGGACCAACCCAGCGGCCGTTCCTCGCCTGCCGGACCTTCCCCGACCTCCCGGGCGCCCCCTCACCCCCCTCGCTGCGCTCGGGGACCTCTCCCCGCGGGGAGAGGGGTTTCGTCCCCGCGCCGGACCACGGTGCGGAACAAATCCACCGACGCGCTCAATCGTGCGGAACGAACCCAGCGCAGACTATTCCGATTTTCAATTCTCCCGCCACACACGAACCCGTCAGCCCCGCCCGGGCCTCGCCTGCCGCACACCGCCGGGCCAGGGGGACCTGTCGCCCAAGTCGGTCCCGCAGCCTCCGAACAGCGAACCACGCGCAGACGCCAACTCCGCCCATTCTTCACATAGGCAACTCCTCCTATAGTTATTATTGGACACAACCGACAGCGCCGTCCCGCCGAAATTGGGATTCGGGATACCAGAATCGCAACCGCCTTACTCCCAGCAGGTTGCGACGGAGAGAATCCTCCCCCCACGACCCGCCAGCCCCAGTGGACACTTGGGATCTGCAAATGGCGTGGCACTCGAGGGCCGCTTCAAGGGAGGAATGCCCACTCGCTGCGGAGTGCACGCACCTCCCTCGATTCACATTCGAATGCGCGCATCCGCCGCTTCCAAAGTCGAAACACTCTTCGCACAACGCGTGGAGAAGTGAAGGCAGAGACCTCTCGCCCTTACAGCGAATGATCCTGCCGCAATTGCCGCAGGTCGGCCTCCAGGTCCGGGGCCATCTGCTGCGTGTAGATCCGCATGACCCGTCCCTGGTTCTGCAGTTCGATCAATCGCCGGAGGTCGTTCTTCCGCGACATCCACGTCACGCCATCCAAGACCAGCAGCAGATCCGTGTCACGCCGCTTCTGGGCGTCGATCTTCTCGATATCGCCGAGGATATCCGTCTGCTTGCTGCCGGTGGCTCCGTACCCCTTGACCTCGATGAGAATCGAGGGATCCTCCTTGCTGGGGATAGCGAAATCGGCCTTTTCGGTACTCGTGCCCGTCGCCCCGACGAACCGACACCGGGTGTCATAGCCTCCATCCCCGAAAATGCCGCTGACGATCCTTTCGACGAAGTCCTCCAGCCCCCGTCCCCGTTTCTGGCCCTTGATTGCGCTGCCGCGGCCGCACTTCAATCGCTCGATCAGCAGGTCCTGCCATGAGATCGGGATCTGCACCAGGGCCTGGAACTTGTCCAGCAATCCCATCGCCTCGAGAGCGGCGAGATACCTGTCGGATTCGCGGCGGTATCGGGTTACGCCCACACCTCCGTTGCCCAGGCGCTCGGTCAGCGCAACATGGAACTCATCCTTGGAGACATCCAGAATCAGGCGGAACGTCGTGACGGCAGCGTCGAAGTCTCTTTCCAGCAGGACACGCAGGTCCGTGCGACTCATCGTGGCATCCCTGGGCATCAACTGGATCGCCTCGATTACGGACACGGCATGCTCGTCCCTCCATGAGGTCTCGAGGCTGGAAAGTCTGGCAAGGATATCTTCCAGAGTCTGACGATGTCGTTCCACGCTACTGCCCTACAATCAGGTATTCCATCACGTCGTTACGCACGGCAGCCCCGTGTGTGCCAAAGTGATAGCGATGGGGTTTCTGGTGCACAGCGACCGACGACTTGTGCCGTTTGAGCATGTTCACCAGGATGTCGAGGTCCGGATATCCGTTGGAGGAGTACGAAAGAACGATGATGCTCTGCGAGAAATGAGCGAACAGCCTCTCGAATGCATCGATTGCGGACTTGCGGTAGGAGAAGGGGGTATAGGGCTTGCGGATTTTCTTGACCCGGCTGTCCTCCAGGATCTCAAGCCCCTCCCAATAGCAAGATAGCCCTTCGAGGAAGTGATAGCGTTTCACGTAGCAGTTGTCGTCCGAACGGGGGACGTAGGGCGGGTCCAGATAGACCAGGTCGAAGCCTACAGGATTGGCGGCGAACACATCGCCGTGGAGGCTCCGATTCCGGCGGCCGTTGTCGAAGGCGGCCTGATTGTAAACCTCCACCTGCTCGACGAAATGCTCATGCAGCGTCAGCCGCAGATCTCTTCGCCCGTCCTTGTAACGGTCCGGGTCCCCAGCCACCGTGAACACGCCTCTGGGCTGACGCTTCGCACAGGACCGGATCATCGCGGCGATTCCGATCGCGCGCCTGTGCGGATCGTCCAACTGATGGAGGTTCCAGGAGACGCGGTCAAGGAAGCGGAGATCTTCGGGAGTGAAGAAGATGCCGGAGAAGGTGCGCTCGATGAAGTGCCGGTGACCTGGATCGTATGCCAGGATCTTCTCCAGTTCGTCATCGGTCAGCGTCTTCCCTGGATTCTCGACCAACGCCCTGGCGATCATCACGCTGAAGTTCAGGAAGTCGTTGGTCGTAACCTCCTTCCCCATCGTTTTGAGCAGGTACCCAACGCACCCCGAACCGGAGAACCCATCGAGCGCCGTGTCGAACTCGATCGCCTGCAAGACCTCGTGAATCCACGGCAGAAGCCGGTACTTGCTCCCCATGAAACGAAGTTGGGGATACCTCGACACCCTCCGGGGAGGTGGTGCCAGAAGCCTGCAGTCGTCAAGTGGCAGAGGCAATTGCACGCCATCCCGTCCTTGTCTTCACCGCTTCGCGAGCCAGTCCTGACGCGGTATCCGAACATCAAGCTGTCCCAGCCGCCCAACAAGCGACACCGCCCCTGCCCCACTGCCACTGGGCGAACAACATCCGGGTGAGCACGAGACACAGGACCCACCGGCCAAGGGACCGCCCTCTTCAAGAATCATACCCCGCCCCCTCTCTTCCGCCAATCCCGAAATTGGCGGCCGGTCCAAGCATACGAGAGACGCTACCACCCCGCCGCCCTCTCAGGGCCACAGGGCGGCGATGGTGAGGAGGGCCCACATCAGCACGCCGATGGCGAGCTTGGCGACCGTGCCGAGGAAGCGGCCGATGCCCGCGCCCATGCCGACGCGGAGGGCGTCCTGCTGGGTGCGGCCCCCGCCGAACTCGAAGACGAACGCCCCCACCGCCGCCCCACCGCAGGCCCCCACCAACGAGCCGATCACCGGGATCGGCACGAGCAGGGTCCCGAGCAGCCCGCCCACCAGGCCCCCCAGCAGGGCGCCCCACGCCCCCGAGCGCGTCCCGCCCCACCGCCGAGCCCCGCTCATTCCGGCGACGAACTCCAGCACCTCGCCCAGCACGGCCAGCACCAGCGCGACCAGCAGCGTCCAGACGCTGAACGGACCGCGGTCCCAGTACGCCCACGCCAGCAGCGACGTGCCCAGCAGCATCAGCCAGTTGCCCGGCAGGCCGAGGATGTTCAGGAACACCCACACCAGGTTGACCATCACCAGCAGAAACATCCAGACGTAGTACATGACGGGTCCCCGTATCGCCGCCGCGGCCGGGCGGTCCGCAGGGGATTATACACCCCGCGGTGGTCAACAGGCAGCGAGGACTGGACGTGGTTGCTCCCGCCTGCGCCTTGCTCCGCCGCCATCGCGCCCTGCTGAAGCGTCTACGTCTAACTGCTCCACTACGCTACTGCGCGCGGACCTTCACCACGACCTTCAGCACGGCCGCGGGCTCCCCGTGCGCCAGGCAGGGCATGTGCGCGTCGTGCGGGAAGAAGATGCAGAACGTCCCGGGGCCGCCCGTGACGAAGTCGCCCTCGCCCGCCAGCAGCAGGACGTCCTTCTCGTCGCGGTACGGCTGCGCCTCCGCCAGGGCATCGATGGGGGCGTAGCCCAGCGTCTCGGTCCCGGCGGCGAGGTACTGCACGTCGATGTAGCGGCGGTGGGCCTCCCAGACGCCCTGGTCCCGCGGTTTGGTGTCGTAGCGCTGGACGAGGGCGAAGACGGCGTCGCCGTCGATGTCGTAGCGGCCGGGGGCAATCGCGGAGAAGTCGTGGGCCGCGAGGTAGTCGAGGGCCTTGGCGATGTTGGGGCTCAGCCCGCGGTAGAGCGGGGCGTTCTTCAGTTGGTCAACGATCATGGTGGTCTCCTGTCCGTGTTTCCGCGCGCAGGCGGCTGCGCTTCGCTCCGCCGCCCGCGCGTTTTACGCCGCTGTCGGTCATCGCCTACCACGCGTAGACCGTCGGGGCCTCCCCGCCGGGGCCGGGGAAGATCTCGTCCAGCTCCTGGAGCGTGTCGCCGCCCAGGGCAACGTCCACCGACGCCACCGCCTCCTCCAACTGCTCCATCGTCCGCGGGCCGATGATCGGGGCGGTGACGACGGGGTTCGCCAGCACCCAGGCGTGGGCGACGGCGGCGGGGGAGTGGCCGATCCGCCGGCACAGCGCCTCGTACGCCTCCAGGGCCGGACGCTTCGCCTCGATCTCCTTCTGCTTGGCGGGGGTGGAGCGGCGGCCGGTCTGCTGCTGGGCGATCGCCCCGCCCAGCAGCCCCCCCGCCACGGGGCTGTAGGGGATCAGGCCCAGGCCCAACCCGCGGCAGCACGGGATGACCTCCAGCTCGATGGTGCGGTTGGTGAGGTTGTACACGCTCTGCTCGCTGACGAGCCCCAGCCCCCCGCGGTTCTGCGCGATCGTGTGCGCCCGCGCGATGTCCCACCCCGCGAAGTTGCTCGATCCCACGTACACCACCTTGCCCTGGCGGATCAGCGTTTCCATCGCCTGCCAGATCTCGTCCCACGGGCACTCGCGGTCCACGTGGTGCATCTGGTACAGGTCGATCCGGTCCGTCCGCAGCCGCCGCAACGAGTCCTCGCAGTGCCGCACGATCTTCATCGCCGACAGCCGGCGGGTGTCGCGGTTGGGCTCGGGGAGGCCCTTGCGCTGGACGGGGTTGTACACCTTCGTCGCCAGGACCACCCGGTCCCGCCGCCCCTCGCCCTTGGCGAACCAGTCGCCCAGGATCTCCTCGCAGCGCCCGGCGTAGGTGGACCACCCGCCGTACACGTCGGCGGTGTCGAAGAAGTTGATCCCCATCTCCAGCGCCCGATCCATGAGGGCGTGGCTCTTGTCCTCGGGCGTCAGCCACCCGAAGTTCATCGTTCCCAGGCACAGCGGGCTGACCAGCAGCCCCGTGCGGCCGAGATGGCGGTACTCCATGACGGGCTCCTTTCTGTGTGTCCGCGCCGTCGCGCGGAGGAACGGCTGCGCGGTGTCCAAAGGGCGCGAGCCCCGCGCAAGCCAACGCCGTCAGTATAGGCCAACCCTCCCCCAACGCCACCCCCTCGCTCACAGCCTCCACTCACAGCCCCAGCAGATGGGCAGGCGGAAAACGGGCCAAGCCACCGCGAACGCGGATACGGCGCGCGGGCGGCACGGCGAAGCGGCGCTCTCTGCCACGCCCCCCTCCTGCGCCTGCACAACCGGCTCCTTCACGCGCTTCTGGGGGCACGACCGTTTCTGCGCAGTACCCCCCGCCGTGGGGTCCGGCCGGAAGAAGGGGAGAGAGAGGGATTGCACAGATTCATGGGATTACGCAGATGGAGGAGAAGCAGCTCTTTGCCCGGTGTGGCGGGCGTCTGCGAGCGACCGCCAGCGCCCCCAACCTCCCCACCGACCCCGCGTCGGTGGTAAACGGCTATCGACTACTCGCACGCCCCCGCGGACCTCTCCGTCCTCTTCTTCTTTTCCCCCACCGACCCCGCGTCGGTGGTTCAAACGGCTATCGACTACGGGAGGGACGAGCCACGCCTCCTGCTCGGGGGGGCCTGTGGCCTCCGGTAGTGAGGAGCCGGCTTACCACCGACGCGGGGTCGGTGGGGAGCAGCAGGAAGAAGGGGAGGGAACGGGGCCGCCGCTGTAGTCAATAGCCGCTTACCACCGGCACCGGGCCGCTGGGGCAAAAGGTGCAAGCGTCGCCGGCGGTACAGGGTCGGTGGGGAGCAGATACGGTCGTGCACCCGCCAACTGGCGGTTGCCTGGCGTCGGACCGAGTGCTATCATTATGATAGCGATAGATGAATGCGCCGGAGAAGACGCCATGCCTGACATCCTTGTGCGAAACCTCGCCCCCGAGACCGTTAAGCGCCTCAAGGCCCGCGCCAGACGCCACGGGCGTTCGCTTCAGAGCGAGGCGAAGATCGTGCTGGAGGACGCCGCCGGCGCGTCCGTCGAGGAGGTCCTGGCGGCCGCGAGGGACTGGCGGACGAAGCTCGGGCGGCGATTCGATGACAGCGTCGACCTTATCCGCCAGGACCGCGACCGATGAGCGATCCCGTTGTGCTCGACGCGAGCGTGGTGGTGCAGCTCTTCTTCGCAGAGGAGCACTCCGAGGCGGCCGAGCGGCGGGTGAGACACGCGGGAGAGCTGCTCGCCCCCGACCTGATCTGGGCCGAAATCGCCAACGTCATCTGGAAACGGCACCGTCGGGGGGACCTGTCGGAGGACGATGCCCAGGGCATTGCCCGTCAGGTTCGTGCCCTGCCGCTGCGAATCACGGGAGCGTTCGATCTGCTCCCCGACGCCCTGACGCTGGCGATGCAGTTGGACCGATCGGTGTACGACTGCCTGTACCTGGCCCTGGCGGTGCGGACGGGATCCATCCTCCTCACCGCCGACCAGCGCCTCGCCAACGCCCTCGCCCCCACCCCCCTGGCCAAGCACATCGTTTGGATCGGCGCCGGGTCGCCGGGCCTCATCGCGTGAGCTTCGCCCGTCCCGTCTTGTCCAGCGGGAGCGTCATGGGCCCGTAGGGGCTTTGCAGGCCCATGGCCCCGGTGAGGCGGTAGGCGGCCGCCTCCCCGCGAAGCGCGCCCAGCACCGCCACCCCCAGCCGCTGCGGGGAGAACGAGATCGGGATCTGCACGGTCTGCGCATCCCCGGCGGCCTGGAAGGGCACGCTCTGGTCGATGGTCGCGTCGGCGACCTGGGTGCCGGCGAGCGAGAGGGCGTAGGCGAGGTTGGACAGCTCGATGGGGAACTGGTTGCGGTTCACGACGCGGAGGTTGACCTCCCCGGCCGCCCGGCTGAGCGAGAGGTCCGTCCAGCGGAGGCTGGTGACTTCGACGTCGGGCACGGCGGGGACGGGCAGCTCGCCGGTGCGGCGAAGCGGGAGACGGAGCAGGCCGGCGACGGGGGCGTCCACGGAGAGCCCGAGGGCGGCGTCGTAGGGCACGACCGCGCCCGGCCGGAGGCCCGACACGGCCTTGAGCAGCTCGACGTACGACAGGCGGACGGGCAACGCGACCGTCCGCGTGCCGCGCGCAGGCACCACGCCCTCGAGCGGGGCCTCCCCGCTGAGGAACTGCGCCCCGCTGGAGGCGAGCGTGTAGTCCAGCTTCGCCAGCGGGAGCGACACGGGGTAGGGATTGGCGACCTCGACGTCGAACCGCAGCGTCGCCGCGTCGAGCCCGATGTCGTCCAGCCCCACCCCCACGAGTCGCGCGGTGGGCTCGTCCATCATCCCGCACCCGCTCGCCAGCAGCAGGCACAGCAAGAGCAGCGGGGCGACGAGGCGGCGGAACGGGGAGAGCGCGAACGGGCGATGTGATTGTGCGGACAGTTCCATGCGGCGAGGCTCCTTTCAGGGTCAGACGATGCAGGCCATTGTAGGCTGTCTACCAACTGCTCGCCCAGTAGACAATCTCGTTCCTCGGGCGAACGGACGCCAAATGGCAAGCCCCGGTCGGATCTTGCTCGCGGTCTGACCGGGGCTTGCCATTTGGCGTCCGCTGGGACCGCTCCATCCATACATGGCAAGATCCGGTATAATGGGCTCTTCCGCCGAAGGAATTCGCCACGAACGAACCCGAGGAACGCCGACGACATGACCATCGACCGCTGCCACGTGACTCGCCTCGCCCCCTCCCCCACGGGGGCGCTGCACCTGGGCAACGCGCGGACGTTCCTCGTCAACTGGCTGCTGGGGCGGCAGCACGGGTGGCGGATCGTGATGCGGGTCGAGGACCTCGACGGGCCGCGCGTGAAACCGTGGGCGACGGAGCAGATGCTCGACGAGCTTCGCTGGCTGGGGCTGGACTGGGACGGGCCCGTCGTGCACCAGTCGCAGCGCGGGGAGGCGTACGCCGCCGCCCTGCAGCGGCTGGTGGACGTGGGGGCGGCGTACCCGTGCGCGTGCTCGCGGAAGGACATCGAGTCGGCCGCCTCCGCCCCCCACGCCGACGGGGACGCCCCCACCTACCCCGGGACCTGCCGCGCGCGGTTCGACGCGCTGCGCACGGAGGGCGGGCCGCTGTCGGTCCCCGACATCACCGCCCGCCTCACCGCCGAGACCGACCGCCCCATCGCCTGGCGCGTCCGCACGGACGACGCCCCCATCACCGTCCCCGACGCCTTCGTCGGGCCCCGCACCTTCCGCCTCTCGGACATCGGGGGCGACTTCGTGATCCACAAGTCCGATGGCCTGGCCGCCTACCAGCTCGCCGTCGTCCTCGACGACGCCGAATCGGGCGTCGACGCCATCGTGCGGGGCGACGACCTGCTGGACTCGGGGGCCCGGCAGATCCACCTCCGCCGCCTGCTGGGGCTCGGCCCGGAACCGACGTACTGGCACCTGCCGCTGGTGGTGGGCGAGGACGGGCGGAGGCTGGCGAAGCGGCACGGGGATACGCGGATCGACCACTACCGCCAGCGCGGAACGACCCCGCAGCGTCTGCTGGGCCTGCTGGGCTACTGGTGCGGCGTGTACGCGCAGCGGCGGGAGGCGACGCTGGAGGAACTCCTCGCCCGCTTCGCCCTCACCCGCCTGCCCCACACGCCCATCGTTTTCTCGCCCGAGGACGACGCGTTCCTCCGCGGCGATTGACGGAGCGGAGCAGGGATGCACGGGATGCAGGGGATAAGCGGAGAACGGGCATTGGTTGTTTATTGATAATATATTGCCTTTCTATGACGATTATAAGCAATAGAGTATAAGATTTTGTCACTTACTCTGGCAGTTGGTATACTCGCGTCATGGCATCTTCACTCCTATCATTGCGTACCCCCGACGAAGTCGGTCGCCAATTGGGCGAGCGGGTGAAGGCGCTGCGGCTTACTGCAGGATGGACCCGCCGCACATTCGCCGCGCGCGCGGGAGTCACCGAAGCATCGCTCAGACGGTTTGAGAACACGGGGCTCGCGTCGCTGGAACTGGTCCTCAAGGCCGCCCTCGCCTTGGGGCGTCTTGGCGAGTTCGAGGCCCTTCTGCGTCCGCCGCCGGCACGCACGCTGGCGGAACTGGAGGCGCGTTCCGCCGCCCCCCTGCCCAAGCGAGGCCGGCGATGAGGAGGCTCCTGGTCCGCCTTACTCGTCGCCCCGACGATTCCCGCCCTGTCGGAACGCTCGCGGAGGATCGCGGGCACGTGTACTTCGAATACGACCGCGAGTACCTGGCGGATGGGTGGGACCTGTCCCCGCTGAGCCTCCCGTTCGCCCCCGGGCTCTTCGAGCACACCGATCGCCAGTTCGGCCCGCTCCCGGGGCTCTTCGACGACTCGCTGCCGGACGGGTGGGGCCTGCTGCTCATGGACCGGCATTTCCGCTCGCTCGGAATGGATCCGCGAGAGGTGAGTCCGCTGCACCGTCTGGCGTGGCTGGGTACGCGAACGATGGGCGCCCTGACATACCATCCGCCGCTACAGCGTAAGGATGCGGATGCCCCGGTCTTCGACCTGCACGACCTCGCCCGGCAGTCGCAGGAGGTCCTCGGCGGACAGGCCGCCGACGTCCTGCCGCAACTGCTCAATGCCGGCGGCTCGCCCGGGGGCGCCAGGCCCAAGGTCCTCGTCGGCGTCGGCCAAGGCAGTGAGGCGATTCGATCCGGCGAGGACGATCTGCCCGAAGGATACGAGCACTGGATCGTCAAGTTCGCCGCCCGCAACGACCCGCCCGACGCCGGGCCGTTGGAGTACGCCTACGCGCGGATGGCGGCCGCCGCTGGAATCGACATGCCCCCCACCCGCCTGTTCCTCACGTCCCAGGGCGACAGGTTCTTTGGCGCAAAACGGTTTGACCGCGAAGGCAATCGCCGCCTCCACGTCCACACATTTGGAAACCTCATCCAGTCAAACTTCCGAATCCCCTCGGCCGACTACGCGGATCTGCTTCGCGCGACGGCGGTTCTCACGCGCAACCACCACGACGTGCGCCGAGCGTTCCGCATGATGACCTTCAACGTGCTCGCCCACAACCGCGACGATCACGTCAAGAACTTCGCGTTCCTTTTGGACGATCGCACGGGCGAGTGGTCGCTCTCACCGGCGTACGACCTGTGCTTCACGGCGGGACCCGGCGGAGAGCACTCGATGACGGTCGACGGTCAGGGGAGGCAACCGCAACGGGCGGACATGCTCCGCTTGGCGGCGCCCGCGGGGCTTGCCGCGGCGGACGCAGACGCCATCCTTGCAGAGGTCCGCGCCGCCGTCGGCCGCTGGATGGACTTCGCCCAGGAGGTCGGCGTGTCCCAGCAGACAGCGGAACTTGTCAGGCGGTCACTGCCCGGGGTCGAGTAATACGCATCCCAGTCAATGCGTAGGCGGCGTCGATTGGACGTGGTTGCTCCCGGCTCGGCCAGGGCTACGCCGTGGCAAGCCGCTGCGCTTCGCAACCCACGGCACCCGCGCGTGAAGGAACTGCAATGCGCATAATCCAGCGGCGGTCGGCTGGACCGCCCGGAAGGCTCCCGCGTTCCGCTCCCAACCGTTTGCTAGCCTCTACTCCCGCGGTTCCGGGCGGGAGAGGACCAGGAGGGCGTAGGCGGTCGAGATGTCCGGGCCCCACGAGCCCTCCCAGTGCCCGTCGGGCTGCTGGCGCTTCAGGAGCGTGCGGCGGACGGCGGGGCGCCACTCCACGTCCCCGAGCGTCTGGCGGTCGACGAAGCGGCCCATGCGCTGCAGGGCGAGGAAGTAGTAGTACAGCACGGCGGGGTCCTCGATGGACGCCGCGAAGTGCGTGTCGAGCCACCCCAGCCCGCGGTCGATGGCCGCGTCGGCGGCGGTGGACTGCAGGCGGTTCTGCGCGAGGGCGAGCGTGGCGATTCCGGCGGCGGTCATGGTCGCGGACGAGGCGGTGCCCTGGAGGCTGTACGGCCACCCGCCGTCGTCGTTCTGCGCGTCGAGCCAGTACCGCAGGACCATCTGCCAGTAGCGTTGGGGGATCTGGAGGCCCGCGGCCTCCCCGGCCTCGACGCCGAGGACGGCGTAGTGGCTGTTGGACTTGTCGCCCAGGCCGCCGGGGGGTGCGTTGAGGGTGTAGGTGTACCCGCCGGTCCCGCTGCCGCCCACGAGGCGCGTCACGTCGTCGCGGACGCGTTGGAGGAGCACGTCCTCCGCGGGTCCGGTGCGGGCGGTCTGCCAGGCGTTGGCGCGGACGGCGAGGGTGTAGGTCTGGTCGGTCTCCAGCGCCGCGAGCCACGCCATGGCCTTCGCCAGGCGGGCGTCATCGGCGGGCACGCCAGCGTCGAGCAGGGCCCAGACGGCCAGCGCGGTCGAGCCGCCGGGGAAGCCCTCGGGCTCGGTGGGCCAGGACCCGTCCGCCTGCTGGCGGGACCAGAGGAAGGCTTCCCCCCCGCGGAGGGCCGCGGCGGGCGAGGGGGCGGCGGCTCGGCCGTTCTCGGCCTCCAACGCGCCGTTACCGTTGCACCCGCCCAGCAGCATCGCCAGCACAACCCATCCCAGCACCACCGCTCCACCGATGTGGCAGATCGTTCTGGACACCATGCCCGTCTCCTTTCGCGCAGCCTCAGCCTTCGAGCGACATCGCCCGGGCCATTCTATGTCGCGAGATTTGCCCTATAATGCCCCCCAGCAAAGAAAGGAGTTCCCGCACCGCCATGACCACCCCCGCCCCGACCAACATCCTCCTCATCACCGCCGACGACCTCAACTGGGACTCCCTGGGCGCGTACGGCTGCGCGACCGCGGGCACGACCCCGCACCTCGACGCCCTCGCGCAGCAGGGCGTGCGGTTCGAGCACGCCCACGTCACCATCGCCGTCTGCCAGCCGTCGCGCTCGGCGATGCTCACGGGGCGCTACCCCCACCGCAGCGGGGGCGAGGGGTTCTTCCACCTCCGCCGCCCCGACGTGCCCGCGCTGCCCGAGTTGCTGAAGCAGGGAGGCTACCGCGTGGGGATCCTGGGCAAGGTCGGCCACTCCACCCCCCACGCCGCCTTCCAGTGGAACCTGGCGTACGATCAGCCGGAACTGGGCTTTGGGCGGTCCCCCCGCCTCTACCGCGAGCACGCCCTGGCGTTCCTGCGCGGGGCGCGGGAGGCCAGGCAGCCCTTCTTCCTCATGGCCAACCTGCACGACCCGCACCGCCCGTTCTTCGGGAACGACAAGCGGGAGTGGTACGAGCCCCAAGCCCCCCGCCCCCCCGCCGCCCTGCCCTCCCGCGTCTTCGAGGCGGGCGAGGTCGCGGTTCCCGGCTTCCTCCCCGACCTGCCCGACGTCCGCCGCGAGATGGCCGAGTACTACAGCTCCGTCCGCCGCTGCGACGACGGCGTGGCCGCCCTGCTCGACGCCCTCCGCCAGAGCGGGGCGGAGTCCGATACGCTCGTGGTGTTCCTCTCGGACAACGGGATGGCCTTCCCCTTCGCCAAGACCAACTGCTACCTCCACAGCACCAAGACCCCGCTGCTGGTCCGCTTCCCGGGCGCGACGGACGCGGGGCGGGTGGACGCGGAGCACTTCGTCTCCGGGATCGACCTGACGCCCACGTTCCTCGAACTCGCGGGGCTCCCCTGCCCCGAGGGCGTGGACGGGCGGTCGTTCGTCCCGCTGCTGCGGGGCGAGAGGCAGCCGGAGCGGGACCGCGCGTTCACGCAGTTCCACCAGACCGCGGGCAAGGGCAACTACCCCATGCGGTGCGTACAGACGCGGCGGTGGGGGTACATCTATAACGCCTGGGCGAACGGGGAGCGGGCGTTCCACAACGAGTCCCAGTCGGGGCGGACGTTTGCGGCCATGCGCGACGCGGCCGCCGGCGACCCCGCCATCGCCAACCGCGTCCACCTGTTCCTCCACCGCACGGCCGAGGAACTCTACGACTTCGCCGCCGACCCCCACGCCCTGGACAACCGCGTCACAGACCCCGCCTGCGCGGAGGAGCTGCGCGAACTGCGGGCGTCACTGGAGGCGTGGATGGAGCAGACGGGCGATCCGGCCCTGGAGGCCTTCCGCCACCGCGACTCGCCCGACGCCCGCGAGCGGTTCCTGGAGCGGACGAAGGACGAACTGGGCGGGTGGGTCTGAGCGGGAGGGATTGAAGTCTCACGCAAAGGCGCGAAGAAGAAACGGCGAGGAAGAAAGGGATTACGCAGATTTCAGGATTACACGTATGGACGGGATGGACAGGATGGACTTCATGGACAGCATGGACATGGGGAGACAGAGGCGTTGTCCATCCCGTCCATGGCGTCGGCCCGGGCTTCTTTTCCCCAGTCCCTATTGCCTAGCACTACAACGAAAGACGTTAACCAGTCAACCAAGCTTCGTTGTAGTGCTAGTCCCTAGTCCCTATTGCCTATTCCCTATTGCCCAGCCTTTCGTACCTCCCCGACCTTCTTGGCCGGGTTGCCCGCCCAGATCTCGCCTGCGGGGACGCTCTTGGTGATGAGGGCCTTGGCGCCGACGACGGCCTCTTCGCCGATGGTCACGCCCTTGAGGATCATCGAGTCGGCCCCGATGAACGCGCGGGCCTTGATCTCCACCGGGCGGTTGCCGATGTTCACGTCGGCGATCCGCTCCTCGAAGACGAGGGAGTGGAAGTCGTTGTCGAAGATCTTGCACCCCGCCCCGATCCACACGTCGTCCCCGATCGTGACGCGGTTGTACGCCCCGATGGTGACGTTGGACATCCCCACGCGGTCGCCGAGTTCGATGACGGCCTGGGGGCCCTTGATGAGGAACACGGTCCGCGTCCCCCCGACGGGGTTGGCCCGCAGGGAGGAGTTGATGACCACGCCCTTGCCCATGCGGATGGTCCCGCCCTTGGCGAACTTCGCGACGAGGATCCGCCCGAAGATCGTGGGGAACTCCGCGCACTGCACCTTGTGGAACGCAAACGCCAGACGGTTGTAGATCGTGTCCAGAAGCTTCATAGGAGGACCGGATGCTGGTTGACTGGTTGCTTGGTTGACTGGTTGCTTGGTTGACTGGTTACTGGTTGGTTCACAGGTCCCTTGGTTCGAGGTCCCTGAGCACTCTCTTCTTCCGGGCGCCCCCTCACCGCCTCGCTTCGCTCGGCACCTCTCCCCCAGGGGAGAGGGGTTCCCGTCTTCGCCTGCGGCTACGACGCGGCAAGCC
>JAWLCQ010000103.1:0-16381 GCA_041687095.1 Phycisphaerae bacterium | reverse complement strand
GAGGGGCGCTTCCGCGGCAGCGTCGTTGGAGCGCTCCCTTCGCGGCGGGGACCGCCGCGACCGAGGCGCCGCCATAACGCTATCGCGGAGACGTTCCGCTCGTTCCGGGACGTTGGGGGTCAGGAGACCCCCAACGCACGCGCTTGAGCTACTCCAGGCGATACTCCAGGTCCACGGGCGGACGGGCGTCCTGCTCGCGCTCCTGCCGCTCCCGCTCCTGCCGCTCGCGTTCGAGCTGGGCGAGGCGGCGGTCGGTGCGGACGAGCAGGATCTCGGCGTCGACGGCCTCGGGTGTGTGGGGCCACGTGCGGAGCAGGTCCAGGAGGATCGACCGGGCCCTGTCGTAGCGGGCGGCGTGGAAGTAGGCGCGGGCGAGGTCCAGGCGGGCGCGGGCCTCCTGGGCCGGGGCCCTGGGCTCCGGGTCGCTTCGCCGCGCCGGCACGTACTCCCGCCGCTCCACCACCTGCCCGTCCACCGCCGGAGGGTCCCAGCGGAAGAACGCCTCAGGCCGCTCGTCCGTGCGGGCCAACTGGGCGGAGAGCTGCTCGGCGAGCTGCTCGTTCTCCCGCAGCTCCCCGAGCAACGCCACCCCCCGCGCCACCACCACCCGCCGATCAAGCTGCAGAGCGTCGATGGCGTCCTCGATCTCGTCGATCTCGTCCTCGATCTCCCGCAGCCGGTACGGGCTGACGACGGGTCCGCGGTGCCCCCATCGCCGGTACGGCCGGCGGATGATGACCCCGCCAGGCCCGCGGTAGATGCCGCCCCCCGAATAGTACTTCTCGTCCTCCAGCTCGTCGATGCGGGCGCGGAGGGTGTAGAGTTCGCGGTCGATGGCTTGGACCTGCTGTTGAATGACGGCGCCTTCGCGGCGAATGGCCTGGAGCTGGAGGTCGAGGGCGGTGAGGTCCGCCCGCAGCCGCTCCCGCAGCCCGACGGTGGACTCGTAGGCCTTCTCCATGCGTGCGGTGGCGGCCGTGAACGCCGCGTGCCGCTCCCACTGCGGGCGGTGGCGTTCGACGGCGCGGAGGGCGGCGGGGGAGACGGGGGGGACGTCCACCTGGCGGTCGTACCAGACCAGGAGCTGGGCGAGGTTGGCGAGGAGGGAGGGGTTGTCGGGTTCGAGGGCGGCGGCGCGGGCGGCGGCGTCGAAGGCGGCTGTGTACTCCTCGGCCCGGCCGTGATGGTAGGCGATCACGCCCCAGGCCTTGGCGTCCCGGGCCCCGAGGCGGACGAGGGCGCGGGCGGGGTGGATGGCGACCTGGGGCAGGCCCAGTTCGAGCATGCGGCGGAGGTGGGCCTGGTGCAGCTCGATGTTGTCGGGGTCGCGGGTGTTGGCCTTGGCGTAGGCGGCGATGGCGGTGCGGGCGTCGTCGGTGGTGCGGATGGCCTGGAGGAGGGTGTCGGTTTCGGGGGGGGCCGCCTCCTCCGCGGGGGCCGCCCCGGCCGCCGCCGTCAGCAGCAAAGCGGCGGCGGCGAGGGCGAGGAGCGGGATTCGCTTCCAATCGTTCATGGTTGCTCTCGCTTTCGCGGGGGGAGTTTCCCTATACTCATTCTAGCCCGGCGAGCCCACGTCGGGCGGGCAACGAGGCGCACGTCCCGCCCTTGCCGCCCCAGAGGGCCATCTTCCTGACAGATTCGGACCGGGACCGAGAGGTGACAGCCGTGATCCTCGTCGTGGATAACTACGACAGCTTTGTCTACAACCTGGTGCAGCGTATCGGCGAGCTGAACGGGCCGTGGCGGATCGAAGTGATCCGCAACGACGTTCTGCCCCCCCCCGACGCGGAGTCGAAGTACCATCCCACGCATCTCATCATCTCCCCGGGACCCTGCACGCCCAACGAGGCGGGCTATAGCTGCGACTACATCCGCCATTTCCATGGCCGGATCCCGATTCTGGGCGTCTGCCTTGGACACCAATGCATGGGACAGGTGTTCGGGGGCAAGGTTCGTCGCGCGGACCGATTGATGCACGGAAAAACCAGCGAGATCCGCCACGACGGGCGGGGCGTCTTTGTGGGGATGCCCAACCCGTTCACGGCCACGCGGTATCACAGCCTGATCGTGGACCCCGAGGGCATGGACGCGGATTTCGAGGCGACGGCGTGGACGGCGGACCAGGGCGAGCTGATGGGCCTGCGGTCGCGGACGTACCCGACCGAGGGGGTGCAGTTTCACCCGGAAAGCTTCCTGACGGACGACGGGCGCCGGATGCTGCGGAACTTTCTGGGCGGCTAAGCCGTTTGTCCATCCGTACATGGACAACAGCAGGGAATTCCGAGAAGTTGGGTGGAAATTCCTTGATATGGATAGCCGTCAACCCTTATCATTGGTAATCTACAGTCAAGGCACTGCTCCGGAGGTACCGGAGGAGTTTTTGTAGAGGTAAAAATGAGCAAGAAGAAGACCCCGACCCAAGAGACCGAACCGCAGGCCGTGCTGCCCCGCCGGACCGCCCGATGGCAAGTTGTTCAGGAGCTGAAGAAGCGCGGGACCGCCCGGAACATCGACATCGCCCGCGAGCTGGATCTGCGCCCCAGCACGGTGGGCTACATCCTGTATCAGCTTCGCGTCAGCGGTTGCGCAAAGCGGATCAAGACCGGCGTGTACGAGTTCGTGTGCATCCCCGAGAACCTGCACTTCTGGGATGACGGCGTGACCGAGGAGACCGTGCCGGCCCCCGAGGGCAGCACCATGCCCGAGGTCCTGCTGAACCTCCTCCGCAACGCCCCCAAGGGCGCGTTGAGCTTCCGCGCCCTGTGGAAGCTGAGCGGCCTGCCCCGCAACGTGACCGGCGCGGTCCTGTCGGACCTGGTCAAGCGCGGCATGGTCGAGCGGGTCCGCCGCGGGCTATACAAGCCCGTCAAGAAGCGCAAGGCCGCCAAGGCGTAACCGGAACTTCGTCATGTGGGAGCCGCCGGACGGCCGTCCGGCGGTTGGGGAACCATCGAAGCAACCTGTACCCGGACCTCGCGACGCTGCGCGTATGCGCGCCGCCGTGAGGCGCCGGGGCCGCCCGACACTCCGAGTGACCCCCTGCACCCCCGTCCGGCGTACCCAGGGCCGGACAGGGGTGTTGTCGCGCGCGGTCCCAGCCGCGCGATACGGAGCCGGAAAAAGGGGACTGGCTCCGCCGCTGTCTGGCGGTGCCTGTCCCCTTTTTCAGGCGGCCCCCTCTTCCAAGCCCTTCCCTTCTTGAGGCGATCCCCATTTGGAGGCGCTCCCCTGTCTCAGGCGATGCCCCCGCGAAGGCCTCCAAGTCGCAGGCCGCCTCGGAAAAGGGGACCGGCACCTGCGCGGGGAACCGCACCCCGCTCCGGAGCCTGTCCCCTTTTCCGAGGCCCCAGCGGGCTTGCGTGCGGAAGCGGGGACGATTGATTTGAATCGGGCCCGACCGCTTCGGTAGAATGCATCGGTTCGGAGGCGACAGGCGATCCTGGTGGCGCTCCTGGTCTTCAAAACCAGTGCGGGGCTCAACCAAGTCCCGGGTGGGTTCGATTCCCATTCGCCTCCGGTAGGCTCCGCCGCCCGAAAAGGAGTCTCGAAAGGATGCCACGACGACCGCCACGGCTGCCGCAGCCCCCGATTGACCGCGCCCGACGTGCGATGGAGAGGCACCCGGTGGCGCTGGGGCTGGCGGTGGCGGTGCTGGGGGCGGCGTCGCTGGTGGCGGGGGTGCTCACGGATCGCGAGATCGACCTGGGCATCCCGATGCTGCTGCCCGAGTGGCGGATCGTCGAGTCGGCCGCCCGGGGCGGACTGCCGCTGCCCGTCGTGACAGTCATGGATCCGCTGCCCGCCACCGCTCCCTCCATCTACACCCCCCCGCCGGACCCGTCCCAGGAGAAAAAGGACCCGAACTTCTGCGCGACGTGACTGTAGAGGTTTCCGGGTCATGCGTGCCATGACCACCAACGCTACCATCCCCCCCCCGCGAACCGGCCCCCAGCGCCCGGGGCGGCGGGTACGATCCCGGCTCGGCCGCGTCGCCCGCTTCCGCCCGTGGGTGCAGACGGCCTTCCTGGCGGTCTGGCTCGCCCCGCTGGGCCAGTGGCTGCACCGCGTGCCCGGGTGCGTCCTGCACTGCTACGCCTGCCCGCTGTCGTCGTTCGCCTGCCCGGTGGGCGTGGCGGCCAACTTCGCGGCGTTGCACGTGGTGCCGTGGATGCTCATCGGGGTGCTGCTGTTCGTGGGCGGGCTGCTAGGCTCGCTGGTGTGCGGCTGGGCATGCCCCTTCGGGTTCCTCCAGGACCTGCTCGCCCGCGTGCCCGTCCGCAAGCTCCGCATCCCGAACTGGATGGGCTACGGGCGCTACCTCGTCCTCGCCGGGCTCGTCCTGCTCGTGCCCGGGTTTTGGGGCGAGGAGCACTGGGCCTTCATCTGCCGCCTCTGCCCCTCGGGCGCCGTCTCGGCCTCTTTGCCCCGCATGGTCATGGGCAAGCTCGACTCCACCGCCCCGCAGGTCATGATGAGCCCGGGGAAGATGATCATCCTCCCGCTGTTCGTGGTGACGGCGATCGTGATGTACCGCCCGTGGTGCAAGATCCTCTGCCCCCTGGGCGGGGTGCTGGCCCTGTTCAACCCGGTCAGCGCCTTCCGCCTCCGCTTCTCCGATCCCCACTGCACCGAGTGCAACACCTGCCGCTCCCGCTGCCAGATGGGCGTGAAGGTGGAGCAGGCCGTCAACGTCACCACCTGCATCCGCTGCATGGAGTGCACCCGCTGCGGGGCCATCGAGCCCTCCCTCCGCCTCGGGGCCTCCGCGCCCGCCCCCGAAGGCACCACGGGCTCGGGCTCGTAGCCGGCAGTCCGCGGGCGCGAGGAAGCCTCCACGCGTCTGCGGGTCCGCCCCCCCCCTACGCGCGGGGCTGGCGGCTCTCGGCGCGGCCCCACTGGAGGTAGTGGTGCAGGCCGTTGCGGAAGGCCCCGGACTGGATGGCCGCGAGGATGTCGGGGTAGGCGGAGCGGTAGTAGTTCTCATCGAACTCCGCCGAGGGCGAGCGGCCCTCGGAGGCCCCGAACAGGAGGTAGTGGCGGTAGGCGAGGCCCGGCACGTCGGGGTACGCCGACAAGTACCACCCCGGGTCGAAGAACGCGTTGGGCTTGCGCCCCTCGGCGATCCCGTAGTCCACGAAGTGCTCGTAGGCGCTGGTGACCACCCGCCCCGTGACGGCCGAGGCGATCTCGGGATAGGCGGAGAGGTAGAAGGCGGCATCGAAGAAGGGGCTGACGGTTCGATTCTCCCGCTGGCCGTAGAGGACGAAGTGCTCCTCCGCCGCGATCGCGCCGGAGGCGACGGCGGCGGCGACGTCGGGGTTGGCGGCGAGGTAGAAGGCGACGTTGAAGTACGGGGTGGCGGAGCGGTTCTCGGCGAGGCCCCAGCGAACGAAGTGCTCGAAGGAGCTGTGCACGAGCCCCCCCGCGACGGCGGGGGCGATGTCCGGGTTCTGCTGGGCGTACCAGGCGGGGTCGAACCAGCGGGAGGGCTTGCGGTTCTCGGCGTGGCCCCAGCGGAAGTAGTGCTCGGCCGGGATGATGGGAGCGGCCGCGACGTCCGGGTTCTCCGCCACGTATCCCCGGGCGTCGAAGTAGGGCGAGGGCGAGCGGCCTTCGGCGGCGCCCCAGGTGGAGAAGTGCGTCAGGGCGCTGGTGACCGTCGCCCCGCCCCACTGGGCGACGTCGGGGTAGGCCGTCAGGTAGTAGCCCCCGTCGAAGTACGGGCTGAAGTCCCGCCCCTCCCACTGCCCGTAGCGCAGCCAGTGGTCATAGCCGCTGACGATGCCCCCGGAGGCGACGACGGAGGCGACGTCGGGATTGGCCGCCAGGTAGTGCCCCGCGTGGAACAGCCACGCCGCCCCGTCCCCCGGCCCGGGGGCGACGGCGGTGACGGAGAGGGCGTAGCTCCCGCGGGACCCCGCCGCCGCGCCTGCCCCCGTGAGGGGGTTGTACGCCCGCGCCAGGGCGCTGGCCCCGTTGACGCCGATGTAGTACGTCTGCCCCGCCTGCAGCAGCGTGCGGACGTAGCTGCCCGTGGTGCCCGGGTGCCGGTTGTCGTTGAACGACAGCTCCACCCCGTTGG
This sequence comes from Phycisphaerae bacterium, assembly GCA_041687095.1. Lineage (GTDB taxonomy): Bacteria > Planctomycetota > Phycisphaerae > SM23-33 > SM23-33 > JAWLCQ01. The sequence continues at coordinate 10,299 of JAWLCQ010000103.1, read as the reverse complement.
CGTCGAAGAGGCGGAGGAACGTGTCGGCCCCGAAGGCGTCGTAGCCGGTCACCTCGATGGCGACGGGCCCGGTGGCGGCGGCGGTGAGGCGGTAGATGTCCACGTCCGCCGGGCCGATGGTGTAGGCCCCGTCGGAGCCCACGTTGCCCAGCAGCGTCTGCCCGACGGCGATGTCGGAAACCGCCCCGGAGGAGAGCGTGTCGTCCCGGAGCAGCGCAATGTCGCTCAGCGGGCGGAGGCGGGCGTAGTAGCGGTACTCCCCGGTGTCCCCGGGCAGCCCGCTGCCCGAGAGGAACGGGTCGAAATCGTCGTTGCCGTACCCCGCGACGGCGACGTAGTAGCTCTGGTGGGCCTCGATGTGGTACTGGATCATCGGGTCGAAGCTGTCCGCGTCGTCGTTGCTCGCCAGCAGCACCCCGCTGGGATCGAAGAGGAACAGCATGGTGTCCACGCGGTTGTTCGCGGCGACCTCGTTCGAGGTGTACGAGCGGGTCTGCACCTCCAGGATCCCGCTGGTAGGGGAGTTGATGTGGAAGAAGTCCACGTCGCGGTCGCCCACGGTCATGAGTTCGTAGGTGGCGAGGTTCGTGTCGAACCCGATGAGCCCCACGAGGCCCGATTGCGGCAGCGAGCCGTACACCCCGCCCCAGGCCTTGGTGATCGAGCCGTTCTGGTCATTGCTGACGAACCCGACCTTGAGGTTGTAGTACCCCCCCGTCCCGGCCGTCGAACGCCCCGCGAGGCTGGTGGGGCTGTACGTCTGGTTGCGGTAATCGCTGACGGCGACGTAGTAGACGCTGCCGCGATCCACGCGGGCGGCAAGGAAGGAGTCGTACGTGTGCCCGTGGAAGTACGCCCGGTCGACGGGGTCGGAGAACACCAGCCCGTCGAACGCGGGGTCCGAGTCGTCCGTGAACTCCGTCGGGTTCCCGTTCGCATCATACGCCAGGCCGTCGTCGTTGAAGTACAACTGGTTCCCCGCCGAGTCGAACACGCGGAGGAAGCTGTCCACCCAGTCGGTGCTGAACGGCGTGTCGATGTCCAGCAGCAGCGTCCCGTTGTCCGGGACGCGGACCTCGAAGATGTCGACGTCTCCGGGCCCGACGTGGACCCCGAGGTCGGAACCGATATAGCCGTTCTGGATGAGCGGCTCCTCGCGGTCGGTCGAGAGGTGGGTGGGGACGGCGCCCTGGAGGGTCCCGTTGGGGTCCCCGCTGGTGAGGTTGAAGATCACCCGGTAGTAGCCCGTATCGCCCACCACCCCGCTCCCCGCCTGCGCGGGGTTGTAGCTCGTGTTGGCGTACCCGCTGACCCCGAGGTAGTACGTCCCGGCGGGGGCGTTGTAGCGCAGCAGCGAGTAGCTGCCCGTCCCCGAATCGTCGTCCGCCGCGAGCTGCACCCCGTTGCTGTCGAACAGCCGCAGGTACGTGTCCACGTGGTCGGGGTGGGCGGGGTCGGCCTGGGTTTCGACGATGAGTTCGCCCGGGGTCGGGATGGTGACGCGGTACATGTCCACGTCCTTGCCGCCCACCGCCGTCCCCGATCCGTCGCTGCCAAGATGGGCCGCGACGGTGCGGGCGGTCATGGCGTCGAGGGAGCGCACCTGGTACGCCGTCGCCATCGTGCCGTTGGGGTCCACCCCCCCTCCCCCGGGCGGAGGGGGCTCGATGCCCTGGTGCATCTCGCGGACCCGCTGGACGGCGGCGTAGACGTTCATCCGCGGGTAGGAGCGGTTGGTGTTGACGACGTTGTCGTCCTCGTCGTCCCCGTCGTAGATCGTGTCGGCGGTCTGGACCAGGACGGTCCGCACCTCGTCGGTGGTGAGGTAGCGCCCGCCGAACTGCATGCTGGCCTCCTGGAGGAGGGCGACGGCGCCGGCGACCATGGGGGCGGCCATGGACGTCCCGCCCTTGCCCGCCTGCCCGCCCCCAGGAACGGTGGAGGTGATGATGGCCCCGGGGGCGAAGATGACGTTGTCCAGCGAGTGCCGCTGCGAGAAGCTGCTCAGGCGGTCCGCCCCGGTGGAGTAGTCGATCGCCCCCGAGCCCCACTGCACGCCCGAATACACCCCGTCCTGCCACACGGACCCGACGGCGAGGGTGGAGTAGATGGCGGGGGCGGCGGAATTGAGGTACTCGTGGTCCTTGTACGAGTTGCCGATGGCGGCGATGACGGCGACCCCGGCGGCCTCGAGGCGCTGGACCTCGTCGTACTTGATGTCGCTGACGACCTCGCCCTCGGACGTGTAGAAGCCCGCCCCCAGCGAGAGGTTCACCGCGACGATGTTGTACGTGCTCTTGTTGTCCAGCACCCACTGCAGGGCGCGCTCGAGGTCGGTGTTGTAGAACAGCCCCGCGGAGCCCGACGGGGTCGCCCGCAGGCCGATCAGCCCCGTCCCCACCGCCACCCCGACCTCCCCGCTGCGGGCGCCGATGATGCCCGCCACGTGCGTCCCGTGCCCGTTCTCGTCGATGGGATCGGTTCCGCCGTTGGCGATGTCCGCCCCGCCGAGATAGGCGAGGCTCAGCAGCGGGTGCGTGCGGTCCAACCCCGTGTCGATGATGGCCACCGAGACGCCCGACCCGTCGATCCCCGCGTACGTGGGGTCCGCGCGGAGCTGCGTGAGCCCGATGAGGTCGAACGCCGCACTGAGCAGCAGGCGCGGCTCGAGCGGCTCGAGCGCAGGGATCGCACTCCCCGACCCGTCACACCCGCCCATTCCCCTGTATCCACCCACTGGCCGCATCATCGCCACGTCTCCTCGTTCGTCCACTGACGGCAGATCTCGATGACTCAGGATTATAACCGCAAAACCGGCGTCCGCACCCGCGATAAGACACGCGGAACGACGAACGGTTCGCGGCCCCGGAGCCCCAAAGCAGGCAGGGATGCAGGGGATGCAAGCGATGAGAGTTCGTCACTCCCATCCCATGCATCCCCTGCATCCCTGCCGATCTGGTGGGTTGTGCGGGTGCGCGGGCTCGGCCGGCGTCAGACCGCGGCGGTGCGGGCGGGCTGGGTGCGGAGGTAGGCGTCGATGCTCCGGGCCGCCTTCTTCCCGTCGCCCATCGCCAGGATCACCGTCGCTCCGCCCCGGACGATGTCGCCCCCGGCGAAGACGCCGGGGATGCTCGTCATGCCGGTGGCCTCGTCGACCTCGATGTTGCCCCAGCGGTTGAGCTTCAGGTCCGGGCAGGTGGCCGTCAGCAGCGGGTTGGCGCTGGTGCCGATGGCGACGATGGCGACGTCGGCGGGGAGTTCGAACTCGCTGCCCTCGACGGGCACCGGGCGCCGCCGGCCCGACGCGTCGGGCGCGCCCAGCTCCATCCGCTGCAGGCGGACGGAGCGGACCCACCCGGACTCGTCGCCCACGAGTTCCAGGGGCGCGACGAGGAAGAGGAACTCGATGCCCTCCTCGCGGGCGTGCTTGACCTCCTCGAGGCGGGCGGGCATCTCGGACTCGCTGCGGCGGTAGGCGAGGATGGCCCGCTTGGAGCCCAGCCGCCGCGCGGTGCGGACGGCGTCCATGGCCGTGTTGCCGCCCCCGAAGATGACGGCGGTCTCGCCCGTGGCGATGGGCGTGGGGCTCTGGGGCTGGTAGGCGCCCATGAGGTTCACGCGGGTGAGGTACTCGTTGGCGGAGTAGACGCCCTTGAGGTTCTCGCCCGGGACGTTGAGGAACATGGGCAGGCCCGCCCCGTTGGCGACGAAGCAGGCATCGAACTGCTCCATGATCTGCGGGACGGTGACGGTCTTGCCCACGACGACGTTGGTCTCGATCTTCACGCCCAGGGTGCGGAGGTTGGCGACCTCGGCGTCGACGATGTGCTTGGGCAGGCGGAACTCGGGGATCCCGTACCGCAGCACCCCCCCGGCGGCGTGGAGGGCTTCGAGGATCGTGACGTCGTGCCCGAGGCGGGCGAGTTCGCCCGCGGCGGTGAGCCCGCCCGGGCCCGACCCGACGACCGCGACGCGGCAGCCGCTGCGCTCGACGGTGGGGGGAGCGATGCGGTGGTGGCGGGCGGCCCAGTCGGCGACGAAGCGCTCGAGCCATCCGATCGCGACCGCTTCGCCCTTCACCCCGCGGACGCACAGGGCCTCGCACTGCTTTTCCTGGGGGCAGACGCGGCCGGTGGTGGCGGGGAGGGCGTTGTCGGTGAGGAGGATGTCGGCGGCGGCGGCGAAGTCCCCGGCGGCGAGGGCCCCGAGGAACTCGGGGATGCGGACGGCGACGGGGCAGCCGGCGACGCAGGGGCGCTTCTTGCACTGGAGGCAGCGGGCGGCTTCGGCGACGGCGGTGGTTTCGGCGAGCCCGAGGTTGACCTCGGAGAAGTCCGTGGCGCGGATGGCGGGGGCGTGCTCGGGCATGTGCGGACGCGCGGCGGTGGGTTTCGCGGTATGCGGAGCGATCCCACCGACGCAGTCGGTGGGCTTGGTGCTGGAAGCGGAGCACGGGGAGGCGCCCTGCGAGGAGCACGCGGTGTGCTGGGGGGTGCTGCAGGAGCAGCTTACGGACACAACCTGTTGCTGGGCCTTCAGTTCCGCCACTTTGGCTTCGAGGCGGCAGGCGTGTTCGGCGTAGGCCTTCTGGCGGGAGGAGAGTTCCTGGAAGTCGACGGCGTGCCCGTCGAACTCGGGCCCGTCGACGCAGGCGAACTTGATCTCGCCCCCGACGGTGACGCGGCAGCCGCCGCACATGCCCGTCCCGTCGACCATGATGGGGTTGAGGCTGACGATGGTCTTGACCCCGTAGGGGCGGGTCTGGTTGGCGATGGCGGCCATCATGGGCACGGGCCCGACGGCGTAGACGGCGGCGGGTTTGCGGGCGGGGTCGTCGAGGAGTTCGCCGAGGGCGGCCGTCACGAAGCCCTTGCGCCCCAGCGAGCCGTCCTCGGTGGTGAAGAGCATCTCGGCGCTGAAGGCGGCGAGGTCGTCGCGGAGGATGACGTGCTCGGCGGTCCGCCCGCCGATGAGGGTCGTCACCTGGTTGCCGGCCTCGGCGAGGGCTTTGGCGAGGGGGAACAGGACGGCCGTGCCGACCCCCCCACCGACGCAGGCGACGCGGCCGAACGGCTCGATCTCGGTGGGCTGGCCCAGCGGGCCGGCGACGTCGAGGAGCGCCTCCCCGACGGGGGTGGCGACGATGGCCTTGGTGCCCGCTCCGACCGCCTGGATGATGAGGGAGATCGTGCCCGCGCTGGGGGAGGCGTCGGCGATGGTGAGGGGGATGCGCTCCTCGCCCTCGGCGCGGCGGACGATGACGAACTGCCCGGGCAAGCGGGCGGCGGCGACGCGCGGGGCGCGGACGACCAGGCGGTGGATCTGCGGGGCGATGACCTCGTTGCTCAGCACTTCAAACATCGTTGGAGCTTCCCTCTCGTAGGATGAACACGGGCGGACTCAAGCGACTGTCGCAGGGTTCGGGGAACCGGGAGCCAGGAACCGGGAGCCAGGAACCGGGAGCCAGGAACCGGGAACCGGGAACCACTTCAGCGGGGAACCCCGCCATGATACCACAGAATCGGGACGTGTGCAGCGCGATTGGGAGGAGCACGCAGGGCCATCGCCGCGATGCAGCGCGGGCGTCTCGCCCGGGCAGGCGTGAGCGGGTGAAGCGGGCTCCCGCGGGGGCACAGCGTGCTGTGCGCCTGCGAGGACTCAAGGGGGCGGGCGAGCACGGTCCCGGTCGCGCTCGCCTCTCGCCGGGGTCCTCCGCCCGCAGGGGGGTGCGGCACGGGAGGCCCGTTCACCAGTACGATCCCGCGCGCCTCCGTTCGCGCCGCCCTCCCACCCACCGCCCCCGGGATGGCCCCGGGGGCGGTGGGCGGAGGTGTACCTTCAGAGCTTAGACGACGCCCTGGGCCATCATCGCGTTGGCGACCTTGACGAACCCGGCGATGTTCGCGCCGGCGACGAGGTTGCCCTTCTTCCCGTAGGCCTCGGCGGCCTCGGTGCACTGCTTGTAGATGGCGGCCATGATCTCCTGGAGGCGGCGGTCCACTTCCTCGAAGGGCCAGTTCATCCGCATGGAGTTCTGCGACATCTCCAGGGCGCTGGTGGCCACGCCGCCGGCGTTGGCGGCCTTGGCCGGGCCGACGCCCACGCCCGCGTCATGGAAGACCTTGACGGCCTCGGGGGTGCAGGGCATGTTCGCGCCCTCGCCCACGGCGATGCAGCCGTTGGCGACGAGGGTCTTGGCGGCCTCGCCGTCGAGTTCGTTCTGCGTGGCGCTGGGCAGGGCGATCTCGCAGGGGACCGTCCAGATGCCCTGCCAGTTGTCCACGTACTTCGCCGAGGGGTGCGCCTCGACGTACTCGCGGATGCGCCCGCGATCGACTTCCTTGATCCGCCGGACCGTATCGAGCTTGATCCCGTCCTCGTCCACGATGTACCCGTTGGAGTCGGACATGGCCACCACGTGCCCCCCGAGCTGCTGGACCTTCTGGGTGGCGTAGATGGCGACGTTGCCCGAACCGCTGATGACGACGCGGCGGCCCTTCCAGTCGGCCTTGCGGGCGGCGAGCATGTGGCTGACGAAGTACGTCAGGCCGTACCCCGTCGCCTCGGTGCGGACCAGCGACCCGCCCCAGCCGATGCCCTTGCCCGTCAGCACGCCGGTGAAGGTGTCGGTGAGCTTCTTGTACATGCCGAACATGTACCCGATCTCGCGCCCGCCCACCCCGATGTCCCCCGCGGGGACGTCGGTGTCCGGGCCGATGTGGCGGAACAGCTCGCTCATGAACGACTGGCAGAAGCGCATGACCTCCATGTCGCTCTTGCCCTTGGGATCGAAGTCGCTCCCGCCCTTGCCGCCCCCGATCGGGGTCGTCGTCAGGGCGTTCTTGAAGATCTGCTCAAAGCCCAGGAACTTGACGATGCTCAGGTGCACCGAGGGGTGGAACCGCAGCCCACCCTTGTACGGGCCCAGGGCGCTGTTGAACTCGACGCGGAACCCGCGGTTCACCTGCACGTTGCCGCCGTCGTCCACCCACGGGACGCGGAAGATGATCTGCCGCTCGGGCTCGATGCACCGCTCGAAGATCTTCGCCTTCGCCAGTTCGGGGCGCTTGGCGTACACCAGCTGCACCGACTCGGCGACCTCGTGCACGGCCTGGTGGAACTCGGTCTCGCCCGGGTTCCGCGCCTTGACCATGCTCATCAACTGCTCGATGTACGAGTCCGAGTAGACTTCCTCGTACGAGCCCGGTCCACTTGCCTTCGCCATGATTTCGTTCCTTTTCCCTTGTTTCCGGGCGACGTGCGCCGTTTCGGAGTGGCGGGTCCCGCCGCCTTGTGACTCTGCTCTGGCATTACGCCGGAAAGGGTGTTATTATGTACCCTTACAGTCGTCGCACGGAGTATGATTTCGACTAATACGTCCGGCCGGGGCCGCTAATAGCCGCCCCCCGCCTCCCCCCGAGGGCGCACCCATGGCACAGATCGACCCCCATCTCTCCACCGGCCTCCAGGGCGTGGACCGCATGCTCAAGGGCCTCATCCGCGGCGATAACATCGTCTGGCAGATCGACGACGTCGAGGACTACCGCCCCTTCGTCGAGCCCTACGCCCGCGCCGCCCGCCGCGTCGGGGAGCCCCTCGTCTACTTCCGCTTCGCCGCCCATCCCCCCCTGGTGCCCGACGACCTGCCCGACCGCATCTGCCGCCTCGACCCCGCCGAGGGGTTCGAGGGGTTCGTCACGGGCATCCACCGCGTCGTCGAGGAGACCGGGCGGGGGGGCTACTACCTCTTCGACTGCCTCTCCGACCTCGCCGAGGCCTGGCGCTCCGACCAGATGCTGGGCAACTTCTTCATGCTCACCTGCCCCTACCTCTACGACGTCGAGGCCATCGCCTACTTCGGCGTGCGGCGGAACCGCCACTCCTTCCACGCCACCCGCGCCATCGCCGAGACCACCCAGATCTTCCTCGACGTCTACCGCCACCGCGGCAAGCTCTACGTGCACCCCTGGAAGGTCCAGTCCCGCCACTCCCCCACCATGCACATGCTCCACGCCTGGGACGACCAGGAGTTCCGCCCCGTCACCGAGTCGGCGACGATCTCCGAGGTCCGCCACACCGTCCCCTGGCTGCAGTCGGAGATCAACCAGTCCGGGCTCTGGGAGCGCACCTTCTCCCTCGCCCGCGACCTCAGCGCCCTCAGCGACCACGACCCCATCCCCCCCGCCGAGGTCCAGGACTGCCTCCTCCGCCTCCTCCGCCTGTGCGTCTCCCGCGATGAGCCCGTCCTCCGCCTCGCCGAGCGCTACCTCACCCTCCCGGACATCCTGGAGATCGGCAAGCGGATGATCGGGACGGGCCTCGTCGGGGGCAAGAGCGTGGGCATGCTCCTCGCCCGCGCCATCCTCCGCCAGGCCCACCCCCGCTGGGCGGACCTCCTGGAACCCCACGACTCGTTCTACGTCGGGTCCGACGTCTTCTACACCTACCTCGTCCGCAACGGCATCTGGGCGTTCCGCGAACGCGTCCGCGACCCCATCCGCTACCTCGAAGGCGCCGAACGCGCCCGCCAGCGCATGCTCATCGGGACCTTCCCCGACTCCATCCGCGGACAGTTCGAGGACATGCTCGACTACTTCGGGCAGTCCCCCATCATCGTCCGCTCCTCCAGCCTCCTCGAGGACAACTTCGGCAACGCCTTCGCGGGCAAGTACGAGTCCGTCTTCTGCGCCAACCAGGGCTCCCGCCACCAGCGCCTCCAGGACTTCCTGGCGGCCGTGCGGACCATCTACGCCTCCACCATGAGCGAGAAGGCCCTCACCTACCGCGCCCAGCGGGGGCTGCTCAACCGCGACGAGCAGATGGCCCTGCTGGTCCAGCGGGTCAGCGGGAAGATGTACGACGACCTGTTCTTCCCCCAGATCGCAGGGGTGGGCTTCTCCTTCAACCCCTACGTCTGGTCCCGCGAGATCGACCCCCGCGCGGGCATGATGCGGATCGTCTTCGGGATGGGCACCCGCGCGGTGGACCGCTCCGACGACGACTACACCCGCATCGTCGCCCTCAACGCCCCCACCCGCCGCCCCGAGGACACCTTCAACAAGGTCGCCCAGTACTCCCAGCGGAAGGTCGACGTGCTGGACCTGACGGCCAACCAGCTCGTCTCCACCCGCTTCCGGGAGATCGCCTCCCACCCCGCCGACCTGCCGCTGGACCTCATCACCTCGCGCGACGCGTCCCGCCCCCTCTCCGAGCAGGACTCCGGCGCCGGGGTCATCACCTTCGACAAGCTCTTCACCGAGACCCACTTCGTCGACGACCTCCGCGACATGCTCGCCATCCTCCAGCAGGCGTACCACTACCCCGTCGACGTCGAGTTCACCGCCAACGTCCTCGGGGAGGGCTACAAGATCAACCTCGTCCAGTGCCGCCCCCTCCAGGTCAAGGGCGGGGGGCGCATCGCCTCCGTCCCCGCCGACCTGCCCCCCGAGCGCCTGATCCTCAGCGCCCGCGAGGCCGTCATCGGCCAGGGGCAGATCGCCACCATCGAGCGGATCGTCTACATCGTGCCCTCCGTCTACGCCCAGCTCCCCCTGACCGACCGCCACGCCGTCGCCCGCCTCGTGGGGCGGATCTGCTCGCCCCTCCAGGGCGCCATCCCCCCCACGCTGCTGGTGGGCCCGGGGCGGTGGGGCACCACCTCGCCCTCGCTCGGGGTCCCGGTCCGCTTCTCGGAGATCCACCGCGTGTCGGCGATGTGCGAACTGGTCACCATGGGCGAGAACGTCGTCCCCGACGTGTCCCTGGGCACGCACTTCTTCAGCGACCTCATCGAGGCCGACATACTCTACTTCGCCGTCTTCCCCGAGCGCCGGGGCAACGTGGTGAACGGGGAACTGCTCGAGGCGGCCCCCGACCGCCTGGCGGAGCTGGTGAGCGATCCCGGCCCGGCCGCCGCGGCCGTCCGCGTCATCGACGCCGCCGCCATCCGCCCCGGCCACCACCTTTGCCTCCACGCCAACCCCATCGAGCAGCGCGTGGTGTGCTACCTCGCGGCCGGGCCGTGCCAGGAACCCGAACCCGAGACGCCCTGACGGCGGTGAGCCCCTGACCGACTACCGGCCGGGCCGCCCCGCGCGCCTGGGTCGGGGGTCATAGCTATAAGCTATCAGTTGTCAGCTATCGGCTATCGGCTAGGCGCCGCCCCCCGCGCGCCGGCGTTGGGGGGTCTCCTGACCCCCACCTCCTGCGCCGAGGGTCTCCTGACCCGCCCCACGCGCGTGCGCCGGGGGTCTCCTGACCCCCGGCGTCCCGGAGGGGTGAGGGACGCCTCCGCGGCAG
>JAWLCQ010000102.1:879-16488 GCA_041687095.1 Phycisphaerae bacterium | reverse complement strand
GGTGCCACGGCTGCGCCGTTTGCAGCCGTGCTGCCGGGAAGGACACGGCTGCAAACGGCGCAGCCGTGGCACCCGGCCGTGGCACCCGGATTGCCCTGTGTCCGAGAGGCAAGGCCAAGAGACGCATGCGACGCGACGACGCCATCCAAATCCTGCAAGAACACAGGGACGCCCTGCGGGAGTTCCACGTCCGAAGCGTGGCGATCTTCGGGTCCGTCGCCCGGGATGAGGCGCGCGGCGGCAGCGACGTGGACATCCTGGTGGAGTTTGACGAGGACGCACACGTCGGGCTGTTCGAGTTCCTCCGCCTGCAGGAGTTCCTGGAGAGCGTCCTGCACGCGACGGTGGACCTGGTGACCCCGGCGGCGCTGCGGCAGGAGATGCGAGAGGCGATCCTCAAGGAGGCCGTCCATGCCGCGTAGAGTAGCTTACTTCGACTGCTTCGCCGGGGCCGGCGGCGACATGATCGTCGCCTCGCTCCTTTCCGCCGGGGCCGACTTCGACGCGCTCCGCGAGCAGCTCGCGCGCCTCGACGTCGGCGGGTACACCCTTCGCACCGAACCCGCCAACCGCCAGGGGATGATCGGGACCCGCTTCGTCGTGGATGTGCACGGCCTCGTGCAGGACCACGAGCACACCGAAGAGCAGGCCGACTCCGAGGGCGGGGACGGCGAGGCCCATGAGCATCCGCATGGGCACGATCATGACCACGCTCACGAGGATGGGCACGGGCACGATCATGCGCATGAGGGCGACCACGGGCACGACCACGAGCACGACGGCGGGCACGACCACGAGCACACCCCTGAGGAAGCCCCCCCGCACGAGCATCACCACCGCGGGCTGGACGACATCCTCCGCCTCATCGACGCCGCCCAACTTCCCCCCCGCCCCACCGCGCGTGCCAAGGCCATCTTCACCCGCCTCGGACACGCCGAGGCCAAGGTCCACGGGGTCAGCGTCAACGAGGTCCACTTCCACGAGGTCGGAGCGGTGGACTCGATCATCGACATCGTCGGGGCGTGCCTGGCGATGGAGCAGTTGGGCATCGACCGCATCCTGTGCGCCCCCATCCCGCTGGGCAGCGGGCGGGTGCGCACGGCCCATGGCCTGCTGCCCGTGCCCGCCCCCGCGACGGCCGAGTTGCTCGTCGGGGCCCGCACGGCCGGGACGGACCTGCCCGGGGAGGTGACCACCCCCACCGCTGCCGCCATCTTCACCACGCTCGCGGAGTCCTACGGACCCATGCCCGGGATGGACGTCACCGCGGTTGGGCTGGGGGCGGGGACGCGGACGAACCTGCCCGTCCCCAACCTGCTCCGCGTGTTCGTGGGCGAGGTGGAGGGGGACGCGTCGGCGGACACCGTGGTGCAGCTTTCGGCCAATCTGGACGACTGCACGGGCGAGATCGTGGGCGTGACGCTCAACCGGCTGCTGACGTACGGGGCCCTGGACGCCTGGGCGGTCCCGATCACCATGAAGAAATCCCGCCCCGCGTGGATGCTCTGCGCCCTGTGCAGCCCGTCGGACGCCGACGCCCTGGAGCGGATCCTCTTCGAGGAGACGACGACGTTCGGGGTGCGGCGGTGCACGATGGGACGGTCGCGGCTGCAGCGGTCGCATGAGAACGTCGAGACGCCCTACGGGCCCGTCCGCGTGAAGATCGGGAAGCGGGACGGGGCCATCCTCACCGCCGCGCCCGAGTTCGAGGACTGCCTGTCGGCCGCCGAGAGCCACCACGTGTCCGTCCGCGAGGTCATGGACGCCGCCCGCCTCGCCTACGGTGCGAGAACCGCCGGATCATGACGCCTGAGCACCTGCTCATCCTCGCCGCCGTCCTGCTCGCCGCCGCCGCGCTGATGCTGGTGACGCTGGGCCTCCTGCTCCGCCGCACGCTCCGCACCGCGCAAGCGCGGCGGACCGATGCGGAGGCGTCCACCGTGCCCCAGATCGAGTCTGCCCTCGCGGAACTCGACGATCGCCTCCAGTCCCTGGAGCACGCGCTCCGCACTTTCGCCGCCCTGGAAGCGCAGTCCCGCACGGGGGACGACGCGGCCGCGGACGCCCCCCCTCTCCCCCAATCGAAAATCGAAAATCAAAACTCGAAAATGGACCTCCCCCCCGGGGTCTACATCGCCTCCCAGGGCGACGAGATCGTCCGCCTGCACCGCCAGGGCCTCGACGCCCTCGCCATCGCCCGCCGCACCCACCTGCCCGTGGGCGAGGTCGAACTCGTCCTGCAGCTCGACCGCTGCCGCCGCACCCCCTCCGGGGATTCCACCGAGAACGGAGACTCCGCGTGATCGTTGCCCCCCTCCTGCTCGCCGTCCTGAGCACCCTCGCCCTGCTCGTCTGGTCCTCCCGCCACCTGATGATCCGCAAGGAGCGGCGGGAGGGGTTCATCCTCACGCCCGAGCACGCGGGCCCGCCCGCGACGCCCCCACGCCTCAGCGTCGTCGTCGCCGCCAAGGACGAAGCCGCCAACATCGAAACCTGCGTCCGCACCATGCTCGCGCAGGACTACCCCGACTTCGAACTCATCGTCTGCGACGACCGCAGCACCGACGGGACGGGCGACATCGTCGAACGCCTCGCCGCCGAGGACCCCCGCGTCCGCCTCCTCCGCATCACCCACCTGCCCGAGGGCTGGTTCGGGAAGAACAACGCCATGCAGAACGGGATCGCCCAGGCGAGCGGCGAGTGGATCTGCATGATCGACGCCGACTGCCGCCAGACCTCCCCCCGCACGCTCGCGACGGCGATGCAGTACGCCCTCGACACCCAGGCGGACCTCCTCTCCGTCCTGCCCCAGCTCGAGATGAAAGGCTTCTGGGAGAACCTCGTGCAGCCCATCTGCGGGGGCGTGCTCATCATCTGGTTCCACCCCGACAAGGTGAACAACCCCCAAAAGCCCAACGCCTACGCCAACGGGGCCTTCATCCTCACCTCCCGCGCGACCTACGAGGCCATCGGCACGCACGCGGCCGTCAAGGACAAGCTCAACGAGGACATGCACCTCGCCGCCCTCACCAAACGCAAGGGCCTCACGCTCCGCGTCGTCCGCTCGCAGGGGCTGTACCTCGTGCGGATGTACACCTCGCTGGAGCAGATCATCCGCGGGTGGTCGCGGATCTTCCTGGGCACGTTCGGGACGCTCAAGCGCCTCACCGCCACCTTCGCCGTCCTGGTCATCATGGGCCTGGTTCCGTGGCTCTCCGCGGCCGGGGGCCTCTCCCTCGCCGCCGCCGGGGCCTCCCCGTGGTGGTGGGCGGCCGGTGTGGCAGGCCTGGCGGCGGTGGCGGCGCAGGTGTCGGTCATCGCCCGCTACTACCGCATCAGCAACGGGCACGGCGCGTTCGCCCTGCTGTACCCCGTGAGTTGCACCATCGCCCTGATCGCCGTCACTCGCTCCCTCCTCGCCCTCCGCCGCGGCGCCCGGGTCACGTGGCGAAACACGAGCTACACCAGCACCCCGCAGCAGTGACCGGGCGCCAGCAGCCGGGTATCGGGTGCCGTGGTTTGCGGAGCGCAGCGGAGCAACCACGTCCAACCAGCGAGCCATTGAAGGGGATACGGTGCAGGGCGTGCAGACACCGGAGCGAAGCGAAGGCGTCTGCACGCGGGACACGCCATCCCGCGCGCAAGCGTCTCCGCTTCGCTCCGACGCTTGCACGCCCTACCGGGCGTGCAAGCCCTGCTCGGGGAAGAAGCAAGAAAGCCTCTCCCGGGCGGAAGCTCTCCCGTGCAAAACGGCGGGGAGGCTGCTACGCTTCTACGGGCTTAGGACTGTCCAGAACCCCCAGGCGCACCGCGCCGAGAGGAGAACCATCATGGCCAAGAAGGCGAGCGGCAAGAGCAAGGGCGAGGCGAAGAAGGCCGCCGGCCCGCGGGTGTACGAACTGGTGGCCTTCATCATTGGGGGCCCGATGACCGACGAGTTCATCGACGCCAACCCCGAAGTCTCCCGCACCATCCTCATCCGCGGAAACCAGACGCTCGAGGACCTGCACGAAACGATCTTCGACGCCCTCGGGCGCTTCGACGAGCACATGTACGAGTTCCAGATCGGCGGGAAAGGGCCGATGGACCCCGACGCCCGCCGCTACGTCCTGCCCATGGATGCGGAGGACGATTTCGACTCGCCCAAACCGGCCGGGCTCGTCACCGAGACGACCATCGACGATCTGGGCGTGGAGAAGGGCGACGTCTTCGGGTACTGGTTCGACTTCGGGGACGACTGGTGGCACCAGATCGACGTCGAGGCCATCCACGAGGGCGAGGGCGAGGGCGAGTACCCCCGCGTGACGGCCGCCGTCGGCGAGAACCCCCCGCAGTACCCCGACCTGGAGGACGAGGACGAAGAAGACGACGAGGACGAATTCGAGGATGAGGACGAGTTGGAGGACGAGGAGGACGAGGACGACGAAGAAGAGGAGGACGAGGAACCGTAGCCTCCGGGAGTCACGCTCCTGCCTGCGGCTGCACCGGGTCGCTTCCGCGCTCTCGGTCTGCCCGCAAGGCTCCCTGGGCGGAGTGCGGGGACAGCCTGGCGCCGTCGGGCGGGGATCGCGACCCTACCGCCGCCGGCGGAGCGCCAGGGCGCCCAGGGACAGCAGCAGCAGCGAGGCGGGCTCGGGGACGTTCATGCTGTACTCCTCCCCGAGGTAGTCCCAGATCTCCTGCCGCTCGGCGGGGGTGACGGCGCGGTTGTAGACGAGGAGTTCGAGGATGTCGCCCTCCCAGCCCTCGAACGCGGTGTTGTTGCCCTGCCGCCCCAGGTAGTACGACGTGGCAAAGTTCCGCGCGGGAAGGGCGTAGCCGCGGCTCTTCAGCAGCGAGTCATCCTGCCACACCCATGCGTCCGACCCGCCGTTCACGCCCGTCAGTACGAAGGGAGTCGCGGGGTCCACCAGCGGGGTGAACGGGGAACTGCCGCCCAGGAACTGGTCCGTCAGCCGGAACGTCCGCTTCGTGCTGAACGTCGTGGTCCCCAGGAACACCGAGGTGGTCTGGTTCGTGGTTCGCCAGTTGGAGAAGATCGTGCGGTTCCCGCTCGCGGGGGCGGAGGTGTCGCTGACGACGGCGAAGATGCTGTACTGCTGCGACGTGAGGACCTGCCCCAGCATGCCCATCGCGTCGTCCCCGCTGAACCGCACGCCCGCACGCCCGCCCTGGACGTTCCCCGCCAGCCGCGGGTCGCCGCTCAGCAGCAGCGCGTGATGCCCGGCCCCGGAGAGGTCCGCCCACGACCGCACGATGTCCCCCGCGACGGCGGGGACGGTGCGGTTCTGGTCCGAGTACGTCCCCTCCCCCGCCTTGAGGCGGAGCACCAGGTCGGTGGTGTATTCCAGCACCTTCGCGTGCGCGACGGCGGGGCCCGACAGCGCAGCGATACCCGCACACAGCAGCGCCGCGGCGGTCAGTCCATTCCTGCGCATCGGGTCTCCTTTGGCACTCCGGGCCTCATCGGCCACCTGACAGGGTCCGTCCTTCCCGCGAAGTCTACCGGTAAGGGGGGAGGGCGGCAACGCTTTTCTCGCGGCGGAGAAGTGGTACACTCCCGGGCGTGACTCGGAATGCGGATGGCCCCAGGACAGGAGTGCAGTTCAGCATGTCGGCGAACGGACGCAACGGTGGACAGACGGGACCGGGCAGCCTTCGGGCGGGGGATCTGCGGTGTGAGTACCTCGTGAACCCACTGGCGGTGCAGACGCAAAGGCCGCGGCTGAGTTGGCGGCTGGAGGCCGTGTGCGCGGATTCTCCCCGATCCGCCCCCCGTCCGCGTGGGTTGCGGCAGAGGGCATACCGGATCCTCGTCGCCAGCTCTCCCGCCCTCCTGCGAGCCAACCAGGCCGACCTGTGGGACAGCGGGCGCGTGGAGTCCGATACGTCCCTGCACGTGCCCTACGCGGGCAGGCCGCTGCGATCCCGGCATCGCTGCTTCTGGACGGTCCGCGTGTGGGATCAGGAAGATCAGGCGTGCGAACCGGCGAGCCCGGCGGAATTCTCCGTGGGGCTCCTGGGCCCTCGCGACTGGCAAGGCCGGTGGATCGGGATCGGGCAGGACATCCAGCACCCGGTCCCGCTCCTCCGCCGCGAGTTCACGCTCGACGGGCGCGTGAAGCGGGCCGTCCTGTACGCCACCGCCCTGGGCGTGTACGAGATGCGCTGCAACGGAAAGCGCGTCGGGGATGCGGTGCTCGCCCCGGAGTGGACGAGCTACGCCAAGCGCGTGCAGTACCAGGCGTACGACATCACGAAACTCCTCCGCCCGGGCGCCAACGCCCTCGGGGCGCTGCTGGGCGACGGGTGGTACGCCGGGCGCCTGGGGCTCGCCCACATCGCCCGGGATTGCCACTGGCGAGGGATCTACGGGCGAAGAACCGCGCTGCGGGCGCAGTTGCACGTCGAGCTTACGGACGGGAGCGAGGCCGTCGTCGGAACCGACGGCGACTGGCGGTTCACGCTCGACGGGGCCATCCTGTCGTCGGACCTGCTGGACGGGGAGCACTACGACGCCCGCCGCGAGATGGACGGGTGGGATGCGCCCGGATTCGACGACTCCGGCTGGGCGGGGGCGATCCCGATGCGGCCGCGCTGCGGGGCGCTCGTCGCCCAGCCCAACGAGCCCATGCGCGTCCTCGCCGACCTCACCCCCGTCTCCGTCCGCGAGCCGAAGAAGGGCGTGTACGTCCTGGACCTCGGGCAGGAGATCGCCGGCTGGTGCCGCCTCCGCCTGCGAGGACGCCGCGGCCAGGTCATCCGCCTCCGCCACTGCGAGCGGGTGGGCGACGACGGGATGCCCTACGTGGACAACCTCCGCATCGCCCCCAACCTCGATACGTACATCTGCCGCGGGGGCGGGGTCGAGACGTTCGAGCCCCGCTTCACCTACCATGGGTTCCAGTACGTCGAGATCACCGGGCTCGACCGCGCCCCGCGCGTCGAGGACGTGACGGGGCGGGCCTTCTGGTCCGCCTGCCGCCCCACCGGTTCGATCGAGTGCAGCGATCCGCTGCTCAACCGCCTGGCCTCCAACATCGTCTGGACGCAGCGGGACAACATGCCCGGGATCCCCACCGACTGCCCCCAGCGCGATGAACGATGCGGGTGGACGGGCGACATCCAGGTCTTCGCCCAGACGGGCATCTACAACATGGACCTGGCCGCCTTCCTCACCAAGTGGCTGCGCGACCTGTCCGACGACCAGGCGGAGGATGGGAGGTTCCCCGACTTCGCCCCCCACCCCTTCGAACCCCACGCGCGGTTCAGCGGAGCCCCCGCCTGGGGCGACGCGGGGACCATCGTCCCCTGGCGGATCTACCAGAACTACGCCGACACCTCCGTCCTCTCCGAAGCCTACGAACCCGCCCGCCGCTGGGTGGACCACATCACCCGCCACAACCCCGACGGGCTGTGGGTGAAGGAGCGGAGGCACGACTACGGGGACTGGCTCAACGCGGACACCTTCAAGTTCGACCGCTTCCCCCGCGGGCTTGCACGCGTCCCGGGCGAGGTGCTCGCGACGGTCTTCTACTGGCAGTCCACCGATATCCTCGCCCGCATGGCCGAGCAACTGGGCAACGCGGAACACGCCGCCCACTACGGTGGACTGGCATCGCGGATCCGCCGCGCGTTCCACGACGCGTTCGTCGACTCCGACGTCCGCATCCAGGGCGACACGCAGGCGGGATACGCGCTGGCGCTGGGGTCGGGGATCCTCGACGCGTCCCTCCACGCCCGCGCCTTCGACCACATGGTCCGCATGTTCGAGCCCTTCGACGGGCACCTCTCCACGGGATTCATCACCACCGTCCACGCGATGAACATGCTCACGCGCTTCGGGCGGAGCGAGCAGGCGTACGAACTGACGATGCGGCGGACGTTCCCGTCGTGGGGCTACACCATCGAGCAGGGCGGGACGACGATCTGGGAGCGATGGGACGGGTACGTCGCGGGCAAGGGGTTCCAGGACCCCGGGATGAACTCCTTCTGCCACTACGCCATCGGGGCCGTCGGAGAATGGATGTACCGCACGATGCTCGGTCTGCACCCCGACGAGGCGAACCCCGGCTGGAAACACTTCACCATCGCCCCGGTCCCCGGGGGCGGACTCTCGTGGGTACAGGGCCGCTACGAGTCCATCCGCGGACCCATCGACGTCGCGTGGCGGGTCCGCGGGGGCAGGCTCTCCCTGAACGTGAGCGTCCCGCCCAACACCACCGCGACGATCCACGTCCCCACGTCCGACCCCGCCTCCGTCCGCGAGGGCGGCCGGGCGGCGGACAGGCTCCCGCACCTCACCCCCCTGCCCTCCACCACCGCCCACCCCGCCGCCGTCTTCCGCGTGGGCTCGGGGGAGTACGCCTTCACGGCAGCGGTGCGGTAGGGCGTGCAGGCGCCTGCATGCGGGAAGGTCGCAGGATCCTCGTTCCGCGCGCAGACGCCTCCGCTTCGCTACGGCGTCTGCACGCCCTACGCCTGCGGCTGCGCGCCCTATGGGGGGGGGCCGCTACGCTCCGCCCGTCTCGGTCCCCTGGAGGATCGCGTCGAGCAGCGGGGCGGGGTCGGGCTCGAATTCGAGGGTGTGCGCACCGTCGAGTTGGCGGAGGGTGCAGCGGCGGTTCGTGAGGTAGGACACGAGGGCGCGGGTGGCGGGGGTGTCGATGATGCGGTCGCGGGCGGCGACGATGAGCGTGGTGGGCAGGGCGATGGATCCGCGCGGGGCGCGGGCGAGTTGGAGGTCGAGCTGTCGCGAGACGGCCAGCATGCGGGCGGTGGCCGTGTGCAGGCGGTGCGGGTCGCGGCGGAGGTAGGCCTGCAGGTCGGGCGTGTCGGTGAAGAGTTCGGGGGCGTTGAGCGGGATGGCGAATCGCGTGCGGGGGGCGAGGAGGAACGTGGCGGCGACGGCGAGTTGGGTGAGCGGCGGGGCGTCGACCTGCGCGATCAGGCCCGGGCACACGAGCGTGAGGGAGAGCAGGTCCGCGCGGTGCGGGCGGCGCATCGCGTACGCGCAGAGCAGCTTGCCCCCCCAACTCACACCCAGAAGGTGGACCCCGCAGTGCGGGGGCGAACCAGGTGCGGAAGTATGGGGATACCTGGTGCGCGAGGGTATCCCACCGACGCAGTCGGTGGGCTTAGGAGCCGCTGTTGAACCATCTTCACCACGGGGACCGCAGAGGACGGAGGAGGCAGACAACGATGTACCTGTCTCCCTCTGCGTTCTTCGCGTGCTCTGCGGTGAATCCTGAACCGGTGGACCCGAATCCGCAATCCGCAATCCGCAATCCGCAATCGGATTCCCTTCGACCTTCCCCTCGCACGGGTCCATCGCACTGCGCAGGATCCCCCCCTCCCGCGCGAGGATGAACTCGACGGCCGCGTCGAGGTCGTCGAGCAGTTGCCCCGCGCCGCGGGCGTGCCCGCGGGCGGTGCGGTTGTCCCCGCTGCCGCGCCGCGTGACGAGGTACACCGGGTGCCCCGCCCTCGCCATCGCCGCCGCGCTCGTCCCGTACCACCCCGGGTGCGACTGGATCCCGTGGGCGTACAGCACGGGTTGCCCGCGCGGGACGTCCGCGGGCGGGTCGAAGACGTAGACGCTCGTGGCGTACCCGTCGGGCAGGCGGAGCGCCTCCCGCCGCCATGCGCTCACCGGCGGGCGGGCCCACGTCACCTCGGACGGAAGGTCGGTCGAACTTGTCGCGGGGGGTTTCATTCTTGAGTAGCCAAGTCTCAACTGCAGGTAGTCCGCCAAATCCCGTGTAACGTCGATGGGACGTGGTTGCTGCGCTTCGCTCCGCAGACCACGGCACCGGGCAGACCACGGCACCGGGCGGGAGAGGCCGAGTCGCGCCGCTCTCCCACGTCACCCCCCCGACGCAGTCGGGGGGCGTTGGGCCCTACCGGGTGCCGTCGCCCGCCCGGCGTTGCGGAGCGCCTCGCGGTCCTCGCTCAGCGGGCCCACGGGCCGCGGGGGCTTGGGCTTGCGCTCGCCATACTCGAAGGGCCGCTTGCCCAGCAGGATCGGGCGGCGCTGCCCGACGTTCACCAGCAGCCCCAACGCCGCGCAGTTCACCACCAGCGACGATCCCCCGTAGCTCACCAGCGGGAGGGTCATCCCAGTGATGGGCATGAGCCCGGTGGTCATGCCCACGTTGATGAAGATCTGCGACAGCAGCAGCGCCAGCACCCCCACCGCCAGCAGCCGCCCGAACCCGTCGTAGGTGGCCAGGGCGATCTCGATCCCCGCCAGGAAGATCACCCCGTAGCACGCCAGCACGCCCAAACAGCCGAGGAATCCCCACTGCCCCCCGATGACGCTGAAGATGAAGTCGGTGTGGTCGTCGGGCAGGACGCGGAAGTAGTCGTCGGCGTTGTTCCAGTCACCGCGCCCGCTCACGTGCCCGCTGCCCAGGACGAGGCGGGACCAGTAGAGCTGAAAGCTCCGCCCGCTGGTGTCGTCGTCGGGGCGCAGCCACCCGGCGATGCGCTGGATCTGGTGGTTCTTCATCTTCGCCAGCGGGGCGGCCGTCACGATCCGCTCCTCCCCCGCCCAGTACGCCAGCGACTGTCGCGTCCGCCACTCGTGCTCGCCCATGGTGTTGTCGCGGGCCTGCGGGAGCGGGGTGAACAGCAGCAGGGCGACGACGGCGAGCACGCCCAGCAGGTGCTTGAGCTTCGCCCCGGCGACGAAGAGCATGAAGAACAGCGTGGGGAACAGCAGCAGCGACGTGCCCAGGTCGGGCTCCTTGAGGATCAGCACGGCCGGGATGAGCGTGAGGACGAAGGGCACGATGAGCCCGGTGAGGCGGCGGTAGTTGTCGCGCTCGCGGAGGTACCAGGCGAGCATGAGGATGTAGGTGAGCTTGGCGACTTCGGAGGGCTGGAGTTGGATGACCTTGAGGTCGATCCAGCGGCGGGCGTCGCGGATGGCGGGGAGAAAGAGCACGAGGACGAGCAGCCCCAGCGTGAGGGCGAACAGCGGGTACGCGAGGGGGCCGAGGCGGCGATACGGGATGAGGGTGGCGACGACGAACACCCCCAGCCCGATGGCCCCGAAGGCGATCTGCTTGCCGCTGTGCCCGCGCAGCGTGACGTCGACGCCCTCGCTGGTGCGAATGGCGACCACGCCCACGATCAACAGGGCGACCATCGCCCCGATGACGGGCCAACTCGTGTAGCGGAGATAACGTCTGAGACCTTCGAACATTGTCAGCCTGACTGCCGCTCTACGTTGCGCCAGGCCAACCCGCCTGGCAAAGTCCGAAATCCGAAATCCGAAACTCGAAATCCGAAACAAATCCCAAATTCGAAGCACGAAACCCTAAACCGTTCACGCCTTTGCATGCGGCGACGGCAGCCTGAAGAAACAGCCGGAGAGAAGGGGATTACACAGATTTCGGGATTACACAGAAGAGAGAGAGGAAGCGATGTCCTTTTCCTCATCTGTTCAATCCCATAATCTGCGTAATCCCTTTCTTCGGGGCTGCTTCTTCTATCCACGCCTTTCCGCCTTCGGCGGACCACAGGCGGATCTGCGAAGGCGTGACCGGTCATCCAAATGACAGAAACGCTCGCTTCCGCTGTCGGTCCGGAGATCAGGGCGACTCGTCATTTCCTGCGTTTTGGTCATTCGCATTTCGGGTTTTGAATTCGTTTCGAATTTCGGATTTCGTGCTTCGGATTTCCCGCTCCGGATTTGCGCACCACTACCGCAGATATCCAAACTCCATCAGCGCCCGAATGAGATCGATGGCCACCGGCCCCGCCTCGCCGCCGCCGCCGGCGTCGCCGTATTCGAGGACGATGGCGAAGGCGATCTGGGGGTTCTTGGCGGGGGCGTACCCGGCGAACCAGCACATGTCCCCGTCGCGGACGACCTCCATCTGCCCGGTCTGCGGATTGCGGCGGACCTGCTTGGAGGTCTGGGCCGTCCCGGTCTTGCCGCAGATCTCGATCCCGAGGCGGGCTTCGCGGAAGCGTTTGTACGCCGTCCCCCCGCTCTCGTTGACCACCTTGTACATCCCGCTCTGCACCGCCCGCAGGTGCTCGGGGGCGAACGGGAGCTGCCGCCCCTGCGGGTGCGCCCCGAGGTCCTCGAGCGTCAGCAGCGGGGGCAGCCAGAGCCCGTCGCGGGCGATGGCGGCGATGGCGTTGGCGACGTGCAGGGGGGTGACGAGCACGTAGCCCTGCCCGATGGCCGCCCCGCGGGCCACGCCGGCGCCCATCGTCTCCCTGCGCTGGCGGAGGTCCTCGGGCGTGGGCAGGACCTTCCCGGGCTTCTCCTCCAGCAGTCCGGTCCCCGGCGCGTCCGCCCAGCCGAACAGGGCGTAGTAATCCGCCAGGCGGAGCGGGCCCACCGCTTCCCCCGCACGGTAGAAGAAGACGTTGCAGCTGTGCTTGAGGGCGTCGACGACGTTGAGGCTCCCGTGCCCGCCGTGCTTGTGGATCCAGCACTTCCACATGTCCACCCCCGGGAACAGCCTCCCCGCGCAGTGGTGCGTGGTGTGGAGGGTGGCCTTCCCGGCGGCGAGGGCGGCGAGGGCGGAGAGGGGTTTGGCGGTGGAGCCCGGTTCGTACCCGCGGGCGACGGCGCGGTGGATCAGCGGGAAGTCCAGGTCGTCCTCGAAGAGTTTCTCGCAGTCGCGGGCGTAGGTGTTCAGGTCGTACGTCGGGACGGAGACGAGGGCGAGCACCTCGTTGCGGGGGAGGGACAGCACGGCGAGCGCGCCGTTGCGCCCCGTGGCCCGCAGGCGTTCGGTGAGGGCCTCCTGGAGCTTGATGTCCAGCGTGAGGTGCACGTCGTTTCCGTCCTTGGCCGGGGCACTCTCGAGGATCTCGTACCGCCCGTCCACGCGCTTCCGCAGTTCGTACCCGCGGACGCCGCGGAGGATGCTCTCGGCGAGTTTCTCGATCCCGCTCTTGCCCAGGATGTCCCCGCCCTGGTAGTTCCATCGCATGCGGGGGATCCAGGGGGCGTCGAACTCGGTGAGGTTCTCCGCTTCCATCTCCTCGGCGCTGACTTCCCCGGTGCGGCCGATGATGTGGCAGGCGAGGTCGTTGTAGGGGTAGTAGCGATGGTGGGAGGGGCGGATCTCGGCCCCGACGGTGCGGTTCTCGTGGAGTTCGGCCTCGATGGCGAGGGCGGTGCCCTCGTCGAGGGCGCGGACGACGGGGTGCATCCACTTCTCCTCGCGGATGGGGCACCCGGTGTGCTCGCGGATCCGGCGGATCCGCCGCACGATGCGTGCGACGGCGGCGTCGAGGTCCACCTGGCGCTGCTGGGCGAGGTAGCGGGCGAGGGCCCAGGTGTGCTCGGACCGCTGGCCGTAGATCCGCCGCGCCTCCTCCCGCGAAACGCCCTCGGCCTTCGCGATCCGCCGCACCTCCCCCGCGATCCAGTCCGCGTCGCCCGTCAGGAACTTGTACGCCAGGCACAGGTCGCGGCTGGGGCGGTCGATGGCGAGGATGCGGTCGTGGCGGTCCATGACGCTCCCCCGCACCGCCGCGGGCCACTGGAAGTCCCGGAGCGTCTCCTCGTACTGCACCCGCAGCTCCCGCCCGTGGCCAATCTGCAGCACGCCCAGCTTGCCGATGAGCAGGGCGAAGGCCAGGAAGGCCAGACCGAAGAAGATGCGTATCCGCCAGACGTACATAGCACTCCGCCGCCACCGCCCGCCACAGGGCAATCTACGATCCGCCACCTTTCCGCGCCGGCCCATGCCGGGGGAACGGGCATTGTCGCATATTCGCGAGGGAAGTTCCAAGGGAAGCGCTCCCCCGCACGCGGCGGAAAGCTTCCGCCCGCCCCCCCGTTGCGGTATGATGGGCCCGTCGCACGGATGAACGACGCTTATGGACTTTCGCTCCAAGATCACCCGACGGAACGTACTGGCGGCCGCCATGCTGCTGTCGGTGGCGCTCGCGCTGGTGCCGCACGCACTCACCGAGCGGCTGCGGGATGTCACGCATCTTGCCCTGGCGCCCTTCGCCGACGGGAGCATGTACGTCGAGACCACGCTGCGGGCGCGGTTGCAGGCGCTGGGGGGGCGCGGGCTCAGCCCGCGGGAGGCCGACGCCCTCCGCTCCCGCGTCGAGGAACTCGAACTCGTCGTCCAACGCCTCCAGACCCGCTCCGAACGCTCCCGCGACATCGCCCGCACCGCCACCAACTTCCGCTACAACTACGGGCCCCTCGAAGACCTCAAGTGCGAACTCATCCCCGCCCGCGTGGTGGCCCTGGAGTCCCTGCCCTACGGGCAGATGCGGGTGCTCAATCCCGGCCAAAGCGCCCGCCTCCTCGCCGGGGCCCCCGTCACCACCCGCCAGATCGTCCACGACTGCTCCAAGGCCCTCCCCAAACGCCTCGCCGTCGTCAACGCCGCCTACTTCCTCGGAACCCTCACCGAGGAGACCCGCTCCTTCACCGCCCGCCTCCGCCTCGTCACCGACCGCGAGTTCCGCCTCCGCGCCCGCGTCCGCCGCCGCATCGACGCCCAGCACTCCCGCCTCGTCCGCGACCTGTCCGGGGACGCGGCCGAACTCATGCTCACCCCCGAGAACAACCGCCCCATCGACGCCTGGGGCCAGGGCGACGGCGTGGCCCGCCTCGTCCTGCCCAAGGTCTCCGCCCTCCACGAGATCCGCCCCGGCGACTACGTGTACGCCTACCCCGACGGGGCCTTCGCCGAGATCGAACTCTACATCGGCACCGTCGAACGCGTCGAGCCCGACCACCAGGACCGCCGCTACGTCACCGTCATCGTCGCCCCCGCCGCCGACATGAGCACCCTCCGCGACGTGTTCATCCTCCACCCCCTCACCCTCCAGACCGCGGGGAGCGGCTGATGCGCTGGGTCCTCTTCCTCATCCTCGCCTACGCCCTCACCGTCCTGCAGACGACCGTCGGGCACCTCCTCGCCGTCCGACACGGGTGGGCGAGCCCCGACCTGCTCGCCGCCGCCGCCGTCTTCGTCTGCCTCCACGTCCGCACCGCCACCGACGCCATGCTCGGAGCGTGGATCCTGGGCATGCTGGCGGACCTGACGGCCGGGGGGGGAACGTCCGCCGTCACCGCCGTCGGGCCGATGGCCGTCACCTACGCCCTCGCCGCCTCCCTCGTCTTCCGCATCCGCGAGATGCTCTTCCAGGAGCGCGTCACCACCTGGGTGCTCCTGACGGGGCTGTTCTGCGCCATCGCCCACGGGCTGTGGGTGACGGGGCAAGTGCTGCTGGCCCTGCGCCACGTGGGATGGGACGACTACGGGGCGATGCTCCTGCAAGCCCTCGCCATCGCCGGGTATACCGCCATCCTGACCCCCATCGTCCACCTCGCCCTCCGCCCGCTCACGCGCGTTCTGTTCCCGATCCCCGAGTCGTCCCGCTCGCGGCGGTGAGGACCGGAACACCGGAAGACCGGGGCGAAGACCGGGGCGAAGACCGGGGCAAAGACTGGGGCGAGCGGAAAGGGGGCTGGCTCCGGAGCGGGACGCCGGTCCCCGCCCGCGCGCCGGCGCCCAGGGGCGAGACCTCGAGCCGGGCCAGCGAGTCCTCGAGGCGCGCCTGGTCGCGCGACAGCATCTCGAAGTAGGCGAGCCAGTGGTGGCCCAG
>JAWLCQ010000102.1:0-869 GCA_041687095.1 Phycisphaerae bacterium | reverse complement strand
CATGGGGACTGGCGCCGGAGCGGGCCGCCGTTCCCCGCGCAGGTGCCTGTCCCCTATTCGCGCTACGGTTCCCCGGGTGCGGTGGCGGGGGATTCCTGGACCACCACCACGTCCCCGGGGGCAAACCCGATCCGCCGCCCAGCCGCCTCGCTGATGCGGAAGACGGTGCGGACCCGCCCCTGGAACTCAGCGGTCTCCGACGGCAGGTCCTCGCGCTGCACGGGGGCGGGCAGCGCGGGAGGCTCGGTCCCGGGGGCGAGGGGTTCGAGTTCCCCTCCCTCCATCCGCTGCCGCAGCGCCTCCTGCAGCGCCTCGTCGCCCTGCCCCAGCGTCCGCAGCCCGCTGAGTTGCTGGATGGCCTGGAGCTGCTGGCGGAGCTGGACCACCGTCGCCTCGGCCGACACCCGCGATCTCCGCTCCCGCACCCACAGCGTCGCCAGCAGCGCGATGATCAACACCAGCAGCCCCCCGATCACGAGGTACTGCTTCGACTCGTCGGCCGCGCTCCGCGGCGGCACGTCCTGGTCTGTCATGAAGTCACCTTCTCCTTCGATGGGGGCACTGACGGACTGGCCGCAGAGGCGCAAAGACGCGGAGAGGAGCGTGCTTCGCGGCCTGCTCTCCGGGTTGGTCTCACGGCACTGATCCGGCCTCCTGACGCGGGCATGATACCAGAATGGACGGTATGGACGGTATGGACTGAATGGACAGGAGGACCTACGCCGGTTTCCGCGGCCCCTCCTGCCCCAGACCAACGCCGTCCATCCTCTCCCGGACGTCCATTCCGTCCATGATGTCCATCCCGTCCATTCCCTCGCCGGGTGCCACGGCTGCGCCGTTTGCAGCCGTGTCCCTCGTGGCAGCACGGC
>JAWLCQ010000101.1:0-16542 GCA_041687095.1 Phycisphaerae bacterium | reverse complement strand
GTGACGCTCTCGGTCTGGACGGGGTGGACGGCCCAGAGCAGGGCGGTGGCGAAGGCGAGCAGGTCGGCCCGGCCCGCGAAGCGGGAGCGGAACTGCGGCAGCCGCAGCGTGTGGCGGATGAGGGCGAACAGCAGCAGGGCGCTGCCCGCGTGGATCAGCAGGTTCACCAGGTGGTAGCCCCACGGGTCGGGACCGAAGGCCGCGTGGTTGAGGGCGAACGTGAGCGACAGCAGCGGGCGCGAATCCACCGTCGCCGCCGAGTTCCACAGGGGGATGGACATGGCGTCGGTGAGGGGGGACAGGCGGGTGATGTAGGGGTTGTCGCGGATGGACTTGAGGTCGTCGTAGAGGAACGCCCCGGGGAAGCTGTTGGCGAAGGCGGCGGCGGTGACCAGGACCAGCAGGCCGCGCAGAACCCACGGGCGCAGGGGGAGCGTCCGGTTCCCGTGCGCCTCGGGCATGCCTGCGTCGCGTCCGTCCATGCTCACCAGACTACCATACCTCCGCCCCCGCGCCAGCCGCTTTGACGCCCTGCAGGGATGTCGTTCCAAGGTGGAGGCGGGCTGTGCCCCCGTCGACTCGCCAGCGGCTTCGAAAAAGGGGACAGGCACCTGCGGGGCGAACAGCATGCCCCTCCGGAGCCAGTCCCCTTTTTCGGGCTTGCAGTTCACTCGAAGTAGATGAACGACCAGTCGCCGGTGTACCCGCAGTGCTGGAACAGCCACTCCCACTCCTGCGGGGTGAAGAACGCCTCGCAGGTGAGTTGCCAGTTCAGCAGGTTGTCCTTCTCGGCCTCGTTGCGGTAGGACTCGACGACGAGGTAGCTGCCCGCCCCCGGGGCCTTCACCCGCTCGATCTCCCGCAGCGCCTTCGCCAGGTCGTAGAGGTACAGGTTGTGCAGCGTGGTGATGGAGAACACGAAGTCGAACGACGCGTCCTCGAAGGGCAACTCCTGCGCGAGCCCCTGGACGAGGAACGGGCGGACCTCCTCCTTGGCGTGCTCGATGGCGTATTGCGACCGATCGAGCCCCCGCACCTCGAGCCCGGGGACGAGCTGCTTCATCTCGTGCAGCAGGAACGCCTTCCCGCAGCCGACGTCCAGCACGCGGGACCCGTCGGTGAGCCCGTAGTGCTCGATCAGGTCCCGGGCGACCGGCGCCCATCGCCCGTCGTAGCGATACCCCCCGTAGCCGTACTTGCGGTCCCCGTCCCAGTAGTCGAATCCGAACTGCTTGGCGACGGCGGCGCAGGCGGCCTTGTCCCCGCGGGCGACGCGCTCGACGTAGTCGCGCTTCGTCCGCGTGTGCAGGCGGGAGATGAAGTCGATGTTGGCCATGGCGGATCTCCTGCAGGTCAGGTTAGAGGTTAGAGGTGAGAGGTGAGAGGCTCGTGATTGGAGGCTGTGTGCAGTCCGGGCGGTCCTCGTGCATATTGGAGTGCGTGGGCAGCAACGCCCCCGACGGCGTCGAGCGTGGATTCCACTCTGACCAATGCTGATTCGCGATTCCAGTCTCCATTTCGTCTCTCTCACCTCTCACCTCTCACCTTTGACCTCAGACGAAGTCCAGGTGCTCCTGGTCGGCGGAGAAGTAGTCCAGGAGCATGAGGTTCTTCCCGTGGGCGACGCAGTGGTGGCGGCAGTGCTGGGAGGGGTGGAGTTCGGCGAGGCGGCGGCGGTGCTCGTCGCTGCCCCAGAACTCGCGGAAGGAGCGGCCGCGGATGGATCCCAGCAGCCCTGCCGACGTGTACGCCTTGTCCTGGCAGGTGTAGACGTTCTGGTCGGCGGCGATGACGGTGAGGCACTGGGCGAAGGGGCACCAGTCGTACGACCGCTCGAACCCCTCGGCGTCGGAGCCCGCGAGGTGGAACTTGTCGATCACGTCGAAGTGGTCGTCGGCGAGTTTGGCCATCCCGTGGGCGATCTGGCTCTTGACGGTGTCGTAGATGGGGGCGAGGTACTCGTCGTTCTCGCGAGGGGTGGTGGCGACGACGGCGGCGGAGACCTTGACGTGGTCGGCCCGGAGGGACTTGGCGAGTTCGAGGAAGCCCAGAACCTGCGTGGCGTTGTCGCGGGTGACGATGAGGTTGATCCCCAGCGTGCAGGTCCGCCCCGGGATGGCGGCGAAGGCGGCGAGGTTGTCGCACACGCGGGCGAACTCACGTTCGCTCACCCGCCGCGAGCGGGCGTAGAGCGCGGGGTCGGCGGCGTCCATGGAGACGCGGACCCAGACGGCGCGGCGGGCGAGGAGTTGGGCGACCTCGCCCTGCAGCAGCCCCCCGTTGGAGAGCATGGCGACCTTCACGCCCCCGTCGGCGAGCGTGCGGACGGTGGCGGCGATGTGGGGGTACAGGAGCGGCTCGCCCCCGCCGGTGAAGGTGACGGCCCGCACGTTCATGGCGACGAGGTCGGCGGCGATCTCCGCCATCTTGTCGCGGGGGATCTCGTCGCGCTCGTTCATCCGCTCGCTGAGGAAGAGGTCCTCGCTGCGGTAGCAGCAGTATGCGCACGCGTGGTTGCAGCGGTTGGTGGGCTTGCACCGCACGTGCAGCGGGGGCGTGAGGCGACCGGCCTCCATGTCGCGGAGCTTGTCGTGAAAGTGAAAGATCTTGCTGCCGGTGTAGACGTTTGCCATGGGCGTTGCACGCTCTCAATGGGTTGTCGTGATGTCCAAATCCGAAATCCGAAGCCCGAAATCCGAAACAAATCCAAAGCACCAAACTCAAATGCTCAAAACACCTGCGATCGGGCTCACCTTCGCGTTTCGGTCATTCGGGTTTCTGATTGTGAACTTGTTTCGAGTTTCGTGTTTCGGATTTCGGATTTCCGCCAATGCACTGGCGGATCATGTGCCATCCCTCCCTCGCCACCGTCCGGAACTGGTACGCCGTGCGGATGCTCCCGAGTTGGCGGAGCATGTAGCTGGGGCGCATGTAGAACCGCCGCAGCGCCACGTTCCGCAGCCGCCAGATCTCCTCGCGGGGCAGCTCGGGCGTCTCCCAGACGGGGTAGGACTCGCTGTCGGCGATCTCGACGTCCGCCTCGCTCTCCCAGCCGCTGGCGACGACCTCGTCGCGGAACGACGTGTTCCAGGCGGGGGCGGCGACGTTGAACGAGGCGATGTCCGGGTCCAGGGCGATGCTGAAGTCGATCAGCCGTCCGAGCGACTCGCGGTCCTCGCCCGTGAGCCCGATGATGAAGTGCGCCAGCGTCCGCAGGCGGTGGCGCTTGGCGAGGGCGAACGCCTCGCGGATCTGCTCGACCTTCGTGCCTTTGTGGTGCTTGTCCAGCACCTCCTGGTTGGGCGTCTCGACCCCGAACATGATCGTGTGGCACCCGGCTGCCTTCATCTCACGGAACAGCTCGTCGTTGGCGGCGTCCACCCGCATGTCGCACAGCCAGCTCCAGCGGCCGCCCGTGCGATTGAGTACGCGGCACAGCTCGCGGGTGTGGGGGCGGATGGACCCGAAGCTCGCCTCGGTCATCATCAGCTCCCGCACGCCGAGGGAGTGGATGAACCGCAGCTCCTGCTCCACGTTCGCCATCTCCCGCCGCTTGTGCCGGATCCGCTCGAAGAAGCAGAACCCGCAGTGGAACGGGCAGCCGTAGTCCGTCATCAGCAGCGTGAAGGGGTGGTGCAGGATGTGCGGGAGGTGGTAGCGGCGCAGATCCAGCAGATCGTGGCGCGGTGTGGGGATGCTGAAGGTGCGGGCGTCGGTGATCTGCGGGTCGCCCGTGTCGTCGCGGGTGTACAGGTTCCGCAGCCCGCTGCGTTGCGACCCGCAGAGGTACTCCTCGATCTCGCTGTCGCTGAAGTCCAGTATGATCGCGTCGACGTGCGGGCAGGAGTGCAGGACGCTCGTCGCCTGCGCGCGGGGGTAGTCGCCCGACAGCACGATCCTCGCCCGCGTCCGCTCCTGCACGCGGGCGCAGAACGCCATGTCCGTCCCCCACGACACCGCGGCCGCCAGGGAAACGACCGCGTCGGGAGCATACGCCTCGACGCGCCGCAGCGCCTCGTCTTCGGACAGCTCCTCGACGATGGCGTCGAGGAACCGCACCTCGCAGCGCTGCGACAGCACCCCGCTGAGGACCAGCAGGTCCAGGGCCGGCCAGTAGTAGCGGCCCTTGGTGATGTGCCCGCAGTAGTAGTCGCGGTTCACGCGCTCGGGGTGCGGAGGGTTCAGGAGGAGGATGCGTTGCGTCTGTGTCATGTCGGCGATCTGTCAGAAACGAAATCCGAAATCCGAAGCACGAAATTCGAAACACATTCGAAGCACGAAATCCAAAGGTCAAAACGGGGAACCGGGACACAGGCCATCGTTTCCTTCGGGGATACGAAGGCCCCCGGGTACTCCGGGGAATCAGCGGGGATAACCGAGGATGAACGCAGATCGTGCAGGGCAGAGGGGTGGGGTGCTGGAACCATCCGGGATTTCCTCGGACTGTCCGGGGGCCTGCACTCACGCTCTCTGTTCATCTGGTTCATCTGCGTTCATCCCTGCTCTTCCCGATCTGGGGGCGAGCTTGCCTTTCGGTCTTCCGCGTTTCGGTCCTTTGAATTTGCTGTTTCGAATTTGTTTCGTATTTCGGATTTCGAGTTTCGGATTTCGCTGGGGGTTGCGCTATCCGTGCAAAGCCCGATTATAGAGGATTCGCATCGCTTCCGTGTCCTCTTCCTCCGGCGCCCAGGGGGCGTACTCGGTCGCCTCCCCGCCCACGTTGGGGCTCGCGAGCGTCTCCAGGAACACCGCGTGCTCCGTGCGGGCGACGGGCAGGTACCACGCCCCGCTGGACAGGCGGAAGCACACCGCCCGCCCGCTGCCCGGGGAGCCCAGCTCGATCCGCCGCGTCACCTCGCCCGCGTCGTCGAAGAGCACGACCGTCATCTCGCCCTCGAGCATCGCGTAGGTGATCGAGCGGTGCGGGTGGCGGTGCGGGGCCCCGAGGTTCCCGCGGCAGTGGACGATGATCATCTCCTGCGCGGGGTCCGAGGGGTCGTGGTGCAGGCACAGGCGGAAACGGCCGGTGGGCGAGGCGCTCGCCCGCTCCTTGAGCTGCGCGATGAGCCCGGGCGTGACCTCGATGAGGTCCGAGGTGTTGAACAGGGCGCCGGGGGCTTCACGCATGGGAAGCTCCCGGGGAGGATTCTCGATTTCCAATTTCCAATTTCCAATTTCCAATTGGGGACTCGCCACCAAAGCCGCTGGAAGCGCGGAGAAACTCTCGTAGCGAATCCCTCAATTGGAAATTGGAAATTGGAAATTGGAAATCCATCACTCCACCTCGCCCCGTATCTCGCGCAGCACCTCGACGACCCTCTGCACGTCCCCGGGGTCCTGGTCCGGCCCGGAGGGCAGGGTGAGGACGGTGCGGGCGTGGCGCTCGGCGTTGGGGAATGGGCCGGGGCTGGCCAGGTGCGGGGAGGCGCTCAGCGGGGGGTTCAGCGCCCGCGTCTGGATGCCCCGCTCCTCCAGCAGCCGCATGACCGTGTCACGCTGCTCGCAGCGGACCTGCGCCCATAGGGGGACTTCCCCGTCATCCACGCGGATGGGCATGAGCTGCAGGTACGGCAGGTCGGCGAGCGCGTCGCGGTAGGTGCGGTACAGGTCGCAGACGGAGCGGACCTTCGTGTCCAGGCGATCCATCTGGGCGTGCCCGACCGCTCCGAGCATGTCGTTGAGGCGGAAGTTGAACCCGAAGGCGTCGAAGACGTTGTCGGCGACGACGAGGACGCCTTGGTTCCGCGCCCGCAGGAGGCCCTCGTGGAGCTTCGCGTCCCGGGTGGCCACGAACCCGCCCTCGCCCGTGGTGATGAGCTTGGCGATGGACATGGAGAACGTCCCCGCGTCGCCCTGCGTCCCGAGGTACCCGGCGGCGCTTCGCGAGCAGAAGCCCTGGGCGGTGTCCTCGATGACGGCGAGGCCATGGGCGCGGGCGATTCGCTGGATCGCGTCGAGGTCGCACGCCGCTCCGTTGAGGTGGACGGGGAGGAGGGCCTTGGTGCGTTCGGTGATGGCGGGGGGGATCTGCGCGGGGTCGAGGATGGGGCGGTCGGGGAGCGTGTCCACGACGCGGACGCTCGCCCCGAGCAGCTTCACCGCGTGGGCGGTGGCGATGTACGTGCAGGCGGGGACGATGACCTCGTCGCCCGCTTTCACCCCCACCGCCAGCAGCGCCGCCGCCAGCGCCGCCGAGCCGCTGGAGACCAGCGCGACGTACGGAACGCCCAGCCGCTCACCGATGCGCTTCTCCAGGTCGCGGCAGACGGGCCCGTAGTTGATGTGCCGCTCCCGGATCGCCGTCGTCACGCCCGCGATCTCCGCCTCGCCCAGGTCGGTTCGCCACCAGGGAACGGTGGGTGAACTCATGGGAACACCTCGCGGACGGGGGCAATTCGGATTTCGGATTTCGGATTTCGGATTTGCGCTGACGCGTCCGCGAAGCTCCCCTTGCGAAGGGACGCATGCTGCAGGGAACGGAACGGACGCCAAATGGCAAGCCTGGACAAGACCAGGTGCGAGATCGTGCCTTGTGCCATCGTCAAGGCTTGCCATTTGGCGTCGGTTACCGTGATCGAGCGCAGGGCGCGGAGTTCGCGTGGGACTCCCGCACGGGCGTCAGCCCCAAATCCGAAATCCGAAATCCGAAATCCGAAATCGCCTCGATCCCAGGTCATGTCCATCGCTCCACTCACCGCGAGTAATCCTCAAGCGTGCTCTCACGCACCAGGTCCAGCGTCACGCAGTGCGGCCCCCCGCCCATGGTCCGCATGTGGCGAAGGCGGATGGGGTACGAGTCGATGCCCCACTTGGCGAGTTCGCGCATGAGGTTGGTCTGGTGCTCCTCGACGACGGCCAGGTCCGGGCGGAGGGACATGATGTTCATCGCGATCCACTTGGACGAGGGGTTGTACTCGGGGTCGTAGGGAAACTCGACGGGCTCGGGAGCCCAGATCCGGTCCCAGCTCTTGAGGTACTTCGGGATGTTGTCCTCCCGCACGCGGTCGGGGCACAGCAGGACCAGGCCCGGGCGCAGGGGGATGATGCTCGAGTCCACGTGCACATAGGCGTAGACATCGCGGACGGGGTGGACGCGGTAGTCGCTGCCGAGATGCTCCTGCAGCCACGCCGCCCCCGCTTCGTTGCCGGTGTTGGAGATCAGGAACAGGATGTCCCGCCCGCACTTGAGGAGGTTGGCGGCGTCGAAGGCGGGCTCGTGGTTGCACAGCGTGGGGCGCCCGAGGACGGAGCGGTCGTACATGCTGTCCAGCAGCCGCGGGACCGGGGCCTGCACCGTGTCCAGGAAGTGGCGGTAGAGGCGGGCCTCGGTCTGGCGGTGGCGGAGGACCATGGGGGACTCGATCGCCTCGTTGCCGATGGTGAAGATCGTGTCTCGCGGGCAGTAGGCGTAGTACCCGTCGACCGTCCAGTCGGGGGTGGAGTATTGCTGGGTGAAGTCGGCGGGGGCGGGGCGGTGGACCTCGATCCCCATGGCCGTCAGGTCCTCGGCGAACTTGTCGAGGTCCTCGTTGGCCTCGGCGATGATGCGGTCGCTGAAGGGCCCCACGCGGACGCGGGCGAACTGCTCGTCCGAGAGGTTCCCGTAGTTGATCGCGTGCATCGACTCGTCCTTGACCGTCGGGATCTGCGCGCCCGTGGCGATTCCGACGACCATGGACTTCATGGGGGCCCACTCGTTGTGGGTGTTCACCGCGACCTTCCGCGGCTTCGTCTGCGGAACCTGCGTTGCCTGCGTCATCGTGCCTCCACTCCTGCTGCCGTGGTCTGCAGCACTGTCGGGCTGAGAAGTCTCACGCAAAGGCGCAAAGGCGCAAAGAGGATGGAGAGGCGGCCGTGCCGTGTACCCGAAGCACTCTCGCGCATCGCGCGCACTCCGCTCCTCCTCATGCGCCGCCTCCGCCCTTGCCTGCACACGTCACTGCCTCTGCATCTGTGCAATCTTCCAATCCGTGCGATCCGCCCCTCCTCGCCGCTGCTTCTTCCTCCCCGGTCCTCGAATTCCCGTCTTCGCCTTCGGCTACGACGCAGCAAGCCCCGGTTCTCGGTTCCCGATTCCCGATTCCCGGTTCCTGGCTCCTGATTCCTGGTTCCCGGTTCCTGGTTCCCGGTTCCTGGTTCCCGGTTCCATTCCTCTCTGCGCCTTTGCGTGAGGCTTCTTCGATGCCGCCTCGCAGAGGGATCCCCGCCACGTATACCTCCCACAGCGTCCGCAGGAGGAACAGGCCCACGCCCAGGACGTTGCGGGGCTTGAAGGCCTTGGTCTTGCGCCCGGTGTCGTCGAAGCGGTCCATTACGCCCACCTGCACGTAGCTCGACCCGCTCTTGAGCTGCTTGAGGACGTACTCGGCCTGGAAGGCGTAGGACTTCGTGTGGACCACGAAGCGGCGGGCTTTGGTTGTCTCGCTGAGGACCAGGTGGTTGTAGTACTTCAGGTCCAGGCGGAAGAGCGTGTTGAGCAGCGTGCGGTAGGTGTTGGAGACGGCCCGTCGGAACCAGTGGCGCTCGTGCTGGTTGAGGATGTAGGGGATGACGAGGTCCGCCTTGCCCCGCTGGGCGAAGATGGTGTCGAGGGCCTCGCGCGTCGTCGCCCCCTTGCCGTCCACGTACATCACCCACCGCATGCTCGCCAGGCCCATGCCCCGCTGGATCACGCCCCCGAGGTTGATGGACTCGGGGTGGTGGAAGGCGCGGATGCGCGGATTGCCGGTCGCCAGGGCGTCGGCGATCGCTCCGGTGCGGTCGGTGGACCCGTCGTTGAAGATGAGGATCTCGTAGTCGTCGAACTGGGGCTCGACGGCGGCGACCATGACGGAGACGGCCAGCTCGAGGTTGGCCTCCTCGTTGCGGGCGGGGACGACGAGGGTGATGGAGTTCTCCGTCGTCATGGGCGCTCCTTTGGCAGGGGGAGCGCGGGTGCGCATGCGGGGCGATTGCGGATTGCGGATTGCGGATTGCGGATTCCTGCACGCGGACGGTGGTGGACGAGAGCGGGGAATGTGCGTTCCATCATGCCTTCCTCCCGAGCGTTGCGAGGATGCGGGAGGCGATCCCTTCGCCCGTCAGCCCGTAGCGCTGCTGCAGGCACTCCTGCGATGCCGCGTCGGGGGCGTACTCGTCCGGGACGCCGCAGCGGACCAGGCGCACGCACGCCCCCGCGTCCGCCAGCGCACCGGCGGCGATGGAGCCCAGGCCCCCAAAGAGGTTGTGCTCCTCGACGGTGGCGATCACGTCGCAGCGGTTTGCGAGGCCCAGCAGGGCGGGGGCGTCGAAGGGTTTGACCGTGGGCATGCTCAGCAGGGCGGGCGAACGGCCGCGTTCGGCCAGGCGGTCGCACGCGCTCACCGCCATCGGGAGCAGGTTGCCCGTCGAGACGATCCCCACGCCCTCGCCCTCGCGGACGCGGATCGCCCGCCCGATCTCGAAGTTCGCAAGCCCCCGCGCGTGTACGACAGGCTCGCCCGTCTTGCCCAGGCGGAGGTAGCAGGGGCCCGGGTGGGTCATGAGGGCCTCGACGGCGGATTCGGCCTCGACGGGGTCGCCCGGGGCGATCACGGTCATGTTGGGCAGGGCGGCCATGATGGCGATGTCCTCGATGGCGTGGTGCGTGACGCCCGCGGGCCCGTACGTGAGCCCCGCCCCCACGCCCACGACGGTCACGGGGAGCCTGGGGTACGCGAGGTCTACGCGGATCTGCTCGAAGCAGCGCATGGTCACGAACGGGACGATCCCGTAGCAGAACACCCGCTTGCCCTCGATCGCCATCCCGGCCGCCAGCGAGATCATTCCCGCCTCGCTGATGCCCACGTTGATATACCGGTCCCCGAAGCGCTGGGGGAAGTCGTCGAAGACGTGAAAGCCCGTGTCCGACGTGAGCAGGTGCAGCGAGGGGTCCCGCTCCATGTGCTCCACGAGTTTTCGCAGCAGGGCGTTTCTCATGTCCGTTTGGTTCCGTCCTCTGGGGATCGTCGCTTTGATTCACCGCAGAGACCGCGGAGCACGCGGAGAGGCGGCCGAATGGACTGCCGGTCTCCTCTCTGCGGTCTCTGCGACCTCCGCGGTGCAATGCGGTTCCGGATCTGTCTCCATGCGTCCTGTGTCCGCAGGGCGTTAGAGACTGCTTCAAAAACCGGATTCCACCGCAAAGGTCGCCAAGATCGCAAAGGAGCTTGGGTGTAGACCAAGGGAATCCCACTTCTCCTTTGCGGTCTTTGCGACCTTTGCGGTGATGTCTGAAACAGTCTCTTACTCATCGATCGCCGTTTCCCAACTCATCGACGAACGGGGCGAGTTTCGCCAGCGGGACGGAGAAGTAATGCCATCCCAGCTCGTCCTCCATCTCCGCCACGCCCTTGCCCTTGACGGTCCGGGCGATGACGGCCGACGGGGCCCCGGGCGTGAACGGCACGGCGTGCAGGGCGTCGCGCAGTTGCGCGTGGTCGTGCCCGTCGATCTCCCGCACGCCCCAGCGGAAGGCGGCGAACTTGGGGGCGAAGGTCTCGATGGGCTGGATGTCCTCGGATCGCCCGTAGCCCTGGAGGTTGTTGGCGTCGACGATGACGGTGAGGTTGTCGAGCCCCATGCGGGCGGCCATCATCGCCGCCTCCCACACCGAACCCTCCTGCAACTCCCCGTCCCCGCACAGGACGAACACGCGGTGCGCCCGCCCGTCGAGTTTCGCCGCCCTCGCCATGCCCACGGCGATGGCGATTCCGTGCCCGAGCGACCCGCAGGACACCTCGATCCCGGGGACGCTGCCGCGCGACGGATGGCCCGTCAGAGGCGACCCATCGACGAGGTACGATCCGAGCAGCCCGCGCGGGAAAAAGCCCTTCAGCGACAGCGCCGAGTACACCGCCGACACCGCATGCCCCTTGGAGAGCACGAAGCGGTCCCGCTGCGGGTCGTCGGGGCGGTCGAGGCGGAGGACGTCGAAGTAGAGCACCGCGAGGATGTCCGCGCACGACATCGCCGAACCCACGTTCGTGCCCTTGCAGTGCATGCAGACCACGTCCTTGCGAATGGCGGCGGCGATGTCGATGGTGTTCGCGGCCATGGCTCCTTGCGTTCCATCGGCGAGGGCGGGCGGTGGACTTGCATTCGTTGGCCCTCGCGGTCCCGTTTCGTGGCACGGGCGGGCGAAGGCCCGCGGCGATGTGCCTCAGGCACTCATGGTACGATATGCCGGCGGATCGGGCAAGGCGTCACGGAGGAACGCCCGACGCCTGCCGGTTCGCAGGTCATGCAGAGGGGCCCGTCGGGGAGCGGCGGCGGGAGTGCAGGGCGCGGAGCATGCGCCACACCACCGCACCCGCCAGTGCGGCCAGCGCGAGCGCATAGAGGGTGACGACGACCCAGTAGACAAAGGCGGGGAAGCGCGACGGGTCCTCGCCATCGACCGCCAGGAAGGCCCAGCCGGCCGCGAGGAGCAGGAGCACCGCCACGACCAGTATCGCCCATCCCCGCCTGCTCCGTGCGCGGGAGCGGTGGGGGGGATTGCGCGGCGGGCTGTTCTCGGTCCTGTTCACGTCGGTCCTCGCAAGAAGTATAGCGAGGCGGCGAGCCGGATCACGGTGGAGACTCTTCGCCCTGGGAAGGCACGTCCACGTCCTGCCGGATCCACTCCAACACCCGCTGTCGCTCCGAGTAGATCCGCCCACTGAGCCCGAGCTTGCCCCGGATGACGGCCCGTTCCACGGTGGGGCTTGAGACCTTCAGGTTCCCCAGCAGGTCGAGGCTCCTCTGGAGCATGGGGGCGCGGAGGAACATGTAGTTCGCCTGCCGGGCGAAGTAGTCGGCCTGGTAGACCGCGGTGCGGGCGAGCACGGGCATGTCGATCCCGAGGTCCCGCTGCCACTCGGGGGGGAGGATCGTCAGGGGGGCCGCGGCGGGGGGCACCTTGGGGTGGCGGGCGCGGCGGAGTTCGTCGAGGATCCGCCGCCCGAGCGCCTCGTAGACGGGCAGGCTGACGTGGCAGTCGTCGACGAACAGGCGGTAGTCGGGCAGCCCGTCGGGGACGAGCCCCAGCAGGACGTCGTGCATGTCGATGGTGGGGACGGCGTATTGCAGGCCCAGTTCGCGGACGATGGTGCGGTAGCGCTGCTGGATGCTGAAGGGGAAATCGTCGAGGTCGTTGGCGCGGCGGAGGTGTTCGGCGGCGCGGGGGTCGGAGCGGTCGCGCTGGTAGAGCATCTCGCCCAGTTCGAAGTGGGCGTGGGCGAACTCGCAGAACGCCAGCAGCTCCTCCAGCTCACGCTGGGCGGCGGGGGCGTCCTGCGCGTAGTGCCGCAGCCCGTAGGCCTTCTTGAACCGCCGCAGCGCCTCCGCCTTCCGCCCCGCCGGGCCGGAGTAGACCGAGCGGCAGGGGGGGAACAGGAAGTTGCGCTGGGGGATGACCAGGACCACGGGGATGCCTTCGTCGCGGCAGTGGCGGAGCATCTGCTCCAGGCGGGCGCGGTAGCGGCGGCGGTTGAACTCCCACTCGTACTCGGGGATGGGGTGGTCGCAGAAGAAGTCCCCGCGGTACTCGCGGTCGTTGGGATCGACCTGGCGGACGAACCTCCACCGCAGGGCCAGGCGGCCGGTCTGCAGCCACCCCAGCGCCCGCCACCCCGCCCCCGGGGCGGTCATGTTGGGGGAGTAGTAGCGGGTGCCCTCGTTCTGCCCGGAGTAGATCACCACCGCGTCGGGGCGCTTGCGGGTGGGGGGGGCGTTGAGGTACGCCTTGACGGTGTCCTCGGCGGACCAGTTGGGCCCGGCGTAGGAGTCGATGGCCACCTCCGGGACACCGAGGCGGCGATGGAGCATGGTCTTCACGGGCGACAGGAGGGTGAACCGCTCGCCCTCGCGCCCCAGGATCTCCATGACGTCGTGGTACGGCGTGCCGCGCGACGTGGACCCGCCCAGCACGGCCAGGCGGATCGTGCCCGGGGGATCGCCCTCGGGGGCGTAGCGGACCGTCCCCGTCCGCCAGGCCCACCCGTGCGTGTAGGCGTACGCCCCGATCTCCGCCAGGGCCCCGCCCAGCAGCAGCCCCATCGCCAGCAGGAGCAGCTTGATGCGGAGCGGAGGCCTGCGGCGGGCGCGGCGGGGAGGCGTGGGGGTCGCCGCATCGGCCGGGGCCGCTTCGGGCGAGGCACCGTCGGGGGGGGCGGCACTGGCGTTCGCCAACGCGCGGGTGTCTGGGCTATCGGGCATGCAGCGCCTCCGTGGGGGCAGCGGGTGCGGGGGGCTCGTCGTCGTCCGGGGCGCCCTCGAGCTGCTCGCGGATCTGCTCCCCGGCGGGCAGGCGGGGCCCGGTGGCGGCCACCAGCGCACCGGGCAGGGCCACCACCACCAGCAGCGCCCGCACCAGCAGCGCCAACGCCACCGCCCGCGACCCCGGGGCCCCGCCATCGACAGGTACAGCACGTAGAGCTGCTCCGTCACGCCCACGCTCCCGGGCGTGATCGGCACGGCGGACAGGATGATCACCAGCGGGACGTACAGGAAGTACGCGTACCACGGGACCCCCAGGCCCAGCCCGACGCCCAGCAGGGCGACGGACCCGATCATGAAGATCTCGGCGAGGACGGTGAGGGCGACGGCGTGCAGGAGGCGGGGGCGGTCGCGGAGGTAGGTGCGGATGGCGTGTCCGGCCCCGGCGAGGTGGTGGGAGAACGGCAGGCGGGCGGAGAGCGTCTGCAGGTGCAGCAGGGCCCGCAGTCGGGGGCTGAGCAGCACGCCCGCCCCCATCCCCACGCCCGCCAGCACGGCCGCCACCGACAGGGCCGGTGCAAGGAGGGTGCGGGCGTCGTCGGCGGCGCCCAGGGCGTAGAGGACGGCGAGCATGACGGCCGCGAAGGCCGCCAGCCCGCACACGCCCAGGAGGCGGTCGAACAGGACGCTGACGATGACGCGGTGGGTGTGGCGGCGGTGGCGGGCGACGTACCAGGCCTTCACTGCGTCCCCGCCCAGCATGCCCAGCAGGACCATGCTGAAGAAGTCGGCGAGGAAGGCGAGGCGGATGACCTCGCCCGCGGAGACCTCCACGCCCTGCACCCGCAGCAGTCCCCGCCAGCGGAGGGCGGCGGTGACGACGGAGGCGGCGAGCGAGAGGGCGGCGAGGATCGGGAACATCGGGTGCATCCCGCGGACGGAGGCGAGCAGTTCGGCCCAGTCCACCTGGTGCAGGACGTACGCGAGGAGGGCGAGGGCGAGGAGGGCCTTGGCGGCCGTGAGGAGGGGGCGGGGGAGCTTCATCCACCCGTTCCCCATTCCATGAGGGCCTCGTACACGGTTTCGGGGGTGATGTACTGCATGCACGGGTCGTTGCGGGCGCAGGTGGCGCGGCAGCAGGGGAGGCAGTCGCGGTCCCCGGGAGGGGTGAGGATTCGCAGGTTCTCGTTGGGGGCCATGTCGGCCGACGGGGTGGGCCCGAACAGGGCGAGCACCCGCTTGCCCAGCGCCAGGGCGAGGAACAGGCCCAGCGAGTCGTTGGTTACCAGCACGCGGCAGGAGTGGATCCAGTCCATGTAGCCCTCGAGGTTGTCGAGGTGCTGCTGGTGGGTGAGGGTGAGCTTCCCGTCGAGCATGCGCTCGAGCTTCGCCCAGTGCTCGATCGGCCAGGCCTTCACCGGGCGGAGCGTGCCCACGTGGACATTGAACCCGACGTCGTACTGCACGTCGGTCTTGGGCTGGTATCCGAGCATGAACCGCTCGCCCTGCCACTCGGCGCCCAGCATGCGGAAGAGCAGCTCGACCCATGGGCGGTCGTTGAGGCGTTTGAGTTCCTCGCGGGTGGCGACGGAGAGGGCCTCGAAGGCGCGGTCGTACGCCTTCGCCTGCCCGGTCTCGGGATCGAAGCGGAACCCGTAGTGCGCCCAGGCGCTGATGCGGTGGACCATCGCGCAGAGCCCGGGGACCTTCTCGAGGTTCACGACCTTGTCGAACCGCTCGCTCTCGAGCCTCAGGACGTTCAGCAGGTCGAACGTGAGGATGGTGTCGATGTGCGGGTTGCCCTTGAGCAGCGGGACGGCCGCCGCGTCGGTGAGCCACGTGACGTGGTCGTCCTTGAACAGGTGCAGGATGGCCGTCGTCCGCAGCACGTCGCCCAGGGAGCACGTCTGGCGGACCTCGGGGACGAGGGTCTCGGAGTACCCGAGCTTGACGATGAGGATCTTGTGTCGTTCGCGGGACATGCGTGCTCCACGAAGCTCTGCAATGCTCTGACGCGGGAACGCGCGGGCCGGGACGTCACGGCGTCCTGCACGGCGTCTCCCGCGCCTGGGGCGTCAGATGAAGTTGTCGTGCGCCCACGGGTGCTTCAGGCGCCACAGGTACGTGTTGCATTCATCCATTCGGCAGATATCGCGGCAGAGGTCAACATCGAGTTCGTGTTCGATGAAGTGCAGGACCTTCTGGCGGCGGGGGCCGGCCCAGATCTCGGGCACGGTCTGGTCGCGCACGTTGCCGATGCGGAACCGCTCGTCGCCCACGAAGACGTTGCATTCCCAGAGGTCTCCGCTGGCGGCGGCGAAGCACAGGAAGTGCGTTCCGTAGCA
This sequence comes from Phycisphaerae bacterium, assembly GCA_041687095.1. Classification (GTDB taxonomy): domain Bacteria; phylum Planctomycetota; class Phycisphaerae; order SM23-33; family SM23-33; genus JAWLCQ01. Next base: position 982 of record JAWLCQ010000101.1, on the reverse strand, counting down.
CTTCGCGTAGGGCTTGCGGGCGTGGACCTTGGCGATGGAGCCCTGGCGGTAGATGACGCGGAAGCTCTCGCTGTCGAGCGCTTCGAGCTGTTCGGCGAGGGGGCGGAGGCGGGCGTAGTCCACCGTCCGCTCGTTCTCGCTGAGGGGGTGCTGGGAGTAGGGCTTGACGCTGAAGTAGTCCACGCCCAGGTCCTTCATCCGCCGGGCGAGTTCGACGACGGTGTCGGCGTTCTCGTCGATGAGCACGAGCTGCGAGCCCACGACCACGTCGAGGGCGCGGCGGCGCTTGCGTTCGACGGTGCGGGCGATGTTGGTCAGGACGCGCTCGAACATCTCGGGGGCGGTCCCGTGCACGGCGGCGTAGCACTCCTCGGTCCCGGCGTTGATGGAGAAGCGGATCCACTCCAGCCCGTCGATCAGCGGGAGGTTGCCCTCGGTGAGGCACGTGCCGTTCGTCGTCACCGACGTGCTCATCCGCTGCGAGGCGAAGTCGATGATCTCGTGGGCGTGGGGGTTGAGCAGCGGCTCCCCGTGCCCGCAGAACATGATCGACCGGTTGCCCAGTTCGTGCAGCCCGGCGATGACCTTTTGGGCGAGGTCCGCGTCGATGGTGTCGGAGGTCTTGTTCACCAGGTGGTCCACCCCGCAGAACACGCACCGGCAGTTGCAGCGGGAGCAGAGTTCCATTTCGGTGTAGATCGGCCCGCGCGTACGCCCCTCCCGCAGCCACACTGCCACCTCCCCCGGATGGTACATCATCTTCTGGCGGTCGAAGTTCGCGTCGAAGACCATGGCGCCTCCATTTGGCGTGCAGTATAGCAGACCCCGCCCCCCCGGGCCAATGCCGCTTCGGGGGCGCTTCGGGGGGCAACGGCGGGTGAGGAACCGCAGACCGAAGACCAGAGACCGCGAAGCGGGCGCATCAACCCCTCTCCCCTCGGGGAGAGGTCCCGAGCGCAGCGAGGGGGTGAGGGGGCCCTTC
>JAWLCQ010000100.1:0-16613 GCA_041687095.1 Phycisphaerae bacterium | reverse complement strand
CTTCCGGGGGTTCCGCTGCGCTCCACCCCCGGCTACTGTCCCGCGCCCCTGTCGGGGCTGTCGGACCGACGCCCGGAATCGGGTCCCTGCCGCCCCGCGAGGCCGAGATGTGTAGAACAACGAGGTCAGGAGACCCCCGGCGCAGGAGGTGGGGGGTCGGGAGACCCCCGCAGCAGACGCCTTGCCGCAGATGCGCCGCCGCAAACGCGCCGCCGCAGACGCGCCGCCGCAAACGCGCCGCCGCAAACGCGCCGCCGCAGACGCGCCGCCGCAGACGCGCCGCCGCAGACGCGCTGGCGCAGGCGCGCGGGACGGGTCAGCAGTGGCTTGCCCTTTGGCGTCCGTTGCGATCCGCCGGTGAGGCCCTACGCCTGCTCCCCCTGCCCCTGCCCACCGAGGCGGGCCTTGAGTTCCTGGAGGCGGCGTTCGACTTCGGCGTTGCGGCGGAGTTCTTCGAGGTCGCGTTCGACCACGTCGGGGCCCAGTGTGCGGGCGACTTCGTCGCGGGCGTCGGCGTGGGCCTCGGCGTGTCCGACCTTCTCCTCCATGCGGGCGACGGCGTCGAGGATGGATCCACGCTGGGGGGGGGCGGTCTGGCGGGCGCGGGCGGCCTTGGCGCGGGCGATCAGCTCGTCCCGCCGCGCCTTCACCTGCTCGAGCGTCTCGCCCAACTGCCGCCTCGCCGCCCTCGCCGACTCCAGGGCGGACTCGGCGGCGGCGAGGGGGGGGAGGTGGGCGTCGAGTTCGCGTTCGGCGTCGAGTTGGGCGGCGAGGGCGCGGCGGGCGAGGTCGGGGTCCCCCGCCTGCAGCGCCAAGTGGGCCCCCTGGCCCATCCGCTGGGACCGCCCGCGGGCCTCATCGCAGCGGCGCTGGGCGGCCTTGACGGCGGTGAGGGCCTTGGCCTCGGCATCGGCGGATTGGCGGACCTTGGCGGCCAGCTCCTCGACGAGTTGGGGCAGGACGGTTTCGGGGGTCTCCTGGGCGGCCAGGAACGCCTCCACCCGTCCGAGGGTGATTCGCTTGAGTCTATCAATGAATCCCATACTGCGATCCTGATGCCCCCGGACCGCAAACAGCGTGCGGCCGGGGACAGGGTTGACATCTGCCGTTCGTATCGGTACTTCGCGCTGCTGTCCGCGAACGCGAAGCTTCGTCTTCTCCAGGCTCACCCCCCCGACCCGGTCGGGGGGCGTTGCATGCCACTACGGTACCGCCTGGCTCGGGCTGCCACGTCGGTTTGACGTGGTTGCTCCGCTGCGCTCCGCAAACCACGGCACCCAGCCTTCCACTGCGGGCGCCCAGGCTTCTACTGCGGGTGCCACGGCTTCTACTGCGGGTGCCACGGCTGCGCTGTCTGCAGCCGTGTCCTTCCCGCCAGCACGGCTGCAAACGGCGCAGCCGTGGCACCCACGCCAGCACGGCTGCAAACGGCGCAGCCGTGGCACCCACGCCAGCACGGCTGCAAACGGCGCAGCCGTGGCACCCACGCCAGCACGGCTGCAAACGGCGCAGCCGTGGCACCCACGTCACTTGCTTCCCTGAGACGCAAGCGTCGGGGCACGGTGCCACTTACGTCTGCTCGTGGCTCGCGTCGTTCTCGGTCACGTCCGTTTCGGCATCGGGCGGTTCCTGCGGATCCGCATCCCCGCTCCGCACCGTGATCTCCACGTCGGCCTCGTCGGCGTCGTGCCCCGCCTGCCGCTCCTTGAGGATGCCCACGAGGCGGGAGTACCCGTCGATCATGTCCTCGAAGCGGCGGACGAGGTCGTTGGCGTACTGGGCGCGTCCCGCCTCCGTCCGGGCGACGGGTCGCAGCCACGTCTCCATCGTGCGGAACTGCTCCTCGAGGATGCCCGTGAGTCCGGCGGCGGCGTGGGCGGCGTCGGCGGCGCTTTGGGCGGAGTCGTGCTCGATCAGGGCCTTGCGCTGCTCGCGGAGTTCGGTGACGATGCGATCCATGCGGCCGAGGACGGCGTCGGCGGTCTGGCGGAGCGGGTCGGGCGCCTCGGGCGTCTTCGCCTTGGCCAGGGCTCCGACCCCCCCGGCGAGCACGTCGCGGATGGAGTCCAGCCCCGCGGAGAACGCGTTGAGCTGGCGGATCATGGTCCCGAACTTGTCGTCGCTCTCCCCGCCCAGCAGCAGGTTGCGGCGGAAGGTCTTGCGGATCTCCTCGAGGCGGGCGGCCTGCTGGGGGGTCTGTCGGCCGACGAGTTCGCGGAAGCGGAGCAGGTTCGCTTCGGCGGAGGTGGTGAGGGTCTGGGCGTCCTGTTCGTAGCTGGACTCGATGAGCGTCCACAGCTCCGCGTCGTTCATCACGGGCAGGACCCGCGAGGCGATGCGGTTCATGTTGCGGTACGAGCCCTGGAGGAGGAAGGGGGGTTCGGTGCGGTACTCGTCGGCGGTCCCGGCCGACGCGATGTACTGGGCGTTCATCTTGAGGACCACGTCGCGGACGATGAAGAGCTTGCGGAGGACGGAGACGTACTCGTTGAGTTCGTCGGGGGAGTAGGCGCCCTCGAACTCGATGCCCTCCCGCTCGCCCGTCTCGGTGAGGCGGATGAGGGCGTAGACATCCTCCTGCGAGCGGTTCATCAGTGGGGCGAGGATGGGGTTGCTGGTGAGGCAGTTCTCGATGACGCTGAGTTCGAACTCGCTTCGGTTGTCGCCCACGATGTCGCCGATGTTGTAGGTGTCGGCGCGGTTGGTGAGCATGTCGGGGACCTGGAAGCGTTCCCCGCTCTCGGTGAAGGGGTTCCCGGCCATCACCACGCACACGCGCTTGCCGCGCAGGTCGTAGGTCTTCGTCCGCCCCTTGTACACGCCCTCGACGCGGCGGGTGGCGTCGCAGAGGGGGATGAACTTCTGGAGCAGCTCGGGGTGGCAGTGCTGGATGTCGTCCAGGTAGATCATCACGTTGTCGCCCATCTCGAAGGCGAGGTTGATCTTCTCCAGCTCGGACCGGGCGGAGGCGTTGGGCGCCTCGGAGGGGTCGAGGCTCGTCACGCGGTGGCCGATGGCGGGCCCGTTGACCTTCACGAAGATCAGCCCCAGGCGGTTGGCGACGTACGCCATCAGCGTCGTCTTGCCGTACCCCGGGGGGCTGATCAGCAGCAGCAACCCCTGGCGGTCCGTCCGCTTGTCCTGCCCCACGGTCCCGATCTGCTTGGCGAGGTTGTCGCCCACCAGCGGCAGGAAGACCTTGTCGATGAGCTTGTTGCGGACGAACGTCGTCAGCACCCGCGCCTGGTACTCGTCGAGGCGCATCGCCTCCGAGGCCTCCGCCAGCAGGCGCTTCTTCGCCTCCACGTACGCCCGGAACTTCGGGGCCACCTCCCGCTCGTGGTGCTGCAGGCGGGTGAGGAAGTGCCCGTAGTTCACCCGGCACTTGCCGTCCTGGATCCGCGGGTGCGATCCCGCCAGGCCCTCCAGGTCCACCGCCAGGGGGACGTCGATGACGGCGGGGGGGGACTGCCCGTCGAGGAGGGCGGCGGCGACTTCGTCGGCGAACTCGTGCTCCTCCGCGCTCCCATGTGCGCCGAGGTACGACGCCACCCACTCCCGGCGCAGCCGATACCCGTTCACCAGGTCGTCCGCCAGCGCCTCGGCCGCCGAGGTGAAGTGCGAATCGTGCTTCCTGTGCCGCAGGTGCGACTCGAACCGCTTGCGGATCCCCGCCGCCACCGCGCTGAGCGCGAAGGGCGCGGGGGCGGACGGGCCCGACCCGTTGGCGGCGAGGGCGTGGTAGAGGTACTCGGCCGCGGGGGCGACGTGCTGGGCGTCGAAGAGCCTCGTCCGCTCGGCGAAGCCCGCGAGGGCGTCGCGGAGTTCGGCGATGTAGGGCCCGTCGATCCGCCGGTCGGCGAAGAGCGTGCGGGCCCTCCCCGCCGCCGCCAAACGCGCGGAGAGCCGGGCCTTCGCCTCCCCGTCCTCCTGCCATCGCCAGTACACGCTCGCCAGGGCGCGGGCGGGGGGGGCGTAGGCGAGGAGCCCCACCGACGCCCGCAGGTGCAGCAGCGCGCGGAGGAGGAGGGCGGCGTCGGCGTCGTGGACGCCCTTGACGTACCCCTCCGCGTACCGCGGGGCCATGAACGCCTGCACCCGCTGGAGCAGCGCGTCGTCGTCGAGCCCCGCGAGTTCCTCGACGGCCGCCTCGCCCCGCTCCTGCGCGTCGCGGAGCAGGAGGTAGGCGAGGTACTCGGAGCGGTAGACCGCGGGGCTCTCGCTCACGCACTCCAGGCCCCACGTGTCGCGGGTGGCGAGCAGGTCGGGGTCGGTGACCCGCTCGAAGAACCCCGTGCCCGTGAGGTGCAGGTACAGCTCCCCGTCGCGGAGGACGGTGGTGAGTTCGAGGTTCTGGTGGTTGACGCTGAAGCGGTGGCGCCCGAAGCGGATGACGCTCTCCCCGTCCTCGTAGAGGGCCTGGCGGTCCTTGAGCTGGCGGGCGGAGTCCTGCTGGAGGCTCTTGAGCTGCGAGTCGATGTCGTCGGCCTTGACGGTGTCGCCCAGGGCGCGGAGTTGGCGGACGGTTTCGCGGACGCGTTCGATCATGAGGTCGGACGCGAAGTAGGCGTTGATCTCGTTGAGGGTGGCGAGGGCGGCGGCGCGGTTGCGGACGCCCTTGAGGACGCGCTGGGCGGCGGACAGGAGGGCGGAGCAGCGGCGGTTGCGGTCCTCGACGAGCTGGGCCTTGCGGGACTCGAAGGCCCCGTAGACCTCCTCGCGCTTCTGGGCGAGTTGGACGACGAAGTCGTCGAAGTCCGCGAAGCGGGACTCGAGGGTCTCGAGCTGGACCATGACCTTCCCGAGGTACTCGTCGCAGCGGTCAGGGGCATCGCAGACGTCGAGGTAGTTGATGACGGCCTGGTCGATGAGCTGGGTCTGGGAGGCGTACTCGGCGGCGCCTTCGCTGGCGGCGAGGGCGGAGGTGCGGTTCTTGAGGGCGCTTTTGGCCTTGTTGAGCTGGGCGAGGACGAGCGAGATGGCGTCGATGATCGCCGTCGTCTGCGTGGCGTCGTCGATCTTGAGGTTGCTGACGATCTCGATGAGCATCTCCAGCTCCGCGGTGGCGGCGGCGAGCTGCTCGGCGAGGGCCTTGGCGTCGGTGACCTTGGCGAGTTCGGGGATCGCCGCCTGGTGGGCCTCGATCCGCTGGACGTACGGCGCCAGCGCCTCGGGCTGCAGCAGGAACTCGACGCAGCGGGCGGAGAGCGTCTCGGCGTGCTGGGCGACCTCGGCCTCCAGCGCCTCGACGAGGGGCAGGTCCGCGTACCGCAGGTCCTTGAGGCCGATGACCTCGCCGCGGAGGGCGCGGAGTTCGGCGAGGAGGCGGACGAAGGTGCCGATGTCGTCGAGGTGGTAGTAGTCGATGGAGGCGATGGCCTTGCGGACGCGGTCGCGGGCGGCGGCGATGCGCTGGCGGGTGTCGCGCTGGGTGCGGGTGACCTTCTCGAACTCGGCGATGGCCCCGGCGGCGGCCTCCTGCAGGGCGCGGAGGGGTTCGTCGAGGCGGAAGGTGTCGGGGCTGTTGAGCCAGAAGTACCCGTCGAGGATGTTCTGCGCGGTGCGGGCGATGTCGACGTAGAGGTTGGCGTAGGTGTCCTCCTTGCCCAGGAGGACGAGCAGTTCGTGGCACTCGGCCATGCAGCGGACGATGTCCTTGTTGCCGATGCGGTAGAGGTGCGAGTCGGTGCGGACCTCCTGGCGGAAGTCGGGCCCGCGGAAGGGCGTCTGCCAGACCTGGAGCGTGTGGTGCTTCTGGGGCTGCGTGCCCGCGCGGAAGTACAGGAGCGTCCCGTCGTCGAAGAGCGAGTACCCGTTGCAGACGATGGGGGTGGCGACGCGCTGGGCGATGACGTTGTAGCCCAGCAGGACGTACGTGCCGCTGTCGCGGTTGTAGAAGAGGTAGAGGTAGTCCTCCCCGTTGGGGCTGGCGATGCGGCGATCGAAGACCATGTCCTCGATCTCGATCTCGAAGAGCTTCAGCTCGCCCGTCTGGAGGTAGCACCCTCGGGGGAAGATCAGCCCGTGCCCGTCGGGCAGCAGGACGCAGGCGTCGGCGATGGAGTCGATGCGGACGGCCTGCTGGGCCTTCTCGCTGTACACGATGTGCCGCCAGGCCTTCTCCTGGTAGGGGCGGATCTTGAGGACGATGAGGTTCCCGACGAGGGCGTAGTACATCTCGGCGTCGTCGAGGGTCTGGTCGGGGTTGTCCACGGGCTCGGAGTAGATGCCCTCCCCGCTCTCGGTGTTGTCCTCGATCTTGATCGTCAGGTCCCCGCCCATCGTCTCGACGAAGACGCGGTCGGCGATGGAGACGTGGGGGCAGCGGCCGCTGCGCTGCATGTCGTGCGTCACCCGCGTCCAGTCGAACTCCTGCTGGGGGGGGAAGGCGTACTCGTGGTCGCTGCGGTTGTCGACGTACTCCAGGGCCTCCCCGCGGAGGAGGAACTTGAAGGTCTTGACGTCGGTGACGGCCTTGCCCGTGCGGAAGACGAGGTACAGGTGCGGGCCCGCCTCGTGGAACTTCGCGAAGGTGGTGTGGCGGTAGTACTTGTAGAGGTTGCGGAAGTCGGTCTCGAACCGCTCCCCGCGCAGGAGCGTCAGCTCCTGGCGGCGGAAGGCGCCATCGGCCCATTCGTACTGGGCGAAGACATCCTCCAGCACGGTCTGGGCCCGCAGGCCGATGAAGACGTTGTACCCGAAGAGGAAGCTGCGCCCCACGGACACCATGTCCCGCGGGACGCAGTTGTTGTCGGTGGAGATTGACTCGCTGGCGGTGAGCTGGGTCTCGATGGTCCCGAAGACGTCCTTGCGGGCGTCGTTGAGCTGCTCGATCCGCTGGCGCAGCTCCTGCCCCCGCTCCGCCAGTCGCCGGCGGATGATCTCGTACGTCCCACCTTCGAGCTGTGTCTGCGGAGGCGGGGACGCCTGTTGTTCCTTCTGCTCAGTCATACCGATCCTCGGTTCTGCAGCTCCCAAATCCGAAATCCGAAGCACGAAATCCGAAACAAATTCAAAGCACGAAACTCAAATGTTCAAAACGGACGCTCGCAAGCGAACCCCGCTGTACAAGCCTGTGGGCGCCCGCTGGGGTGTTCCTTAGTTTCTGTCATTTGAATTTGCCGTTTCGAATTTGTTTCGGACTTCGTGTTTCGGATTTCGGATTTCCTCTTCGCCGTCACGGCTCCGCTACTTGGTCTCCACCGCCGGGGCGAGGTACGTCGCGACGGGGTGGTTGGAGATCCCGGCGGCGTGGGCGGCGTCGAGGAGGTTGCGGAGGAGGCCCTTCTCCTGGTCCTGGGCGAGCCCGATGAGCTTCATCATCAGCGCTGAGACCGTGAGGTTCTTGACGTCCTCGCTGGAGAGCCCGAAGCGCCCGACCATCTCGCGGATGCGGGTCATCGTCTCCTGCCCGTCCGCCCCCACGATCGCCGCGCGGAAGTCCTGCAGGACCTCGCTGTTCTGGACCGCGCGGTCGACCATCTTTCCGGTGGTGATGGAGTTGACGAGCCGCTCGAAGAAGCGGTTCTCGCCCCCGACGATGTCGATCTTGGCGCTCTTGAGGGCCTCGCCCACGAGCTTGGCCTGTTCGGCGGCGACGTCCTTGCGGATGCGGATCTCGGCGAGTTCGACTTCGAGGTCCTTCTGGAGGCGGAGCTTGAACTCCTCGTGGTCCTTGCCCGCGTCGTTGAAGAGCTTCATCGCTTCGGCCTTGGCGGTGATGCCCTCGGCCTCCGCGGCGTACTTGCGTTGGGCGACGGTGGCCTCGGCGGTCCCGTCCTTCTCCTTGGCGTCGGCCTTGAGGGCGAGGATGTCGGCCTCGACCTGGCCTTGGGCGCGGAAGGCGCGGGCCTTGGCCTCGAGGACCTCCGCCTCGGCGATGCCTTCGACGGCGGATTCCTTGACCCCGGCGGCGGCGAGGGCCTTCTTGGCGTCGGCGTTCTTCTCGGACGCCTCCAGGTGGGCCTGGGCGTCGATGAGCTGCTGCTGGGCGTAGTGCTCGGCGGCCTTGCGGGCGGCCTCGGCCTGCTTGATGTCCTTGACGAGGGCCTGCTCGGCTTCCTCTTCGGCCTTGGTGATCTGGACGCGCTTGGAGCGGTCGGCGGAGGCGAACTCGCGGGTGTCCTTGATGCGTTCCTCCTCGACGGCGACACCGCGTTCGACCTCGACGCGGGTGCGGACGACGTCCTGCAGTTCCTTGCGCTCGGACTCGACGGCCTTGTCCTTGGCGAGCTGGGCGAGGGAGACGAGGCGCTCGCGCTCGGTCGCCTCCAGGCCGCGTTCGCGTTCGACGCGTTCGATCTCGACGGCCTCGGTGCGTTCCTTGTTCTTGGCGGCGACGATGATCTGGCGGAGGCGGTTCTCCTCGGCGACGGCGATGTCCTCGTCGGCGGCGATGCGGGCCTTCTCGGCCTTTTGACGCTCCTGGGCCTGCACCTGGTGGGCGGAGGACTCCTCGCGGGCCTGGACCTCGGCGATCTCGCGCTTCTGCTTGGCCTCGGCCTCGGCGTATTGGCGCTGCAGTTCGAGGATGGCCTCCCCGGCCTCGACGTCCTGCTTCTTGATCGTCTTGTCCTTCTCACGCTCGCGGGCGTTGGCGAGTTCGAACTGCTCGGCCGTCAGGACGGTGATCTTCTTGATGCCCTCGGCGTCGAGGATGTTGTCGGGATTGAGGAGCTTCTTGTCGGTCTGTTCGAGGTAGTCGATGGCGGCGTCCTCGAGGGCGTAGCCCGACAGATCGGTCCCGATGATGTCGAGGATCTGCTCGCGGAAGCGGACGCGGTTGATGTACAGCTCGGCGAAGTCGAACTGCTTCCCGACGGTCTTGAGGGCCTCGGAGAACTTGGCGTCGAAGAGTTCGACGAGGGCCTTGGAGTCGCTCGCCCGCGCGCAGCCGAGGGACTGGGCGACCTTGATGACGTCGTCGACGGTCTTGTTCACCCGCACGAAGAAGGCGACGACGATGTCGGCGCGGAGGTTGTCCTTGCAGATGAGGCCCTGGATGGCGCGGCGGTCGATCTCGATCCGCTTGACCGAGATGTCCATGTACTCGGCCTTGTGCAGGACGGGGATGACGACCATGCCCGAGAAGCTCACCTTGGTCCCCCCCAGCCCGTTGCGGATGAGGGCCTCGCCCTGGGAGACCTTGCGGTAACACTTGACGATCAGCGCCAGGACGCCGATGACGATGACCGCCCCGAGGGCGAAGGCGAAGAGGATTGCGTCCGATGCTAAGGCTGCCAGAATCATGTTCATGTCTCCAGTTCTACGGGGGCGACGATGTACACGCCCCGCTCGTTGTCCCTGCGGACCACTACGGCCTCATCCCCCTTACGCAGGACGCGGCCATCCTCGGTGATTGCGTTGAGCAGCAGCGGGGCGCCCCGCTCGGGCACCTCCACCTGTCCGATCCGTTCGGACACCTGCGTGGTGAGCACGATCCCGATCCGCCCGATGACGGGGCGGGGGGCGTTGGCGTCGGTGTTCAGCGCCGCGAAGACCCGCTGGAAGGGGCGCCCCACCACCTTGAGCACCAGCAGGCTCGCCAGCAGGTTGGCCGCGACGATCGGCGTCCAGAGCAGCAGCGAGCCCGTCGGGTTGAGGTAGTGGTTGGCGATCACGGAGATCGTCCACATGCTCAGGATGAGGATGCTGACGAGGATCATGACGGGGATTTCCCCGACGTAGAAGAACGCCAGCATGTGCCCCATCCACGTGTGGGCGAAGCCCGCGTCGGCGTCCCCGTCCAGGTCGACGTCGGCGTGGACGTCGAGGTCAGCCCCCGCGTCCGCCCCGCCATGGAGGTCCACGTTGAGGAACTCCGTGTCCAGCGCCCCGAGGATGACCGCGAGCCAATACAGCACCATCGCGAGCAGCAGCACGGTGAACACCAGGTTCACGGGCAGGAAAGCGGCGGTGATGACGTCCCACATGGCACGAGTCCTTTCAGCGTTCGTCCCCGTCGAACTCGGCCTTGAGGGCGCGGAGTTCGGCGTCGACCTGCAGGTCGCGCGAGCGTTGCTCCAGGTCCGCGTCCAGCAGGGCGGTTCCGCGGATCTCGTCGGCGACTTCGACCTCGGCCTCGGTCTGAAGGACGGTGTCCTCGAGGCGTTCGAAGGCGGCCCCGTCCGCGGCGCCCAGCGCCCCGTCGAGGTGCTGCCCGAAGGCCTTCTGGGCTTCGGCGGTGCGGCGGCGGGAGCGGAGTTCCTCGAGCTTGAGCTTCGCCCCGCGGAGCTGGTCCTGGAGCTTGGCGAGGTTGTCGCGGAGTTGGTCGTACGTTCGGCGGCCCTGCTCGATCCCGGGGGTGAGGTTGGCCACGCGCTCGCCCAGGCGGACCTTCTCGCCCAGGGCGCGGCGGGCGGTGTCGTCGTCCCCGCCCGCCACCGCCTGCTGCGCCCGCTGCTGCCACTGGGCCTGCTGCAGGCGGAGCTGCTCCTGCTCGCGTTCCATGCGGCGGAAGGTGGCCCCGTAGGTGGCGGCGCACTCGCGGCCCTCCCGAAGGGCCTGTTCCAGCTCACGGATGCGGGACTCGAGTTCCTGCTCGGGCGGCTCGACCCGGTCGAGCAGCCAGTTCACGTTGGCCTTGGCGATGCGTTGAATGCGTTCAAAGATGGACATGCTTCCGCCCTTTCCCACCGGCCGCCTCGCCCACGGGGGGCCCTTCAGCCGGTGCCTGGCCGCCGCCGTACGATATTCCCATACGGGACGGATGGTTCAGAATCAAGTCAGCAGTCTCAAATGTCTCCGACTCCAGACCCACCAGGAGACGTTTCGGCGTCCCCGGACAGATCCGGGTCAGGCGCTCCGCAGGAACAACCTGAACAGCGATCCGACAAGCTATCGGCTTTCAGCGATCAGCGATCAGCGATCAGCGAGGAGCGAGGAGAATCCAGACAAGTCTGCTGAAAGCTGTTAGCTGACAGCTGATAGCTGATAGCCAAAGGCTTCAACTCTGCTCTCGTGGCTGCTGGACCGTTCATGTTGTTTCCGCACGGGTTGTAACGCGCCCCGGCGCCCAACGCCCCCCGGACTGCATCAGGGGGGTGCGCTCCGTCACCGAAGCGCCCGGTCCCCCTATTCCCAGGACCGTGGCTGGCCACGACACCCCCCGGACGCAGTCCGGGGGCGTTGTGGACGCGCGGGACGCAGGAAGATCACTGGGTTTCGGATGCCGCTTCCGCCACCGCGGGCGCGCTGTCGCCCTCGCCTTCCACGCTCCGCCGCAACTCGGCGAGGCGGGATTCGATCTGGGCCTGGCCCTCGAGTTCCGAGAGCCTGGCCTCCAGCGACGGGCCCGTCGCCGGTCCGCCCGTGAGGCGGGACTGGATCTCCAGTTCGGCCTCGACCTCCTCGACCCCGGCCTCCAGGCGGGCGACGGCGTCGAGGATGGTGTCGGTCGTCCCGGCCGAGCCCCCGACGGTCCGCTGGATCTTCTGGCGGGTCTGGGCGACGCGGGAGCGGGTGAGGATCTCGTTGCGCTTGGAGCGCAGCTCCTCCAGTTGGCGCTGGATCTGCTGCCGCGCCCCTTCCGCCTGGAGTCGGGTGGCCTCGGCGCCGCCGACGGCGTCGTGGGCCTGGGCGGCGGAGCGTTCGGCGTCGATTTGGGCGGCGAGGGCCTTGCGGGCGGTGGCCTCGTCGCCCTGCTGGAGGGCGAGGGCGGCCCCGCGGTGCATGCGCTGCCCGCTCTCGGCGGCGGTGCGGAGGTCGCGCTGGGCGGCCTTGACGGCCGCGGCGGCCTTGGCCTCGGCGTCGGTCGCGAGGCGCAACTGGTCCTCCATCTCGCGGACGAGTTGGGGGAAGATGATCTCGGGGTCCTCGGCGCGCGCAAGGAAGGCCTCGACGCGGCCCACAGTGATGCGGTGTAGACGTGCAAACAGCCCCATGACAGTGCTCCTCTCTGCTAGGCTCCCCGCCCTGGGGCGGAGATCACCGGCGACGAAGGGCGGGAGGGAGGAAGCTCTCAGCCATCCGCCGTTAGCTATCAGCTATCAGCGGGAGAAACTTCGACCGTCGCGGCCCTTCTCATCGCCCGAAGCGCCCCGGCAGTTCCGCCCCCACGAGCGGACCGGAGCGCATCAGAAGCATGCGTATCTAATTGTAGTATTGCGCGCTTTGGCGAAAAGGCAAGTGGATTCGGAAGAAATCTTTGCTACGGTTCCAGGCCCAGGAACTTGCGGATGTGTCGTGCAAGGGCGTCGTCGATCTCCACGTGCCGGGGAACCGGTTGCTTCCGCCCCGTCTTGGGATGGAGGTAGATGTCATGTCTGCCCCCGGAGCGAAGGAGCACGCAACCGTCCCGGGAGAGGCGGTGGACGAACTCTTTCGCTTCATATCGCGATGGCCTTCGTGTGGTGGTCTTCGGGCACATCCTCAAGGACCATCATGCGGTAGGCGTCTCGGAGGTTCTCCTCGAGTTCCCCCAGCGTTTCGCCCTGGGTCATGATCTCGGGGTGCTCCAGCAGTTTGCCTACCCAGTGCGTCTCGCCCTTCCAGTAGATCATCGTCATGTTCTGCTGCAGTTGCTTCAAAGTGCACCTCCACGCTCAGCGGTAAATCCTACGGATCAGTCTAACCACCAGGCGGTGATGGAGACAACGTTCCGCGCGCATCATGTTCCGCGCATCTGCTGCGGGTTCGCGGGGGACGGACGGACGCCAAATGGCAAGCCCGGGGAAGACCGCGAACAGGATCTGACCGTGGCTTGCCATTTGGCGTCCGTCGTCCCGCACGCACCGCAGGATCCGCGGGGCAACGGGACCTCGTCAGGGCGTCAGCTCCATTGGACTTTGGCGACTGGAAATCGATCTGGGTACGCAGCGCCCCGCGTCCCCTTCCCACGGGGCGGACAGCGCGGTAGACTCCGACCAGACGAACGGGAAAGGCGGGAGCATGAACGTCGCATCGTGGAACATTGCCGTCGGCTGGTGCGGGATGGGATTGGGGGCCCTGCTGGGGATGACCTTCGGGCTCTGGGCCGCCGACCGCCACTGGGCGGGCGGATACGGCAGCTTCCGTCGGCAGGCGATGCGCCTCGGTCACGTGGCGGCCTTCGCCTTGGGGATCATCAATGTGCTGTACGGCGTGTGCGGTCCGCGACTGGGCCTCCTTCCGCCGTGGGCTCTCCCCGTCGGGGGCCTGGCCATGATCGCCGGGGCTCTTCTCATGCCCCTTGTGTGCCTGCTCTCCGCGTGGCGGGAACCGTGCAAGTACCTGTTTCCAATTCCCGCCTCCTGCGTCACGCTCGGCGTGGCGATCCAGGTGTGGGGCTGGATCCTTCTGCTGTCGCGGGGAGGGTGAACCGTGCACCTGGGGCTGCTGGCGATGAGCGGGGTGCGGGTGATCGACCCGGAACTGGCGTGGCTGGGTGTGACCCTGCCGGGCTTCCTCGCCCGCGGGCACGTCATCGCCTCCCTGCCGAGCCTCTCGCTCCTCACCCTCGCCGCCCTCACGCCCCCCGGCGTCGAACTCGACTACGCCGAGATCCCCCACATCGACGATCTCAACCTCCGCCGCCTCCCCCCCTACGACGTCGCCGCCATCTCCTCCTACTCCGCTCAGATCCACGAGGCCTACGCCCTCGCCGACCACCTCCGCCGCCAGGGCACGCGGGTGATCCTGGGCGGGCCGCACGTGACGGCCCTTCCCGCGGAGGCCCTCCAGCACGCCGACGCCGTCGTCCTCGGGGAAGCGGAACCCCACTGGCCCCGCGTGATGACCGACCTCGCCCGCGGGACGCTCCAGCGGACCTACGGATGCCAGGGAGGCGAGCCGTACGACCTGCGGACCGCGCCCGTTCCGCGATTCGACCTCCTGGATCCGGAGAACTACAACCGCATCCCCGTGCAGACCTCGCGCGGGTGCCCGCACTGCTGCGAGTTCTGCGCGGGCTCGCGGCTGTACGGGCCGGGCTACCGCCAGAAGACCGTGGATCAGGTCCACCGCGAACTCGATGCGGTGTGCGAGATCTGGGAGAGGCCCTTTATCGAGTTCGCCGACGACAACCTCTTCGTCGATCCCCGCTGGTCGCGCGAGTTCATCGAGCGGATCGGCCCGCTGGGCCTCCGCTGGTTCGCCGAGACCGACCTCTCCGTCGCCGATCAGCCCGAGTTGCTGCGCGACCTGCGGGCGAGCGGGTGCTACCAGTTGCTTATCGGCTTGGAGAGCCTGTCGTGCGAACGGCTGGAGCGGGTGGAGTCCACGGGATGGAAGGCGCGGCAGGCGGATCGGTACGTCGACGCCGTCCGCCGCATCCAGGACACGGGCGTGACGGTGAACACGTGCTTCATCGTCGGACTCGACGGGGACACCCCCGAAGTCTTCGACGACATCCGCCGTTTCGTCGCCGCCGCCGAGCCGCTGGAGATCCAGGTGACGGTCCTGACGCCCTTTCCGGGCACGCCGCTGTACGCCCGCCTGCAACGCGAGGGCCGCCTGGATCCGCCTCCGTTCTGGGACCGCTGCACGCTGTTCGACGTGACCTACGAGCCGCGCGGCATGACGCGCGAGCAGCTCCGCCG
This sequence comes from Phycisphaerae bacterium, assembly GCA_041687095.1. Lineage (GTDB taxonomy): Bacteria > Planctomycetota > Phycisphaerae > SM23-33 > SM23-33 > JAWLCQ01. Next base: position 2,097 of record JAWLCQ010000100.1, on the reverse strand, counting down.
GGGCCTGTACGACCTGTTCGGCGACCTGTACCACGACGCCGCCTTCGCTGCCCGTAAACGGCAGTACATGGCCATCATGCGGCGGCTGCGCGGAAAGCAGACATAAACCCGGTTTCGAGGGCAGCCCCGCCGGACGACGGTGCAGCCCGTCCCCTTTCCCTGGCCTTGCAGATGAACGGGAGATTTGCCATGTGCTACGACATGTGCCTTCGTGCCCTGGACGATGCCATCCAGACGTTCGGCAGCATGCGCTATCGCCGCACCGGAGAGGCGGATGCCTCCGAGGCGGCCGGGGCGGAGGTGGCGGAGGTCGTCCAGCAACTCCGTATGCTACGGGAGCGGCTGGGACGGTACGAGGGGGCTCACCTGGACGAGACCGTCAAGTGCAACGCCTGCAACGTCTACCATCACCACGGGCACGTGAAGACGGAGTGGCGGGGGGAGGCGTCGCGGGGCGGGTATGACGACGAGGTCAAATGGTCCGCCCGCCAGGACGGCGCGCGCTACGTCATGCGTCCCTCCTCCCCCTACGCCGACACATGATCCGCACCCGGCCCGAAGTCGGAATTCCCGGTGTCGCGGGGCACGGCCGACGGATAGAATCCTCCCGCATGACCACTGAGCGCACAACGTGGCCCGCACGCGTGACGGCGGAGGGGGTGACCTGGATTGGTCTGGGGGCCAATGCGGCCCTGGCGGTGGCGAAGGTGTTGGCCGGGAGCCTCCTGCACTCCCGTGCCATCCTCGCCGACGGGCTGCACTCGGGGTCCGACCTGGTCACCGACGTCGCCGTCCTCGCCGGCCTCCAGGCCGCCCGCAAACCCCCCGACGCCTGCCACCCCTACGGGCACCGCAGGCTCGAAACGCTCACGTCGATGTTCGTGGGCCTGGTCCTGCTGGCGGCGGCGGGGTGGATCATCTACGACGCCGTCCACGCCCTGCAGCAGCCCACCGCGCCCATCGCCGCCGGGCTGCCCTTCGCCCTGGCGCTGCTGTCGGTCCCGGTGAAGGAGGTCCTGTTCCGCATCACCCGCTACGTGGGCCAGCGAACGGGCAACGTCTCCCTGCGGGCGAACGCGTGGCACCACCGCTCCGACGCCGTCACCTCCGTCGCCGCCGCCATCGGCCTGGCGGCCGTCGAGTTCGGGGGCCCCCGCTGGGCATTCCTCGACTCCGTCACCGCCGTCGTCCTCGGGGCGTTCCTTGTCATCGTCGCCATCGGCATCATGCACGCCGCCGCCGCCGAACTCGTCGACCGCGCCCCCGGGCGCGACGTCATCGAGAGCATCGAACGCGCCGTCGTCGATACCCGGGGGGTGCGCGGCTACCACGCGGTCCGCGCCCGCCAGAGCGGCGGCCGCGTCGAGATGGACATCCACGTCCAGGTCGACCCCCAACTCAGCGTCGCCGCCGGCCATGACATCGCGACGGCCGTCCGCGACCGCGTGCAGGAGAAGGTCCCCGAGGTCTCGCAGGTCATCGTCCACGTCGAGCCCGACCCCGAGGCGGACTCCGAGCGCGTGTAGGGTTGCGCCGGCTCTGCCCGCGAATCACTTCCAATTGCCATAACCGTTCATGCCTTCGCAAATCCGCCGAAGGTCCGCCGAAAGCGGAAAGGCCTGGGCAGAAGAAACAGCCCCGAAGAAAGGGATTACGCAGAAGATGAGATTGCACAGATTGAGGAGAAGAACACCGCTCTTCTCTCTCTTCGGTGTAATCCAGAAATCTGTGTAATCCCCTTCTCTCCGGCCGTTGTTCAGGCTGCTGTCGTCGCATGCAAAGACGTGAGCGGTTACCAATTGCGCTTTTCCAATCTCCCATTGAGGTGGCCGCTCCAAGTGGAGATTGGAGACTGTCCCCGCAGTGCGGTCGGGGACATGGGAGAGACGCCCGCCGCCCGGACCTCCCCACCGACCCCGCGTCGGTGGAAGGCGGCTATTGACTACTCACAGGCCCCATGGTTCTCTTGCCTCTTCGTCTTTTCCCCACCGACCCCGCGTCGGTGGTTCAAACGGCTCCCGACTACGGCCAGCGCGCAGGGACCGCGCATCGTCCGCGCCCGTTGGTGATCCCGTAGTGAGGAAGCCGGCTTACCAC
>JAWLCQ010000099.1:0-16694 GCA_041687095.1 Phycisphaerae bacterium | reverse complement strand
CGGAGGACCGGCGGGGTTCGCGGCGGCCGGTGTTGGCCGGCGTCCGCTCGCTGAGGATGAACGAGCGGATCGTGGTGCTCCCGAAGAGGCCCAGCGTCTCCATCGTGCTGCGCTGGCGGAGGTAGACGAGGCCGCGCGTCGGCGTCCAGCCGGTCTCGAGTTCGATCTTCAGCATGCCCAGGTCCATGTCCAGGTTGTGCTCGTGCTCCAGCAGATACCCGCGGAGCACGCCGATGGGCGCGTTGAATCGCACCCGCCCGACGTCGGCGATGCGGTGGGAGTAGGTGCCCGTCCGCACCCGCTCCCCGGTCTGCAGATCGTAGACCCCGGCCCGGCCGGTCTCCTCGATGCGAACGCTCGCTTGCAGGCGCGAGGGCAGGAGGATGACGGCGGGTTTGTAGAGGACAGCGCGGTTTTCGGTGAGCAGGTCCATGCGGGTCATGACGAGCGCCCCGTCGTCCCGCTCCACGAGGTACAGCCGCTGGAGGTCCCCGATCTCCAGCACCCACACCGGCGGGTCGTCCCCCTTCCGCCCGAGGCGGATGACAATCCGTTCGTCCTCGTCGGGGCTCTCCACCACGTCGAACGTGTGGGCGTAGGGCGTGAAGCGGAAGAGGTGCTCGGGGGTGATGGCCTCGGGGGCGGTGACGGGCGGGACCGGCGGTTGGGAGCGTTGGGCGAGGGCGACGAACGTCAGCGTGCACAGGCCGAGCAGTGCGACACTGACCCGGAGGCGACGGGTCGGTTGGTACATGACGGGCTCCTTCCTGCACGGCCGGGCGCGCCACCGTCCGCAACGCAACGAGGCGAGCATCCCCTGCCCCCTGGCGAGCGGCGGCCGGAGCGGCGCTCACGACCGGCAGGGAAGTATAGAGGGCGGAACCGCAAGGGAGCGAGCCCGCAGAGCATCGGGGACGGCCGAAGCCTCGCGAAGCGGGAGGAGCGTTCCCGCAGGGAGGGGGCGTCAGCGGGTTCGGCGGCGGAGGAGCGTGGCCAGCGGCAGCAGCAGGGCGAGGGTCGCGGGCTCGGGGATGCTCACCACGTCCACCCACATCTCGACCTGGTCGAGGTGGCTCCCGTTGCCCCCACCGCCCGTATTCCAGATCCGCACCGTCAGAGTTTCCCCGGGGACGATCTCGAAGGCTGGGCTGGTCACGCGGGCCCAGGAGCGTTTGGCGTCGTCGGCGCCGCTGACGATGTCCAGCCCCGTGGAGTTCCGGCGGACCGCCCAATGCACGTCGGTGGACGCGTCGCGCTCGGCCCAGTCGAAGGAAAAGACGGCCGTGCGGTCCTGGGGGTTGAGGCCCGGGCGGCCGTCGGGGCCCGCCAAGGCGGGGACAGTGACGGTCTGGCTGAGCGTGCAGGGGTTGTTCCAGCCCAACTCCACGTTCTGGCCTCCGGGAAGCCCGTCGCTCCCGTTGATCCCGAAGCTCGTCCCTGCCGAGAACCCCTGCCGCCAGAACTCGATGTTCGTCTCCGAGGAGGTCCATCCGGGGACGAGGTCGCGACTGACTGCCAGCCAGTCCCCGGTGATCGTGGGCGACTCGAACTCCCCGTTGACGATGAGGTTGATCGGGCTGGCGGGGGCGAGGGCGGGGCATAGCAAGAGCGACGCCGCCACCGCCATGATCGTGCACTGAATCCGCATGCGTCCTCCTTCCGATACGTCCCGCCCGGTGCAAGCCATCGCCCGTCGGGCTCTCCAAGTCCTTCCTGACTATATCACGGGTCCGACCGGACGTCTACCCTTCGGAGCGAGGAATCGCCTTGGGAGACTCGATGAGACAGGGGCGGTCGTGGGCCGGGGCTCACCGCCCTCGTTTCCGCCGCCGGTATACGCGGATCCCGCCGCGCCCGTGCCCGAGGTCCGCCAGGACCGCCAGCACGACCAGGGGCAGCCACCACCCGTGCAGGCCCCCGGCGTGGAGCATGGCGGCCAGGTAGACGAGGGTGGTGTACGGCAGGAAGAGGAAGCCCAGCAGCGGGACGATGCTGGTCTGGTAGGCCTTGTCGAACCAGTCGGTGAGCACCCAGATGAAGAACATCGTCACCCGGGGGGCCAGGAACGCCACGAGAACCAGCAGACAACCCATCGACCTCACCTCGCTTCCGCGCCCCCGTCGCGGTCCAGGAATTGTACACCCGCGCGGCCGATTGCGGAATCGGGACCTTTGAAGCGCCTGCGCAGGCGGCATGGTCCCGCGGGGTGTGGGCATTTCCAGTATGGGCATTTCCAGTTGCCCCGGGACGCCCGGAGCCCTAGACTCTCCGCCCAACAACACCGCGTCGTTGCGGCGTGAGGGCCTCGTCCGGGACGACGGTGCCCTCCGCACCCCCGCCGCATGACGCCAGGGAAAAGGAACGCGCCCATGCCACGTCGTGACGACATCCACAAGGTGATGATCATCGGTTCGGGCCCCATCGTGATCGGGCAGGCCTGCGAGTTCGACTACTCCGGGACGCAGGCGTGCAAGGCCCTGCGGGCCCTGGGGTATCAGATCGTCCTGGCCAATTCCAACCCGGCCACCATCATGACCGATCCCGGGATCGCCGACGCCACCTACGTCGAGCCCCTGACGGTGGCGGCCATGACCGAGGTCATCGCCAAGGAGCGCCCCGACGCCCTGCTGCCCAACCTCGGCGGGCAGAGCGCCCTGAACCTCGCCTGCGAACTCAACAAGGCGGGCGTGCTGGAGCAGTACGGGGTGAAGGTGATCGGGGTGAACCTCGACGCCATCGAGCGCGGGGAGGACCGCATCGCCTTCAAGGCGACGATGGAGGGCCTCGGGATCGACATGCCTCGCAGCGCCCCCGCCTACACCATCGAGGAGGCCGAGCGCATCGCCGAGGACCTCGGCTACCCGCTGGTGGTCCGCCCCGCCTACACGATGGGCGGAACCGGGGGCGGGCACGTGTACAACGTCGAGGAGCTGCGGACCATCGTCGCCCGCGGCCTGGCGGCGTCGATGATCCACCAGGTCCTCATCGAGGAGTCGGTGATGGGCTGGGAGGAACTGGAGCTGGAGGTCGTCCGCGACGCCAAGGGCCAGAAGATCACCGTCTGCTTCATCGAGAACATCGACGCCATGGGCGTGCACACGGGCGACTCGTTCTGCTCGGCGCCCATGCTGACGATCTCGCAGGAACTGCAGGACCGCCTGCAGGACTACTCCTACCGCATCGTCGACGCCATCGGGGTCATCGGGGGCACGAACGTGCAGTTCGCCCACGATCCCAAGACCGACCGCGTGGTGGTCATCGAGATCAACCCCCGCACGTCGCGGTCCAGCGCGCTGGCGTCGAAGGCGACGGGGTTCCCGATCGCCCTGATCTCCGCCAAGCTCGCCGGGGGGCTCACCCTCGACGAGATCCCCTACTGGCGGAGCGGAACGCTCGACCAGTACACGCCCTCGGGCGAGTACGTGGTCATCAAGTTCGCCCGCTGGGCCTTCGAGAAGTTCAAGAAGTCCCATGACAAGCTCGGCACGCAGATGCGGGCGGTCGGGGAGGTCATGTCCATCGGCAAGAACTACAAGGAGGCGTTCCAGAAGGCCATCCGGTCGCTCGAGATCGGCCGCTACGGCCTGGGGTTCGCCAAGGACTTCCACACCCTGCCGCTGGAGGAGCTTCTGCTCCGCCTGGGCGAGCCCACCAGCGAGCGGCAGTTCCTGCTGTACGAGGCCCTGCGCAAGGGCGCGGACATCGACGAACTCTACGCCAAGACGCACATCAAGCCCTGGTTCCTCCGGCAGATGCAGGAACTGGTCGCGCTCGAGGAGCGGATGCTGGCGTACCGCGGGCAGGACCTGCCCGACGCGCTGCTCGTGCAGGCAAAGAAGGACGGATTCGCCGACAAGTACCTCGCCAAGCTCCTCCAGCTCCCCGAGGAGCGCATCCGCGCGCGGCGGATCGCGCTGGGGGTCGTCGAGGCCTGGGAGCCCGTCCCCGTCTCGGGCGTGGAGGACGCGGCGTACTACTTCTCGACCTACAACGCCCCCGACGCCGTTCCCACCACCGACCGCCGCAAGGTCCTCGTCCTCGGGGGCGGGCCCAACCGCATCGGACAGGGCATCGAGTTCGACTACTGCTGCGTCCACGCCGCCTTCACCGTCCGCGACGCGGGGCTGGAGACCATCATGGTCAACTGCAACCCCGAGACCGTCTCGACGGACTACGACACGTCCGACAGGCTCTACTTCGAGCCCCTCACCGTCGAGGACGTGCTCGCCATCTACGAGAAGGAGAAGCCCGAGGGCGCCATCGTCCAGTTCGGCGGGCAGACGCCGTTGAACCTCGCCCGCGAACTCGAAGCGGCGGGCGTGAAGATCCTCGGCACCACCCCCGCCACCATCGAGATGGCCGAGGACCGCGACCAGTTCCGCGCCATGATGCACAAGCTCGGGGTCCCCATGCCCGCGGCCGCCATGGCCACCAACCTCGACGAGGCCCTGGCGGCGGCGGGGAAGATCGGCTACCCGCTGATGCTTCGCCCGTCGTTCGTGCTGGGCGGGCGCGGGATGGAGGTGATCTATGACGAGCAGATGCTCCGCCAGTACGTCACCGCCGCCGTCGGGGTCACGCCCGACCGCCCGATCCTGATCGACAAGTTCCTCGAGAACGCCACCGAGGTCGAGACCGACGCCATCTGCGACGGGACGGACGTGTTCATCCCGGCGATCATGGAGCACATCGAGCAGGCGGGGATCCATTCGGGCGACTCGGCCTGCGTGATCCCGCCCATCAGCATCCCCCCCAAGCACATCCAGACGATCCGCGACTACACCCGGCGGATCGCCCTGGAGATGGGCGTGGTGGGCCTGATGAACATCCAGTACGCCATCGCCGACGACCTCGTCTACATCCTCGAAGCCAACCCCCGCGCCTCCCGCACCGTCCCCCTCGTCTCCAAGGTCTGCGGGATCCCCATGGCCCGCATCGCCACCGAACTCATGCTGGGCAAGAAGCTCGCGGACATGAACCTCGCGGTCAAGACCTTCGATCACTACGGGGTCAAAGAGGCCGTCTTCCCCTTCAACATGTTCCCCGAGGTCGACCCGGTCCTGGGACCGGAGATGCGCTCCACGGGCGAGGTGCTGGGCATGGCCTCCAGCTTCGGGCTCGCCTACTACAAGGCCCAGGACGCCGCCAAGAGCACCCTGCCCCTGGAGGGCAGCGTCCTCATCACCGTCTCCCGCGCCGACCGCCCCGCCGTGCTGGCGGTGGCGAAGAAGTTCGAGCAGCTCGGCTTCCGCATCCGCGCGACCGAGGGCACGCAGAAGTTCCTGCAGGACCACGGCGTGAAGGCGGAGTTCGTCTGGAAGCTCGGGCAGGGCCGGCCCAACGTCGTCGACGCCATCACCAACCGCGAGGTCCAGCTCGTCATCAATACCCCGCTGGGCCGCGGCGGGCAGGAGGACGACTCCTGCATCCGCAAGGCCGCCGTCAAGCACGCCGTGCCCTACATCACCACCCTGACGGCCGCCCTGTCGGCCGCCGAGGGCATCGCGGCGCGACGGAACAACGGGCAAAGCGCCCTGAAGTCGCTCCAGGAATACCACGCCGAGATCCGCTGACGCGGACCTGGGATGGCGGTCCGCGGATTCCGGATCGGGGATTTGCGGGATGGCGGTCCGCCATCCCCCGACGTGGTCAGGGCCCCTGACGTTTCGGAGTCCATCCGGAGTTCACCGCAGCGATCGCGAAGACCGCAAAGGGAAAGAGAGTGCGTGCAGCGACACTCTCTCCCCTTTGCGGTCTTTGCGTTCCCATGGCGTTTGCCCTACACTGCCTCGCTTTGGGAGACCGCTCATGGATTCCGACATTCAGCGCATCATCGACCACCTGCAGCTCGCCCCGCATCCCGAGGGCGGGTTCTACCGCGAGACGTACCGCAGCGTCGAGACGCTCGCTGCCTCCGCCCTCGACGCCCGGTATGGCGGGGAGCGGTCGGCGGGGACGGGGATCTACTTTCTGCTGACGGAGGGCAACTTCTCGGCCTTCCATCGCCTGCGGAGCGATGAGCTGTACCACTTCTACGCGGGCGATCCGGTGACGACGGTCCAGATCCGCCCGGACGGGACGCGGGTTGACACGGTCCTGGGACCCGACCTGCTCAACGGCCATGTGCCGCAGCTCGTGATCCCGCGGGACGTGTGGCAGGGCACGCGCCTGCGCGACGGGGGGCGGTGGGCGCTGCTGGGGACGACGGTGGCCCCGGGGTTCGACTTCGCCGACTTCGAGATGGCCGACCGCCCCGCCCTCCTCGCCCGGTTCCCTCAGCACGCGGAGATCATTGAACAGCTCACACGGTAGCGGCGATGCAGGGGATGCAAGGGATCAGAGCTGATTCCCTCCCATCCCGTGCATCCCCTGCATCCCCGCTACTTCCTTTGCGAGGGTTCGCGCTCGGTTCCCCCCGCCCAGACGATCCCGTTGTACCAGTGCCTCAGCACAGCCCGAGTCCAGAAGAGATCCAGGTGGTGCCCCAGAGCGGAGTAGAACACCCGTCCCTCACCCTCCCTCCTCACCCACGCCAGGGCGAAGTCTCCGTCGGTGCGGCTGACGCCCTTGGCGGTGAGGTCCACGCTGGCGGGATCGAGCGAGAGCAACACGCGGAGGTCCTTGCGGGAGTAGGGCGACCGGAACTGGTAGACCTCGTCGGTCAGCGTCAGCCCCTCGGGGGGCACACCGCGGTTGAGCGGGTCGTCCGGGGCGTCGACGCGGACGCGGACGGAGTGATACCACGGGTGCCCGTCGGGCGCCGCACCGAGCAGTGCGGGAAACTCCTTCCACCTCGGGAACAGGTAGGCGGCCCCGTGGAGCAGCACCAGCCCTCCCCCGCCCCGGACCCACGCCAGCAGCGCCGCCTTCCGTTCCGCGTCCAGGCGGAGGGCGCCCGTCAGCTTGGCGGGGTTGGCAGGGAGCGCGTCCTCGGAGCCCCCGGGCAGATCGGGGAGGAAGACCTCCCCGACGGCGTTGTTGAAGACGATGGCGTCGAAGTCGGCGAGGCCCTCGGGGGTGAAGATCGCGGGATCGTCGGAGACGGTGATCTCCAACGCCCCCGTCGCCCTGGCCAGCATCCGCATCGCCTCGATCCCGTAGGGGATGCTGTAGTGCCACCACCCCCGGCAGCGGGAGAACACCAGCACATTGCGGGGCTCGCCCGCCCGGCGGGGGAGGTTCAGCGACTCGACGGCTGCGCGCATGCGGGCGAGGTGCTCGTCGGGGACCGGGGGGACGACGGGGGGCTTCTTGCCCGACCCCAGCGTCGGAGGCATGCGGGCGGCACCATCCGCCGGTGCCGACGCGGGCTCGGCAGCGAGGGCGGGCAGGCGGCAGGCCAGCAGAGCAACCAGCACAACGACCGCGGAATGCAGGGTCTGTGACATGTTCAGGGGCTCCTATCGTTGACGCTCCCATACTATCCGGGCGCGAAAGATCAAACCAGCCCGGCCGTGATGCGGCCCGGCCGTGAGGCAGTTCCCCCTCTCGCCCCCCAGGGGCGAAAAACCCTTCCCCAACGGGGCGAGTCCCCACGGGACAAGCTCCCCTCGGGGGAGGCCCCAACCCTTCCCCCCTCGGGGGGAGGCCTCAACCCTTCCCCCCCGGGGGGGAAGATGTCGCGCAGCGACAGATGAGGGGGCGCCTCGAACACCACAGAGCCCCGATCTCGCATCGACCAATGCCCACGGGGCGCTGTCTGCCCCGTGGGACGGCGCTCCCCGACCAGGCGGGTGAGTCGGGCACCGCGGATTGCGCGGTCGGGCGCCGCGGATGAAACCCCCTCTCCCCGCCGGGGAGCTGGTCCCGATGGGAAGGTCCCGGCGCAGCCGGGGGTGAGGGGGCCGTCCGCCGGCACACGGTCGCCATTTCGAGAGCAACCGCACTCCACCTGCGGGTGCCGCTTGCGGAGCGAAGCGGCCTGCCGCGGCGGAGCCTTGGTAGAGCCGGGAGCAACCACGCGAAGCCCGGCCACCGGCGAGGGGAGCGGGGTCCCAACCCCGCCGCACCGAACCGCCCGTCAGGCGCAGGGCCATCGCATCTCCCCGTTTCCGTGGCATGGGCGTCTCGCCCATGCGTCCAACGGGCATCGGGCCCGTGGCGTTCGCCGGAGAGGCCCCATGGATTGGGGATGGTTGGGCTCGTAACGAAGCCCCTCTCACCTCTCCGCAGGGGCGAGACGCCCCTGCGACACACGGGCGAGACGCCCGTGCCACGGAGAGGCGATGGCCCGCCCGTCAGGCGTTCTCGCGGACGATCAGGTCGTTGGCGTTGACGCAGGGGTGGTGGTAGCGGGGCTGGGACTTCGTCTTGGGTCCGCGCTGGATCGCCTGGGCCGGGCAGAAGTGGAAGCAGGCGTAGCACTGCTCGCAGCGGCCCTTCCAGCGGGGCTTGCCCTCCACCAGCTCGATGTCCGCCACCGGGCACACCCGCTCGCACAGCCCGCAGTGAACGCAGGAGTCGTCGGCGTGGAACTTGCGGTCGGCGGTGGCGACGCGGGTGAGGAACAGCCGGTGGATCGTCGGGCCCGCCAGGTTGAAGAACGCGCTGCCCGCGTGGTAGTGCCCGCGGGGGAAGGCGGCGATCTCCTCGACGACGGCGTCGATCCGCGGTTCGGCTTCCGCGCAGATCCGCTGCTGCTTCTCGGGCGCGGGCGCCCCGCCCATGGGCGGGTAGTTCTCGACCATCCGCACCCCCCACGCGGCCGCCAGGTCCAGCCCGCCCCGGAGGAGGAGCCTCCGCGTCACCTTCGCCGCCGACCCGGCCGAGCCCGCGTAGGTAAACGCGGCGAAGAGGTACGCCTCGCCCCCGGCGGGCAGGCGGGCGATGAAGCGTTCGACGGCCCGGGGCGGGCCCCAGGCGTACACGGGAAAGATCAGCCCCACGCGCTCCGCCAGCCGCGGGGGGGCCTCGTCCTGCAGCGCCCGGGCGATGGGGACCAGTTCCGCCTCGCCCAGCCGCTGGGCGATCCGCCGCCCCAGGTGCAGCGAGTTGCCCGTCCCGGAGAACCAGTAGAGAATCGTGCTCACCGCTCACTCCTCCGTGTTGGGGATCAACTGCATCTGTCGCCACGTCCTCATGCTCACGGCCTCCTTCCCCGCGGGAGCGTTCGCACGATGCACCTGCACGAAGAGCCCCCGCGGCAGATGGGTCTATGACAACTGCAATCCTAGTCCTTCCATCCCGCGCGTCAAGCACCGTTCCCAAGCCCTCCGCCCGGAGGGGGCGGGCCTCCCGAGGCGGGCGGTTCAGCGTTAGACGCACCCACGGCCAAACAGTTCGCATTTCCACAGAAGCCCGTCCGCAGAATCGGGAACCAGGGCCCTCGCATCTCCGTGGCACGGGCGTCTCGCCCGTGGGTCGCAGGGGCGTCTCGCCCCTGCGGAGAGGTGAGAACGGCCTCGCCGCGAGCCCAACCGCTCCCCATCCACGGGGGTCTCTCCGCCGAAGGCCACGGGCTTTCCTGCCGTGGGACCCATGGGCGAGACGCCCATGCCACGGAAACGCGGAGATGCAATGGCCCTGAATCGGGAACCGCCCCGGTTGATTCCCCCCGGGGGATTCGGCATAATTCCGGGAGATCCACTGACCCGGGAGGCCGCCACGATGCCCGACACCCGCATGCCCGACCCTCAGACGATCGAGACCCTCCTCACCCTCGCCATCGACAAGCTGCCCGAACTGGTCAAGGGGCTCGTCGGCAGCGTGTTCTCCGAGGACACCGGGCGCGCCATGGGCAAGGCCGCCGCCGCCTTCTACCGCGAACTCAAGACCGGCGGCGTGCCCGACGCGTCGGCCCTGGAGATGACGCGGGACTACGTGCGGACCTTCGCCAACCTCGCCGCCGCCGCCAAGGGCGTGAAGGAATGATCCGCCCCCGCTCGGCCGCCAAACTCGCCTGGAACGCGGGGCTGGGCTACGTGAAGGTGCACGTCGCCATCCAACGCGCCCGCCGCGCCTTCCGCGACGAACTGCTCCGTCACGGCCTCGACCGCCGCGCCGCCGACGCCCTCGCCGCCGACTTCGAGTCCGCCCAGCAGGCCCTCCTCCGCCTGCTGCCCGGGCGAGGCTGACCCAGTCCTTTTCCGCTTGCCCCTCGCCGCGGATCGCTGCATGCTCTGGTGAATCGGACAGCAAAGGAGCCCTCCATGACGCGTACGATCCCTTCACACCGCACCCTCCCCGCCCTCGCCGCCGTGCTCCTGTCCGCCCTGCTGCCCCTGGGCGGCTGCGACGACACCGACGCCCCCCCCGCCCCCACCGCCGCCGACAAGCCCCAGGGCTACGTCGAGACGCTCCTGGCCTCCAAGGACAAGGCCAACGCCACCGTCGACGCCCAACGCCTCCGCACCCTCAGCACCTACCTCACCGTCTACGCCGTCGACCGCAACAGCAAGTTCCCCCCCTCCCTGCAGGACCTCGTCGAGAAGGTGGACCTGGCGACGCGGGAGGACATCCTCACCCCCGACGGCCGTCCGCTGCAGTACGTCGCGGGGCAGTCCATGCACTCCCCCGGCCAGAGCGTCCTGGCGTACGACGACCAGCCGCGCTACGGCGGCAAGCACCTGGTCCTGCTCGTCGGTGCGGAGGTGACGACCCTGACGCCCGACGAACTCCAATCCGCCCTCGCCAAGACCCGCGCCAGCCTCGCCGCCGCCCCAACCGCAGACGAGTAGCGATCCGCCCGCCCAAGACTGCCCCGCACCGTGCGGAACGAACCCATCGTGCGAAACGAACCCAAACGCACCCTGCGGAACGAACCCAACCGCACCCTGCGGAACGAAGCCAACCGCACCGTGCGAAACAAACCGACTGTGCGGAACGAACCCATCGTGCGGAACAAAGCCAACCGGCCCCGCGCGGCCGGCTCCACCCCTCTCCCCCCGGGGAGAGGATGTCGCGCAGCGACAGGCGAGGGGGGCCCGGACCCACCCGCGAGCGAGCGAAACCGGGACGGGCTCCGAACGGTCCGACCGACCCGCGGGGGAGCGAAAGGGGGACGGGCGCCGCAGGGGCGCGCCGTTCGCCCCGAAGGTGCCCGTCCCCCCCTCGCGGCCGGATCGACCCGCGGGCGAGCGAAACGGGGACGGGCTCCGAAGGGGCGCGCCGTTCGCCCCGAAGGTGCCTGTCCCCCTTTCGCGGCCGAACTCGCACCGACCGTGCAAAACAAACCCACCGCTCGCCTTCTCCCGACCGTCGAAAACGAACCCATTTCGCCTCCTCCCGACCGTGGAAAACGAACCCAGCGCAGACTATTCCGAGTTTCGACCCTCCCGCCACGCGGAGACCCGCTGGCCCTGGCCGGGCCTCGCCTGCCGTACGCCGCCGGACCGGGGGGGGACCCGCCGCCCCGATCCGTCCCCCGGCCCGCCGGGCCGCGCACTCCGCGCGGACCTCGACACCGCCCGTTTGCATCATAGGCAACTCCTCCTATAGTTATTCTTAGCCGCAACCACCAGCGCCGTCCCGCCGAAATCGGGTTTTGCGGGTGCCAGAGCCGCAACCACCGTATTCACTACATTTTGCGATGGCGCAAATCCTCCGCCCCACGCCCCGCCCGCCCCAGTGGACACTTGGGATCTGCGGATCTTCGGGCGGGTTGGAGGCCGGAGGCGTACGCCAAAAGCACAAGCCGTTCCGGGAGCGGGTTGGGGGTCGGAGGCGGCACCCGGAGGGGGCGGCATACGGGGGGCGGCGTACGAGGGGGGCGTACGGGGGGGCGTACGGGGGGGGGCGTCCTGACGACCAGGAGCCGCACGGGACGGCTTGCCCGTTTGGCGTTCGCCCCCGGAAGACACCGCCGCCCCCGGGACGGTACGCAGCCAGGCCGCGCAAGCGGCCGAGCGACTCATCGCGGCGCAGCCTTGGCGAAGCCGAAGACGGAGGCGCTCACGCGCCGGATGCCGCGTCCCGCGCGCAGAGGGCTCCGCTGCGCTCCGCCCTCTGCACGCCCTACGGCCCACACGCCTTGCAGTCCGGGGCTCCAATGCCAGACGCCCCATACCTCGACCGGCTTCCGGCGGTCATTGGTGCGGAGTCACCGGATTTCCGCCGCGGCCAACCGTCGCCCGACGGAGTCTGTCGTGTCGTCGAACGATACGATCACCGGGCGTGGGCTTACCCTCCTTGCTGTCCGTTCGCGTGCTGACGTCGCCGGAGTCGTGCCCTGATCTCTTCGCAGATACCCCACCCCACAGCACCTGCTCCGAAGAACCAGAAGGCCGGAAATGGCCACTGGACAATACACATCCACCAGGGTTCCAGGGACAGATACCACAACTGCGAGGAGTTGTGGTATCTGTCCCCATAACTGAAAGATGTTGCAAGAACGCGGACATGCGCGTACCATACGGGATATGACCAAACGGACGGCCAGCAAGAAGAAGCCGGACGAGGCGGCGGTGATCTTCCGCGTGCCGGCGGAACTCAAGGATCAATTCGAGGAGTATTGCAGCAACCGCGGACTGATCCAAAAACAGATTCTCGAAGCACTTATGGTGTTCCTGATCGATGAATCGCAGGTCTCGCCAGAGTTGCGAGACCGAATTGTGCAGACGGCCAAAGACTGGCGGGCGAGCAGGACTACCCCTTGATCATCGCCTATATTAGGGACGCTACCCGATTTCCGCATCATTCGCCCTTTCCTCTCGCTGCCAGGCAGTACGCCTGGATCGCCAGCCCGTGCGCGAGGGCGTAGTGGTGCAGCAGGTCCAAGTACTGCTCGCGGTCGGCGGGGGTGAAGAAGACATCCTCCCGGCGGTGTCCCCGTTGGGTCACGTGATGCGGACAGCCCGGGATGACGACGCGCGCCAGGCGAGGCATGGGCAGATCCTACGGCCACGCCATCGACTCGTCAACCCCCGGCCGACGGAACTCGGGTAGCGTCCCCAATATTCCCCCCAATCTTCCCCTCCTCGTCCTTCGGAGGAGGATAGTACGCGACAACTCTGCCTTGAGGATACCGGCCCTCCCACCCGCACGGGTATCCTCCAGAGGCGTATACCTTCAGGATGTCCTCCCAGAAGCCCGGCCGTACCCCGAACGCAGCCCTTTCCAGAATACACCAGCATAGGTCGTCAGAGACGTTTACAACGTGTTCAGAAGGGAGCAAGTGCCCTAACCTTCTCTCGATCACGATCACAAGATCATGCTGCAGACGATCAAGCGGCCCCCTCCGCAGTCTCTCCACACCGTCCGGACAGTGTGCCCAGTAGTAGGCAGACTCACCCTCACGAATATCATACCATGAAAGACTGCCATCTGTATGCAGAACACAGGTTGACAAGAGGCCACGATCATGGATTACTCGAACGTTAAGATCAGCCGGACTAGTGCCCCCAGCAAGAAGACAATCGCTCTGCGCCACGTGAACCACTTCCATCACTTCCCTCGTATGTGGTCCATACGTCAGAGAATCAACCATGCCATCCACTCCTCAAGGTTCCAGGGTTCCAGGGTTCCAGGGACAGATACCACAACTGCGAGGAGTTGTGGTATCTGCCCCCATAACTGCGAGGAGTTGTAGTTGTGGTATCTGTCCCCATAACTCCCATAACTCCGACCCCAACGAAGACCGGGGCAGTGGAAGCAAGACCACGTCGTCAATGGGTCCGCAAGTACGTCAGCACAATCGCCGCAATGAAGAGGGCCAGCCCGCCCAGTGTTCCTAGCCAGCCCAGCACGAATGACCACATCGGTGGAACCCATCGTCGCCCACGAATGCGCCATAGAACGACGGCCCAAATGAAGCCGCGGATTCCCAGAATGGCTGGCAGGATCAGGTCCTGGACGGTGTGAGCAATCATGGACAGGGGTTCCAGGGGTTCCAGGGACAGATACCACAACTGCGAGGAGTTGTGGTATCTGTCCCCATAACTTCCATAACTTCCTCGCGAAAGTTCACCCGCCGCGTGCAGGGCCGGTGGTCCTCGCTGATCGCGCGGCACAGGCCGGCCTCGCTCCCGGGCACGACGATCAGGTGCACGTGGTTGGGCATGAGGCAGTAGCCCCACACCCGCACCCCCTCCCGCCGCGTCCACTCGCCCAGCAGGTCCAAGTAGGCGCGGTAGTCCTCGTCGCCAAAGAACGTCGGCATCCGCCGGTTGCCCCGCTGCGTCACATGATGCGGCAACCCCGGCGCCACCACTCTCGCGATTCGAGCCATGATCGAACCCTATCCCCTTTTTGCCCAACGGTCAAGCGTTAATCAGTATGGTGTCACCGGATTTCTTTTCACACTCATCATCGACGTGTCGTAGGGTCCTCTAACACACGCTGCAAGAGCGCACGACAAGCCTCGTCCTCCGTAGCAAATACTTCCAACATGTTCTTGTTACATCGTTCGTTATAGAACACCTCCCAGCCTCCGGGGCCTTGCAGAATCGTATAGTCTTCGCCCAATTGAGTCATCGTGCCAATACTGAAGGCTCGGGGATTGACGTTCTTAGCTTCTAGGTCAATGAGTAGCTGTTTGATGTCCATGTTATCGCCTCTGCAGATAGGTCGGAACGGTTTGCTGGACTGACCACGGCAACTGATACAGTACTCCCATTCCAGGGTTTCAGGGACAGACACCACGGCAGCGGGGAGTTGTGGTATCTGTCCCCATAACTTCCCGGATTTACCAAGATGCGGTTCGCGGAACGGACACCTCAGTACCTTACCCTATTCCCGCTGGGGTATCAATCGCCGGAGAAGGCGAGAATCCGGATCGCCCTGCAGGTAGACGATCGAGTTGCCGAACACCCTCCACTTGCTAGGTAGGGCATCCACAAGCACTTGCTGCTTCACGTTTCCTCTGCCAGCCATATCGAGCAGAGATAGCGACCCGTGGTCTGCTGCAATCAGACGTCCATCTGGCAAGGTGATATCGGGCCGTGCAGCGCCCGTCAACAGCGGCTGCGTTTGGTCAGTCCGACTATCGTATGCATACTGCTTATCGGGGTCAGGAACAGACCAGATGAAGTACCGGCCGTCGTCCGACCAGTGCCCCTTGACGCTCTCGCAATTGGCATCCGCAAGCAGAGTGAGGCGAAGCGACGCGAGGTCCAACACGACACACTGCATAACGTCGCCATCCTCCCTCGCGATGCGACCGTCGCCGTTTGTGTCCGTAAGCCCGCACAGGGCCACATGCGTCGGTTTCGTCCTACGATTTGCCGCAGGCGAAAACCTCCCCACGAGAATCCCCAGTGGCCGTCGCTCGCTCCCAGCGACGACCCACAGCTTTCCGTCATCAACCGTCACCCGGGTCTTTCCGTCCGGACACGTCCATCCATCGACGACCCCGAGAGGCAGTTCCTGACCTGAGTACACCCGCCGCGTTACCTCGAACGTGCGCAAGTCCACGCGGTGCTGCGTCCGCAGCTCACCTTTCCCGTCGGATTCCACCACCAGAGTTCTTCCCTCATCAACGACTCTAGGTACCACATCAGTGTCGGCAGGCAGTTCGAGAACCGTTCTGGCCTTTCCCGCTGCGGGGAACACGATATGGAAGGACCACGTGGGCTCTGGGCGATCCCGCCACGCCAAGATGATGCGAAAGGATTCGCCTCCGGCACAATCGAGCACCTCATAGGCCATGTAGTTCGCAAGAACTGTCTTCATCGCTCCGGACAGGACGTCCAACACCACGAGGTCGTTCCCCTTTCCCAACGCCATGGTCCGCTCATCCATCCACCCTCGTACATCGGGGGCTCCGCGAAACAGTGGGCACGCTTCCTTCTCGGTCTGAGAGACGCGATAGATGCCGTCTTCCTGTATGAAGACGAGAACTCGACCTTCCGCGACAACCCAGAAGTCCAGTACGCCAACAGCGACTGCATGCTCTTGGCCCCACGCAGGCACAGACAGACTGACGCACATTACAAGCATCCATTCACAGCGCACTACAGGATCTCCTAAGCGGGGATAAATAGGATACATAGGGTTTCAGGGTTTCAGGGACAGATACCACAACTGCGGGGAGTTGTGGTATCTGTCCCCATAACTCCACAACTGCGGGGAGTTGTGGTATCTGTCCCCATAACTCCCCATAACTCGGATTTTCGGAATTTATCACCCAGATGTTCATACTATCGCGGGAAGCGCGACAGGCACCGGCGGCGCATCCGCAGACACACGATCACTATTGCCCCCCCCACTGCTATCGTCGCACCTGCGATTCCGCCCCAGAATGCCATCTGTCTCCAGCCACCCTCCCCACCAGGACTCCTTCGAAGCTGCTTAAGGTCACCTGCCACAGCCTGAGCCGACACCTTCTGGCCCGAGTCATACACCTTCACAAGGCGTTGCACGATCGTCACCCTATCATCAGAACTATCAGCCGGTTCCTTTACAATCATTGTTCCGCCATACAACGGATGGTACCGTACCTGCAGCACATACCCGTCACCATGCCTGCTCGGCCCCCCAAAGACAAATGTTCCAGTGGGCTTATCGAATACGCAGCTCACATCATGGAGTTCAGAACTACGAAGCAACCTACCACCTCTATGCGCCGTCACCTTTCCATCGGCAACAGAGAACGTCGCATATAATGGGATATCTGCCCATGGGTATCCCAGACCGAATTCATCCTTGATCTCGAGGCTAGGCGTTAAACAAGCGAACGCCCAGGCCCGTTTCGCGGCTGTCAGCGGGCGAGGCGGCGGCGCGGAGCGGGCTTGGCCGCCGCCGTCGGCGGTCGCTGTTGC
>JAWLCQ010000098.1:0-16821 GCA_041687095.1 Phycisphaerae bacterium | reverse complement strand
TTCCTCGCCTGCCGGACCTTCCCCGACCTCCCGGCGCCCCCTCACCCCCCTCGCTGCGCTCGGGGACCTCTCCCCGCGGGGAGAGGGGTTTCGTCCCCGCGCCGGGCCACTGTGCAAAACAAACCCACCGAGCGAAACGAGGACTGGCTCCGCAGGGGCGTGCCGTTCGCCCCGGAGGTGCCTGTCCCCCTTTCGCGGCCGCACTCGCCCCGACCGTGCAAAACAAACCCATCTCGCCTCCTCCCCATCCTCGAAAACAAACCCACCGGCACGTCCCGCCCACGGGCGCGCCCCGCTGTGAAAAACAAACCCATCCAACCACTCCGCAGCACCCCCAAGCGGCAAACAGCGCCGTTTAAGGGTGGGACCCCGTGAGCGCTTACGAACGTTGAAAACGAACCCAGCGCAGACTATTCCGATTTCTAGCTCTCCCGCCACACACGAACCCGCCAGCCCCGGCCGCGCCGGGCCGGGCCTCGGCTGCCGCACGCCGCCGGTCCGGGAGACCCGCCGCCCAAGTCCCTCCCGCAGCCGCCGGGCCGCGAACTCCGCGCGGACCTCGGCTCCGCCCGTTCGCACCATAGGCAACTCCTCCTATAGTTATTATTAACTGCAACCGACAGCGCCGTCCCGCCGAAATCGGGTTCTGCGGGTGCCAGAGTCGCAACCACCGTCTTCCCAGCAGCTTGCGACAGCAAGAATCCTCCTCCCTACGCCCCGCCCGCCCCAGTGGACACTTGGGATCTGCGGATCTGCGGGCAGGTTGGAGGCCGGGGACCCACGCCAGACGCCCCAGCCCTCGACCGGCTTCCGGCGGCAAGGCGCCAGGTGTCACCGGGTTTGATCACTGGCAAACTGCCGCCGCTACCGATAGACTCCTTTGCAGATGGACACAGTCTTATCTGGAGAGAAAGGGGCAGCGATGATCGAAGCTGATGAAGCAGTCACATCGACGAAGAGGGAGGTTGCGCTGGAGATCTACAGACAGAAGTACGGGGTCTTCTTCCACTTGGACAACCTTCGATGGCGCATTCCTGGCGTCACGCTGGGCGTTGGCGCCGTTGTCCTGGCGTTGAGCCGTGAACCTGATGGCCTTCCCGCCTGGTGGAGCCTCATCATGTTTGCGATCATCAGCGCCCACGGCGCGTTTGGAGTATGGAGGGTGCGCAGAGGCATCCGCGCGAACAACCTTTGCCTGCGTCGCGTGGCCGCCATCATCGGGGACGATTCCATCCCCGCCAACTCCCGCTTTGGCGCGACGTGGGGGCTGACGGTGATACTGGCGGCACTGGCGGCCGTCGCCACTGTCTTGAGTGTCCTGCGGGCTATGCCGTTTCAGTCGGAGAGGATTCCGTTGTAGCCGGCCTCATCGCCATTGTCTTGAGTGTCCTGCGGGCCATGCCGTAGCAGGCGCACGGACCTCCGGGGACCGCATGCGCGTTTTCCCCTCTCATACACATCCCAGGTACTTTTGGCGCAGTATCGATGGGCCCGCCTATCCCAACGCCGCATTCCCGCCGTCCACGCGGATCGTCACGCCGTTGACGTACCTCCCGGTGGTGGCGACGAAGTAGCAGGCCTCCCCGATGTCCCGCGGGGTGCCCAGGTGCTGCATGGGGATGATCTGCGTGGCCCGTTCCCGGCCCGCGTCGGTTTCCCAGTAGTGGGCCGTCAACGGCGTACTGACGTGCCCGGGGGCGACGGCGACGCAGTTGATGTCGCGTGGGCCCAGGGCGGTGGCGAAGCCCGTCATGCAGCCCATCGCCCCGGCCTTGGAGGCGCAGTAGTCCACCTGCTTGGCGTTGGTGCGGTGGTCGGCGAGGGACGTGATGAACACCA
The DNA here is from genome assembly GCA_041687095.1 of Phycisphaerae bacterium. GTDB lineage: Bacteria > Planctomycetota > Phycisphaerae > SM23-33 > SM23-33 > JAWLCQ01. The sequence goes on along the minus strand of JAWLCQ010000098.1, from coordinate 14,982 downwards.
CCGTCCCGCCCTTGCCCCGGGCGATCATGTGCTTCGCCGCGGCCTGCGTGCAGTGGAACCCGCCCATCAGGTTCACGTCGATCGTCCGCTGGAACGTCTCGGGCGTCATCTCCATGATGTCCTGGAACGGGCAGATGCCCGCGTTGTTGATCAGCACGTCGACGTGCCCGAACCTCGCGATGGCGGCGTCGACCATGGCCTCGACCGAATCCCGCCGGGCGACGTCACAGGCGATTCCCATGGCGTCCGTCGCGCCTTGCTGCTTGAGCTTGTCCGCGGCGGCGTCGGCGCGGGCCTGGTCGAGGTCCGCGATGACCACCTTCGCCGCATGGTCGGCGAACACCTCCGCGATCCCGTACCCGATTCCCTGCCCACCGCCCGTGATGATGACGACCTGTGGTTCCGTCATGCGTCCGCGTCTCCTGTACCTGAACCTGTATCGCGAGTCCTGCCGGGGAAGCCCTCGGTCCGAAGGCGATCGCCCACCTTGAGCAGGACATCCGTATCCTCCGAAATGCGGGGACCGCACACGCCGTCTTTGGCTCTTGCCCTTCCCTCGTTCTCACGCCTGGGCCGCGGGGCGTTTAGTCGGCAGGCTGTGCGAGTGGTCCACGACGAGCAGCTCGCACTCCGCGCAGCGCCACGCGGGATTCTCGCGAAAGCTCCACCACGCCAGCGTGTTCCGCAGGACCCGCCACACCCGCCGCCAGCGGAGGGGCGGCTCGGCCGGCGTTCGCCACTGGATGCCATGGGGCGCCCGCGCGAATCCCGCCGCCATCGGCCTTCCGCACCTGAAGCACGTCACCTGTTCCATGGTTGCCTCCCCGGGTTGTGCTGGCGTCATTGTCGCCGCCGGGCCCGCCGGCGGCAACCCGGAAACGAGGATCCCGCCCGGGGCAGCAGCGATGGCCCCGGCGGGTGCGGCCGGGCCGTCGCGTCTGGGCGATTCCGTGGCATGGGCGTCGCGGCGTTTCCGTGGCATGGGCGTCGCGGCGTTTCCGTGGCATGGGCGTCTCGCCCATGGGTCCTGCGGGCATCTTGCCCGTGGCCTTCGGCGGAGAGGCCTTCCGTGAATTGGGGGCGGTTGGGCTCGCAGCGAGGCCGTTCTCACCTTTCGGCAGGGGCGAGACGCCCGTGCCACGACCATGCGATGGCCCGGGCGGGCGCGGCGTTTGGGGCTGCGAGGGGCGGGGGATCTGCTACAATGGACGTTTTCCCTGAGGTTCAGACGTGAAGATCTACATTGAAACGCTTGGTTGCCAGATGAACCGGCTCGACAGCGAGTTGGCGGAGGGGGCGCTGCGGGCGGCCGGTCACGCCATCGTCCACGACGCCCGCCGCGCCGACGCCGTCCTCTACAACACCTGCTCCGTCCGCCAGCACGCGGAGGAGAAGGTCTACTCGCGCCTGGGGGCCGACGGACAGCGCAAGGCCGAGGGCCGCCCACTCGTCGTCGCCGTTCTCGGCTGCATGGCCCAGCGGGAGGGCGAGGAACTGCGGAAGCGGTTCCCGCACGTGGACGTGGTCTGCGCACCGGGGCAGTTGCATCGCCTCGCGGAACTGCTGGAGCGGGCGGCGGGGGGCACGGCGACGGTCGCCCTGGATCCCCCCCGCGGGCGCGGCAAGTCCCGGGGAGAGGAGCCGCCGCAGAGCCCGCGGAGGGAGGAGGACGAAGAGAAGGCGGAGAAGCGGAAAGACGCGTCCGCGCGCCTGGGGGGCCTCGAACAGGGGGACAGGCACCTGCGCGGCGAAAAGCACGCCGCTCCGGAGCCCGTCCCCGTTTTCGAGGCCGACGCCTCCGCCCCGGAACCCGTCCCCGTATTCGAGGCCGACGCCTCCGCCCCGGCCGCCGACGGCGCCGATCCGCCGGCGCCGATCCAGAATCGAAGATCGGTAACCGTTCACGGGACCGGTCAAACAGGGTGCCACCCTCAAGCCGCATGCGGTTCGCGGCTTGGGGGTGTTGAGCCCGCCTTGCCGCAGCACCCCCAAGCGGCTGAACGGCGCCGCTTGAGGGTGGCACCCGGTGAACGGTTACAAGAATCGAGAATCGAAACTCCCCCTCCCTCCCCCTCTGCGGTCTCCGCGGTGAAAGGTTCGGCGACGGACGCGCACCCCGACGGGATTGATGCCTTGGACCTGGGGCGGGACGCGTCCGGCACGCCGAGCGCGTCGCAGGCGTTCGTGCGGATCCAGCGGGGGTGCGACAACTTCTGCTCGTACTGCATCGTGCCCTTCGTCCGCGGGAGCGAGCGGTCGCGCGACCCCGCCCACGTCGTCGAGGAGGTCGGCCGTCTGCTCGACGCGGGCCGGAGCGAGATCACGCTCCTGGGGCAGACCGTCAACCGCTACCACTGGCGAACCGGGGAGACGAGCGTCCGCTTCAGCGACCTGCTGGAGCGCCTCTCGCCGCTGGCGGGCCTGCGGCGGCTGCGGTTCGTGACCAGTCACCCGCTGGGGTTCACCGACGACGTGCTGGAGGCGATGCGGGACCTGCCCAACGTCTGCGAGTACATCCACTGCCCCGCCCAGAGCGGGTCCGACGCGATGCTCAAGGCCATGAACCGCGGGTACACGCGGGGGCAGTACGATGACTTCATCGCCCGCGCCCGCGCCATCGTGCCCGAGGCGGTCCTCGCGGGCGACTTCATCGTAGGCTTCCCGGGCGAGACGGAGGCCGACCACGAGGCGTCGGCGGAACTGATCCGCCGCTGCGGGTACAAGAACTCGTTCATCTTCAAGTACTCGCCCCGCCCGGGCACCCACGCGGCCGAGCGGATGGCCGACGACGTCCCCGTGTCCGTCAAGAAGCGCCGCAACAACGAGCTGCTGGCGGTGCAGGAGCAGGTCGGAACCGAGCACCACGCCCGCTACGTGGGGCGCACGGTCGAGGTGCTCGTCGAGGGCCCCTCGCGGCGGTCGCTGAAGCAGCCCTGCCCCGCCCCCGCGGGGTGCGTGCAACTCGTCGGGCGAACGCGGGGCGACCACATCGTGGTTTTTGACGGGGCAAAAGGCCTTGCAAATACGTACGCCCAAGTGAGAATCACCGGGTCGAACGCGTTGACGCTGTTCGGGGAGGTTAGAGGTTAGAGGTTAGAGGTTAGAGGTGAAAGGTGAGAGCGCAGGCTCTCCGCCCCTGTTGGGACTGCGAACCCGCCGTGAACGCCGGAGCGTGCGCGGGATACGCGATCCCCAACTCGCGCTGGAGCGTCAGCACTCTAACCTCTAACCTCTCACCTTGCCCCCGCGCAGGGTTGCTCCCGAGCAAGAGAGACCGGGTCGCGCAGCGACCGCTTACCGACAAGGAGTTCCGCACGATGCCCAAGATCACTTTCCTCGGCGCCGGCAGCACGGTGTTCGCCAAGAACGTCCTCGGGGACGTGATGGTGACGCCCGCGCTGCAGGATTCGCACATCGCCCTGTACGACATCGACCGCGGGCGGCTGGAGGACTCCCAGCGGATGCTGGAGAACCTCAACCGCAACATCAACGAGGGGCGGGCGACGATCACGGCGCACCTGGGCGTCCGCGCCCGCCGCACCGCTCTCCGCGGGGCGGACTACGTCGTCAACGCCATCCAGGTCGGCGGGTACGAGCCCTCCACCGTCATCGACTTCGAGATCCCCAAGAAGTACGGGCTCCGCCAGACCATCGCCGACACCCTCGGGATCGGGGGCATCTTCCGCGGGCTGCGGACGATCCCCGTCATGTTCGACATCGCCCGGGACATGGAGGCCGTCTGCCCCGACGCGTGGCTGCTCAACTACACCAACCCCATGTCCATCCTCACCGGGGCCATGCTCCGCGGGACGAGCGTCAAGACCGTCGGGCTGTGCCACTCCGTGCAGGGCTGCGCGTGGGGGTTGCTCAAGCAGACCGGCCTGCTGGAGCAGGTCCAGAAGCTCCAGTGGAAGATCGCGGGGATCAACCATCAGGCGTGGCTGCTGGAGATCACCGACGGGGGCAAGGACCTCTACCCCGAGATCAAGAAGCGGGCGGCGAAGATGGTCCGCGACGCGCGGAGAAACCCCGAGGTCAAGTTCTGGGACGTGGTGCGGTTCGAGCTGATGCTCCGCTTCGGGTACTACGTCACCGAGTCCAGCGAGCACTGCAGCGAGTACACGCCCTGGTTCATCAAGAACGCTCACCCCGAGTTGATCGGACAGTACCGCATCCCGCTGGACGAGTACCCGCGGCGGTGCGTGAACCAGATCGAGGGCTGGAAGCGGCGGCGCGAGGAGCTGGTCAACAACGCCAAGCTCTCCCACTCGCGGACGCACGAGTACGGCAGCTACATCATGGAGGCCATGGAGACCGACCAGCCCTACCGCATCGGCGGGAACGTGATGAACACCGGGCTGATTCCCAACCTGCCCGCCAACGCGTGCGTCGAGCTCGCCTGCCTCGTGGACCGCAACGGCGTGCAGGGCTGCTGGGTGGGCGACCTGCCCGAGCAGTGCGCCGCCATCAACCGCACCAACATCAACGTGCAGCTCCTGACGATCGAGGCCGCCCTGACGCGGAAGAAGGAGCACATCTACCACGCCGCCCTCCTCGACCCCCACACGGCCGCCGAGCTGACCATCGACGAGATCGTCTCGATGTGCGACGACCTCATCGCCGCCCACGGGGACTACCTGCCCGCGTACAAGTGACCCGCGAACCCACACTCACGGATGGAGCAAAACAGCGCTCCATCCGTGAGTGTGGGTGGGTCCTTCCGATACCGGGGACGCCTGACGGGGCACTCGCGCAGCGGTTCGGGGCGAGTCCTGCAATTTGAATATTGGATGTTCAGATTGCAAACACTGCGGCATGTCGCTGATACAGCGATACTTACGGATGGCACAGCCCTGGCCTCCAGGCATCTGCAGGCCAAGGCGGGGCCGATCTGCGGCCGCGAGTTCGGGGAACCGGTGCTCCAGAGAGGCTTCCCGTCGCCCGGCGGTGCGGGTAGACTGTCGGTCTGACCTCGAACCCACGGAGTGGAACGCTCATGCCCCGCAAGCAGCCGAACATCCTCTTCATCATGTCCGACGACCACGCCGCTCACGCCATGAGCTGCTACGGGTCGCGGATCAACCGCACCCCGCACCTCGACCGCATCGCCGCCGGCGGCATGCGCCTGGACAACTGCTTCTGCACCAACAGCATCTGCACCCCGTCGCGGGCGGCGATCCTGGCGGGCACGTACAACCACGTCAACGGGGTGACCACGCTGGCGACCCCCATGGACAACCGCCTGACGACCTACCCCAAGCTGCTCCAGCAGGCGGGGTATCAGACGGCGGTCTACGGCAAGTGGCACCTGGGGATCGGCCCGCAGCACTGCCCGACCGGGTTTGGCGACTGGGCGGTCCTGCCCGGGCAGGGGCTGTACCACAACCCCGAGTTCATCTTCCCCGGCCCCGACGGGGGCGAGCGGCGCGGCGTGCGGGGGTACGTGACGGACCTGATCACGGACATGGCGCTGAACTTCCTCGACACGCGCGACGAGGACAAGCCCTTCTGCCTGATGGTGCATCACAAGGCCCCCCACCGCGAGTGGGACTCCGACGAGAAGCACGCCCACCTGTACCTCAACGAGACGATCCCCGAGCCCGAGACGCTCCACGACGACTACGCCAACCGCTCGACCGCCCCGGCCGAGGCGGCCATGCGCCTGGGCACGCACAACCACTACGCCGACCTCGACGCCGCCATCCCGACCTGGATGGAGGAGAACGAGCTGCGCTCCTGGGCCTACCAGCGCTACATCAAGAAGTACCTCCGCGTCATCGCCTCCATCGACGACAACACCGGGCGGCTGCTGGACTCCCTCGACGCGCGCGGGCTGACCGACGACACGATCGTGATCTACACGTCCGATCAGGGCTTCTTCCTGGGCGACCACGGGTGGTACGACAAGCGGTTCATGTACGAGGAGTCGCTCCGCATGCCGTTCATCGTCCGCTACCCGCGCGAGATCGCCCCCGGGACGACCAGCGACGACATCTGCCTCAACGTCGACTTCGCCCCCACGTTCCTCGACTACGCCGGTGTCACCGCCCCCGCCGACTTCCAGGGCCGCTCCTGCCGCGACGTCTGGCGGGGCGAGACGCCCGACGGCTGGCAGCAGTCGATGTACTACCGCTACTGGATGCACGACACCAACCACTGGGTGCGCGCCCACTACGGCGTGCGGACCCGGACGCACAAGCTCATCTGCTACTACGGCGACGGGCTGGGGCAGCCCGGCAGCCGCAAGGAGACCTACCCCATCGAGTGGGAGCTGTTCGACCTGCTCCAGGACCCCCGCGAGATGCACAGCGTCTACGGCCACCCCGCCTACGCCGACGTGCAGCGCGCCCTCAAGGCCGAACTGGCCCGCCTGCAGCAGCAGGTCGGTGACGCGCCCTACCCGGGGGCCCAGTAGCGGACCCGATCAGGCCTCGGCGGACCCGGCCCTGCGCGCCACCAGGAGGAACAGGTCGTCTTGGTCGATCAGGGTCACGGCCGTCAGGGCGGCGCGGCGAAGCAGGTGGTCCCAGCCCGCCCGGTCGGGCAGTGCATCACCGCGCACCGGCCCGCTCAGCGAGGCGTGGAACGCGTTGATCTGGGCCGATCCGCGCATGTGCATCACGACCAAGCGCCCGTCGCCTGCCATCGCCCCCGCGAGGTTCCGCAACGCGGCGAGTGGATCGCGGAAGTGCGGGAAGACGTGGAAGCAGAAGACCGCGTCGAACCGCTCCCCGTCGAATGAGTCGCTGCAGGCGTCGAGGCAGCGGAACTCCGCGGGGATGCCCTTGGCAGACGCCTGCTCGATCATGCGCGGGGCGAAGTCGACGGCCACTACCCTACCGCTACCGACGCGTTGCACCAACCATCCGGTGACGCGCCCCGTTCCGCAGCCCACCTCCAGCACGCTCTGCCCGGGGGCGAAGCCCAGCCGATCGGCGTGGGCGTCGAGATGAGCGAGAACGCGTTCGGCGGGCGGCCCTTCGTGGTCCCAGTTCGCCGCCAGGCCGTCGAAGTAGCCCATGCGGGGATCGACATCACCCATTATTACGAATCTCCAACTCGTGTGACAAATCGCTTGCATCACAGCGCGGCAGTGTTACACTCTCCAGCATCGTAATATCGCGGCATGGCCGTCGCGTCAAGGGCCTGGACGGCCAGTACCGCCAAAGCCGTCCGCGGAAAGGAGCAGGGCGATGCGCAACGCGGGGATCATTGGTCGGGTGGCGGTAGTGGCGATCCTGTGTACGGGGGGCTTGGCGGCGGGGCAGGACTGGGGGAGCGTTCCGATCCTCTCCCACAGCGCCTACCAGGCCGTCACCTCGACCGGGGGCAGCGCCTACGGCGGGGGCTTTCCGGTGCGACTGGTCGGGGTGGTGCTGAACAACACGGAGGACTGGCTGGACCCGACGCCCGCCTACGACCCCGACGTGCACTACTGGCGGATGGGCGGGGAGGCGGAGTTTTTCGTCCAGGCCGTCGACCTCGACGGAACCCCTTGGGACCCCGACCCGGCGGCGGCGTTCAGCGATTTCGGCGGAACGGCGTGCTGGATGGGGCAGAACTACGGGAACCACATCTGGCATGGCGACCCGATGTACAGCTACACCGACGCCCAATGGGCCGCCGAACTCGCCCGCCTGAACCTCCTCGGGGGCGACGGGGTCACCGATCCCATCCGGGGCGGGGACCTCGTCGAGGTCCGCGCCCGCGCCGGGCTGAACTATCAGGGCAAGATGAACGTCAACGAGTATCACGACAGCGACTTCGACCGCGAGGACGACTGGGACGGGTACGGGTCCCCGGGCGACGGGGAGAATCACGACTTCGAGGTCGTCCGCCTGGTGAAGGGGTACGGTCTGCCGCACGCCACGGAGATCCCCCTGCAGTTCCTCAAGAACGAGCAGGATGCGTTCCTGTTCGACCCCGGCCGGGCCGTCGGGGGGGAGCGGTATCAGTCCGAGCGTGTGCGGCTGATGCGCGTCTGGACGACCACCACGCAATCGTGGGCGGCCAAGGGCGTCCTGACCGTTACCGACGGCCTGCGGACTTTCACCCTGCGTTTGGGTTTCAACGCCGCGTTTGACGGGACGGAACTCTTCGCCCCCGGGGAGAGCTTTGACGTCGTCGGCATCATGAACCAGTCCGATCCCACCGGGCGGGGAGGTTACAACCTCCTGGTCATGAGCCCCGCGGACGTGCATCTCGCCTCGCTGCCGGGCGACCTGAACCACAATGGCGTGGTGGACCTGGACGACCTGACCGTGCTGGGCACCTTCTACGGCCGGCCCGGCCCGCTGGGCTGGCGGCACGGCGACTTCAACTTTGACGGCATGGTGGACTTGGACGACCTGACGCTGCTGGGCACCTTTTACGGCATGACGCGGGAGCGGGCCGCGATTCCCGAACCCGCCACGCTGGCCCTGCTGACCGTTCTGGGTGCGGCGGGGCTGAGCCGCCGCAGGCACTGAGGCGCGATACGCATGGAGGCAAGCGGTTCATTCTCGACGTGCGCCCCGGCCCCGACGGCCTCCGGCCGGCGGTTCGCATCCGCCGGGGCGGGGGCGGCGGGGCGGCCTCTTCGCGCCCCCGCCCCCGCGCCCGGCGCCGACGGGCTGACCCTGGTGGAACTGCTGATCGTGCTGACGATCATCGTGCTCCTGGCCAGCCTCCTCGTCCCATCGGTGCAGCAGGCCCGGAGCATCGCGCGGATCGCGCGGGGCCACTGCGACCTGCGGAGCATCACCACCGCGCTGCACGTATACCGCGAGAGCAGCGACGGCCGCCTCCCCCCGGTGCGGCTGTCGTGCAGCACCCGGACCGCCTACGAATTGCCGGTCGAGTTGGCCCGCCTGGGCCTCCTGCCCCGGACGCAGAAGGGAGGGGTGGACATAGTCGAAACGCGGGACCCCTTCACGGGGGCCGCCTACCTCTACCGCGCCCCGGGCCCGGCGATCCTCAACGAGACCGTCCTGGTCGAGAACGCCAGCACCCTCTGGGTGCCCGCGGCGTTTCCCGACTGCCGCAACGACCTCGGCCGCTACGTCCGCGACCGCGACACCTCGCCCGTCCGCTACGCCGTCTGGACCGACGGGCCCGACCCCAACAGCGACAAGATGCGTCAGATCCCCGGCCGGCGGCCCCTGCCCCAGCGCTTCTGGTGCCGCAGCGCAGGCGATACCGGCGTGATCACCCACGCGGAGCAGCAGAATGGAACCATGCTCATCAGCGACTGAACAGCGCCCGCGGTGGGCGTTCCTTGCCCTTTTGCCCGTCGCCCTGGCGGCGGGGGGTTGCGGACACGCGGACGACGCCCCCGCCCCGGAGATCGCCGTCTCCAATCCCTACCTCGCCGCCATCGCCCGCGACCTGCTGGGCAGCGACGCGAGGATCCTCGTCCTGTCCTCTCCGCAGCAGTGCCCCGGGCACTTCGACATCACCCCGCAACAGGTCGCCGCCCTTCGGCGCTGTCGGGTCTTCCTCCGCTTCGACTTCCAGCAGCACTTCGACGCGAAGCTCCAGGGCCTCGGGGAACACCCCCCTCGCGCCGTGCCCGTGACCGTTCCCGCAGGCCTGTGCGTTCCCGCCAGCTACCTCTCCGCCGCCCGCCACGTCGCCACGGCCCTCACCGACGTTGGGCTCCTGACCCCCCAGCGGCAGGGCGAGCGCCTCGCGGCCATCGAGGCCCGACTGCTCGACCTGTCCCAACGCTGCCACGCCGCCGTCCGCGCCGCCGGCCTGGCGGGGCAACCCGTCCTGGCCAGCACCCACCAGGAGGCGTTCTGCTCGTTCCTGGGCCTGCGGGTCGTGGGCACGTTCGGCCGCGAGGACGACCCGGCGGCGTTGGACGGGCTCGTCCGCGCGGGCCGACAGGAGAACGTCCAACTGGTCATCGGAAACGTGCCCCAGGGCAACACCGTCCCCCGCCGCCTCGCCCAGGTGCTGGGGGGCCGGGCGGTCCTGTTCGACAACCTCCCTGCCACCGACGACGAATTCGCATTCGACCGCCTCGTCGAGGGCAACGTCGAACGCCTCGGGGGCGGGCGATGACGGGCGGGGCGGAGTGCGTTCGCGTCCGCGACCTGCGCGTTCGCGCGGGCGGGCGGGTCCTCCTGGACCTGCCGGACCTCGACGTCCACCCGGGAGAAGTGCTCGCGGTCCTCGGGCCCAACGGCAGCGGCAAGAGCACGCTGCTGCGGTCGCTGCTGGGGTTCGTGTCCGTGCGTGAGGGCGAGGTACACGTGCTGGGGGCCGCCGTGCGCGAGCTGGGCTGGAGGGGCCTGGGGCGGCTGCGGCGGCGGATCGGGTACATGCCCCAGTCCCTCCCGCCCTCCGGCGAGATGCCCCTGACGGTCCGCGAGGTCGTTGCCATCGGCCGCACGGGCCGCCGTGGGCTGCTGCGCCCCCTGTCGCGCGAGGACTGGGCGATCGTGGACGAGTGGTTGGACCGCTTGGGGCTTGCCGCCCTCGCCCGCGCCCGCTACGGGAGCTGCAGCGGCGGCGAGCAGCGGAAGGCCCTGCTGGCCAAGGCGATGGCCCAGCGCCCGGAACTGCTGGTCCTCGACGAGCCGACGGCGAACCTCGACCTGCGGTGGCGGGAGGAGGTTGTGCAGGCCATCGAGCGCGTCCATGCGCAGATGCACGTGACGACCCTCCTGGTCTGCCACGAGCCTGAGGTCCTCCCTGCCGCCTGCCGCCGCGCCGTGCTGCTGGAGAGCGGGCACGTCATCGCCCGCGGCGCCCCCGAAGAGGTGCTCACGCCCGAGCGGATGCGGGCGATGTACGGGGCGAACCTCCGCGTCGTCCGCGGGGGCGGGCGTTTGAGCGTCGTCCCGGTGCGCGAGCAGGAGGTGACGGCATGACGATCGAGTGGGCGCTGTGGGCCCCGGTCCTGCTCGCCGGCGTCGTCGCCGGGGGCTCCACCGGGGCACTGGGCACGTACGTTGTGGGGATGCGCGTTCCGTTCCTGGGCATCTGCGTCTCGCACGCCGCCCTGGCGGGCGGGGTGTTCGGGGCGCTGGCGGGCCTGACGGGCCCGGCGCTGCTGGGCCCGGCGCTGCTGGGGGCGGTGGCGGCGGCGATGCTGCTGGGGACGCTGGACCCCGACCGCCTGTCCACCGACGCCAACGTCCTCATGGGCGTGCTGTTCTCGTTCACGATGGGCCTGGCGTTCCTGGGGATCGGGCTCGCGGGGCGGTTCGGGGTCAGCGATGCGAACGCCTTGGGGCTGCTGTGGGGCTCGCTGACGCTGTGCTCGTGGGCCGACCTCGCCCTCATGCTCCCCGTCGCCGCCGCCCAGATCCTGTTCACCGTGCTGCTGTTCAAGGAAATGCGGGCGATCCTCTTCTCCCGCCACCACGCCGCCGCCGCGGGCGTCCACGTCTCCGCCGTCTGGACCGCCTTCCTCCTCCTCGCCGCCGCCGTCCTCACCGTCAACTTCCAGATCGTCGGGGGGCTGATGATCTACGCCCTGATGGTCAACCCCGCCGCCGCCGCCTTCCAACTCGTCCGCGGATGCGGAAAGGCCCTGGCGCTCTCCGCCCTGCTGGGCGCCCTCAGCGGGCTGGGGGGCTTCCTCGCGTCGCTGCTCCTGGGCATCCCCACCGGGGCGGCCATCGTCATCCTCTCGTCCCTCCTCGTCGCCGCCGCCTGGGCCCTGGGCCGACTACTCCGCCGGTAGCGGGCGCCGCTACCACGGCCACGCCCGCAGCAGGTCCGTCTCGGGGACCGGGACGAAGAGGAGCCAGGCGATGTTCAGCGCGGTGACGAAGTCGTACGCGGGCGTCATCCGCGGGTAGCGCCACAGGCGCACCCGCAGCCACCAGTTGCCCTGGCGGGGGTCGGTGAGGGGTTGGCGGCCCTCGAGGACGTTCCAGGTGTACCCGATCCGCCGCACGACCGTCAGCAGCGGCAGCAGCGCCTGCTGCACGACGAGGGCGGGGACGTTGGCGGCGGCGGTGGCGATGAGCACGGCCGCGAGGCGCTCGCCCCGCTGCCAGTAGCCCACGCGGCAGGCGGGGATGAGGTCCTCGGCGCGGGCGCGGGAGTAGGAGATCATGAACGCGTTGAAGAACCCCAGCATGCCCAGCAGGACGAACGTGAGGTTGGCCGGGTCCTGCCGGGCGTAGTACATCGCGATGCCCCCGAAGACCGCGAAGTCGCTGAAGCGGTCCATCGTGCTGTCGAGGAACGCCCCGAAGCGGGACTGGAGGTTGCCCAGACGCGCGACGGCCCCGTCGAGCATGTCGCAGGCGCAGGAGAGGATCAGCAGCCCAAACGCCAGCAGCGGGTAGGCGTTGCGGGCGCTGTGGGGGTCCAGCGACCAGGCGAAGTGCGCCCCCGCCCCCACCGCCAGGCACACCCCCACCCCCAGCGTGAACGCCGTCCCCAGCAGCGTCAGGACGTTGGGGGTGACGTGGGCGCGAAGCAGCCCGCGGGCGACGACGTCCCGCGCGGTGGCGAACCCGTGTCCGATGGCGCGTCCCAGCATGGGCGCGCCGCTACTCCGCCGACGCCGGGGCCGCCTTCTCCGCCGGGGCGAACGTGCCCAGGTCCTCCCCCGCGATGAACTCCTCGAGCATCTGCAGGGCGGCGGCGTCGGTGAACTGCACGGGCGGGTGCTTCATGGTGAAGGCGCTGACGGCCTCCAGGGGCCCGGCGAGCCCGCGGTCGCGGGCCAGCTTGCAGCAGCGGATGGCGTCGATGCTCTCGCCCGCGCTGTTCGGGGAGTCCTCCACGCTCAGGCGAAGCTCCAGGTTCAGCGGGACGCCCCCGAACCCCCGCGCCTCCAGCCGCAGGAAGCACACCTTGTTGTCCTTCTGCCACGGCACGTAGTCCGCCGGACCGATGTGCACCTGGTCGGGCGGGAGCGGCACGTCGAGCTGCGACTGCACCGCCTCGGTCTTGCTCGTCCGCTTGGACCCCAGGCGGGTGTGGTTGAGCATGTTCAGGAAGTCCGTGTTCCCGCCCGTGTTGAGCTGGTACGTCGCGTCGATCGTCGCCCCGCGGTCGTGCATCATCCGCGCCAGCACGCGGTGCGTGATCGTCGCGCCCACCTGCGCCTTGATGTCGTCCCCGATGCACGGGATGCCCGCCTTGCGGAACCGCTGCGCCCAGCGCGGGTCGGACACGATGAACACCGGGATGCAGTTCACCAGCGACACGCCCGTCTCCAGGCAGCACTCGGCGTACAGCTCCGTCGCCTGCTGCGAGCCCACGGGCAGGAAGCTCACCAGGATCTCCGCCCCCGTCCGCCGCAGGAGCGAGACGATCTCCTCCCGCGTCGCCGACGGCCGATCCGCCACCAGGAACCGGCGGTTCTCAGCGTAGTCCTTCATGTGCTCCGACACCCCGTCCAGCACGCAGCCCATCGACACCGTCAGGTCGTCGTACCGGAAGTTGTCGTAGAACACCTTCGTGCAGTTCGGCGGGGCGAAGAGCGCCTCGTGCAGCGGGCGGCCCACCTTCCGCGCATCGATGTCGATCGCCGCCACGATCCGGATGTCCTCCGGGGCATAGCCGCCCAGAACGGGATGCGCCAGGCCCACCACCTCCTGCCCGGTCGCGAACACCTCGCGGTAGTAGTGGATCCCCTGCACCAGCGACGAACAGCAGTTCCCCACCCCGACGATCGCGACGCGAATCTCTTTCATCTGTGAAGCCCCATCCTTTGCTTCGCCCGGGGGGGATGCCTCCGGACCGTGTCCAAGGCGCAGACCGCGCACAAACTGTCCAGATTCTATGCACACCGCTCCGAAGGGTCAACCTCGCTCGCGGGGTTTGCCGCATTCCTCTCGCGCTCCCGCGGAACGATCCACAGCAGGTACTCGCGATTGCCGCCCTTGCCCGTGATCACGCACGGGCTCACGGCACGCACCAGGGCCCCGACGTCGTACAGCCGCTCGCAGACCGTCCGGCACACGGCGTGCGACTCCGCCTCGGTGAGCGGGGCGTGGGGCTTGCGGCCGGAGAGCTTGGCGAGTTCGTAGTGCGGTTTGAGCAGCGAGACGATCTGCCCCCGTCCGTCCGGGCGCAGCCACCGCAGGGCGGCCGGGACGATCCGCACCTGGGGCGTCCAGGCGACGTCGATGACGACCAGGTCCACGGGCTCCGGGGGGTCGCAGTGCAGGGCGTTCGTTCGCTCCAGAACGGTGACGCGGGGATGCTTCCGCAGCACCCACGCCAGTTCGCCATAGCCGGTATCGACCGCATACACCCTCTCCGCCCCGCGGCGGAGGAGGCAGTCGGTGAACCCGCCGACGTTGGCCCCGAAATCGGCGCAAACCCACCCTGCCGGGTGGACGCCGAAGATATCAAGGGCGGCGGAGAGTTTCTCCCCGGCCCGAGAGGCAAAGGGCCGGTCCAGTTCGGATGGGTCGCCCGGGCACATAAGTGCATGCAGCCCCCCCCGACGGGGCGGGGGCCGACCACGAGGGCTACTGCCCGGCGCGGGCGAGGCGGCGGGCGAGGCGGGCCTTCTTGCGCGACGCGGTGTTGCGGTGGATCGGGCCCTTCGCGGCCACGCGGTCAAGCTGCTTGTACACCAGCTTGAGCTGCTCGGCGGCCTTGGCCGTATCCCCGCCGTCCAGGGCCTCGTCGAAGGCGCGGATCGCCTCCTTGACCTGGGACTTGCGCCAGCGGTTGCGGGCCCGCTCCTTGACGTTCTGCCGAATTCGTTTCTTTGCGGATTCCGTATTGGCCACGGTTCAATCTCCTGGAAGCTCACTGCGGGACCCCGAGGTCGGGCGGCCCGAAGAGCCTCGTATTATACCCAACGCTTCCCAGCCTGCAATCCCTTTTGCCGGGATTTGCCAAAACCGCTTCAATGCACGACGGGCGGGTCCGCGGTGGGACCCGCCCGTCTGCTTTCCGTATCGATCTCTGAGATTCTTCGCGTCCGCGGCGGGCCGGGTTAGCGGCGGCGGCGGCGGGCGAGGACGGCCAGGCCGCCCAGGCCCAGCAGCGCCAGGGTGCCCGGTTCGGGCG
>JAWLCQ010000097.1:0-16876 GCA_041687095.1 Phycisphaerae bacterium | reverse complement strand
GGCAAATGCCCACGGGACGCTGTCTGTCCCGTGGGACGACCCGGAACCCCTACCGGGTCCCGATTTCTGGTTCCCGGTTCCCACGTTCCTTGCTTCCTGACCGTTCTCGTCTTCCGGGCGCCCCCTCACCGCCCCGCTGCGCGGGGCACCTCTCCCCGCGGGGAGAGGGGTTATGCCCGGTTCCCGGCTTGCCTGCGCTTCGGAAAAGGGGACAGGCACCTGCGCGGCGAACAACGTGCCGCTCCGGAGCCAGTCCCCTTTTCCTGGTTCCTGGTTCCCGGTTCCTGGTTCCCGGTTCCTGGTTCCCCGGTTCCTCTCCTCCATCCCTCTCTCATCCCCTGCATCCCCGCTCTCTCCGCATCCGCGTTCATCTGCGTTCATCCCCGCTCACCTGATCGCCGATAGCCGATATCTGATCGCTGAAAGCTGAAAGCTGATAGCTGATAGCTGATAGCTGATAGCTCTCCGCGCAAAAAAGCACCGGCCGGAGGTGAGCGGGAACTCATCTCGCGGCCGGCGGGGAAAAGGAACTCCCGACACGGCCCCACGCCGTCCGGGCCGCCGGGACCGGGACGTTCCCAGCGGCCCAAGGCAGCGAGCCCATGGGCCACATCGCGAATCCTCGAAACGCGTGAAAGATCGTGTCAGCGACTCATACGCATCCCAGGCAATTCTCGGGCAGCGTCGGTCTGACGTGGTTGCTCCGCTTCGCTCCGCAAACCACGGCACCCGTCCGCGAACCAAACGGCACCCGCCCGCGAACCAAGTGGAACGCGTATCATCTCTCCGCCGAGCCCGCGGAGGCCGCGGGGACCGGGGGGGCGAGCCGCCCGGACCGTCGCGGCCTCCGCGCTGCTCGCGGAGATCGTGCGGGGTGACCTAGCTGTCGTAGTAGAGGTGGAACTCGTAGGGGTGCGGACGCAACCGCATCTCCTGCAGTTCCTTCTCTTCCTTCCAACGGATCCAGGTGTCGACGACGTCCTGGGTGAACACGCCCCCGCGGGTGAGGAACTCGTGGTCCCCCGCCAACGCCGCCAGCGACTCCTCGAGGCTGCCCGGGGTCTTGGGGTAGGCGGCGAGTTCATCCTTGCTCATCTCGTAGATGTCGCGGTCGAGGGCCTTGCCCGGATCGATCTTGTTCTGGACGCCATCCAACGCCGCCATCAGCATCGCCGACCAGGCGATGTACCCGTTGGCGGACGGGTCGGGGCAGCGGAACTCGAGGCGCTTGGCCTTGGGGCTGGGGGAGTACATCGGGATGCGGACGGCGGCCGAGCGGTTGCGGGCCGACATCACCAGGTTCACCGGGGCCTCGAACCCGGGGACGAGGCGGCGGTAGCTGTTCATGGTCGGGGCGGCGAAGGCGAGGATGGCGGGGGCGTGCTTGAGGATCCCCCCGATGCAGTACAGGGCGAGTTCGCTGAGCCCGGCGTACTTGTCGCCCGCGAACAGCGTCTTGCCGTCCTTCCACAGCGAGAAGTGCGAGTGCATGCCCGATCCGTTATCGCCGAAGATGGGCTTGGGCATGAACGTCGCGCTCTTCCCGTGCCGCTTGGCGACGTTGCGGATGATGTACTTGAACCACATGAACTGGTCGGCCATCTCGACGAGCGGCGAGAACTTCATGTCGATCTCGCTCTGCCCGGCCGTGGCGACCTCGTGGTGGTGCGCCTCGACGAAGATCCCGACCTTCTGCATCTCCTCGACCATCTCGGCGCGGAGGTCGTGGTAGGTGTCGGTGGGGCTCACGGGGAAGTACCCGCCCTTGAACGAGGGCTTGTAGCCCAGGTTGGGCTCCTCGAAGCGGGCGCTGTTCCACGCGCCCTCGACCGAGTCGATCTGGTAGAAGCCCGTGTGCTCGTTCTGCTCGAAACGGACCTCGTCGAAGATGAAGAACTCAGGCTCGGGGCCGATGAAGCACGTGTCGGCGATGCCGGTGCCCTTGAGGTACTCGACGGCCTTGCGGGCGATGTGCCGCGGGTCCCGCGAGTACTCCTCCTTCGTGATCGGGTCCACCACGTTGGCGATGACGCTCACGGTGGGCTTGGCGAAGAAGGGGTCGATGCACCCCGTGCTCGCGTCGGGGATCGCCAGCATGTCCGACTGGTGAATGCCCTGCCAGCCGCGGATCGACGACCCGTCGAACCCGATGCCGTTCACGAACGTGTCCTCGTCCCAGGCCGCCAGCGGGTACGAGCAGTGCTGCCACGTGCCCAGCAGATCGGTGAACTTCAGGTCCACCATCTTGGCATTGTTCTTCCTGGCGTAGTCGAAAAAGTCCTTCGGTGTCATGCCCATTCCATATTCTCCTTCGAATGTCCCTTTTCCACGTTGTCCGGTCGGGTACGGCGGAGGGGCCCGGCCGTTGTCCTCGGGACGGGGCGGGGGATCGCTCTCACCTCCACGTCCGTCCCCCATCCAGATGCACACCCCGTGCCACCGGGCGCAGAAGGTGCTAAGTCACTGTAGTGGCGAGGATTGTACGGTGATCGGCCTAGGGGGCCATCCTGAGTAAAAACTACAAAAGTGTCGCCGTGTCCCGGACGCGGCGACACTTTTGTGGGAAAGCGGCTCCCTGGCGACATTCTCGCCGGTGGGCCGTTCACGGGGTGCTGCGGAGTGACGAGCAACACCCCCAAGCCGCAAACAGCATGCGGCTTGAGGGTGGCACCCGTTCACCCCGTCCCGGGAACGGCTTCCTCGCCGGGACGGGCTACTCCGTTACGAAGATCTGGAACCCGGCGTACGACTCCATGCCGTGCTCCCCGATGTCCAGCCCGCGGAGTTCCTCCGACCGCGCGACCCGCAGGCCCACCGTGCTCTTGATCGCGAAGAACACCAGGCCCATCGACACCATCACGAACGCCGCCACCGCCCCCACGCCCAGCGCCTGCACGCCCAACTGGCCCAGGCCCCCGCCGTAGAACAGACCGGCCGACATCGAGTCCAGCTTCAACGCGGGCGTGGCGAACAGGCCCACCGCCAGCGTACCCCAGATGCCGTTCATCGCGTGCACCGGAACGGCGCCCACGGGGTCGTCCACGTGGACGATGTCCAACAGCCGCACGCCCAGGACCACCAGCACGCCCCCGACCAGGCCGATCAGGACGGCCGCCCAGGGCTCGACGAACGCGCAGGGGGCGGTGATGGCCACCAGGCCCGCGAGCGCCCCGTTCATGGTCATGGACAGGTCGGGCTTGCCGAAGAGGATCCACACCGTCACCATCGCCGACACCGCGCCCATGCACGCCGCGAGGTTGGTGTTCATCGCCACCAGGGCCAGGCCCGCCCCGTCGCCCACGCCCAGGGTGGACCCGGGGTTGAACCCGAACCACCCGATCCACAGGATGAACACGCCCAGGGCGGCCAGCGGGATCGAATGCCCCGGGATGATCTTCGCCTTTCCGTTGCCGTTGAACTTCCCCAACCGCGGGCCCAGCATCATCGTTCCGATGAGGGCGGCGACCCCGCCGGTGGCGTGCACCACGGTCGAGCCCGCGAAGTCCGCAAAGCCCATCGCGCTGAGCCACCCCCCGCCCCAGATCCAGTGCCCCACAATGGGGTACACCAGCCCGCTGATGACGACGGTGTACATGAGGTAGGCGGAGAACTTCATCCGCTCGGCCATCCCGCCGGCGACGATGGTGGCGGCCGCCCCGCAGAACGCCGCCTGGAAGAACCAGAACGCCCAGATCTGCACGTTCGTGCCCGGGAACACGCCCGTCATGCCCGCCAGCCCGAATCCGCTCCAGCCGATGAACCCGTTGCCCTCCCCGAACATGAACGCAAAGCCCACCACGAAGAACATCAGGCACGCCGAGCAGTAGTCGATGAAGTTCTTGGTGAGGATGTTGCAGGCGTTCTTGGCGCGGATGAACCCGGCCTCGACGAGCCCGAACCCCGCCTGCATGAAGAACACCAGGGCGGCCGCGATGACCACCCACATCGTGTCCACGCCGATCGCCCCGGCGGAAACCTCCGCGGAGACTTCCGCGGCAACCGCCGCGGCGGGCTCCTCCTGCGCCACCGCCGGCGCTGCCATGCACACCACCGCCGCCAGGATCAGCGCCGGCGGCGCCATCCTCCATCGCCCGGATCGTCCTCGCTTCATGTGTATATCCTTTCCATCTGCTCTGCCCCGCCCGTCGCCGCCCCGCGGGAATCCAGACCCGCTGTGCGACGGCCGGCGACGGGAAACGCCAAAGCACTCCGCGTGCCACGGGAGGGGAAGTTCGTAACTGGCTGGCAGGCCATCGCTTGCGGGTGGGACGGCGCGAGCGCCTGGCAGGGGCGCGGCGACAAGAATGTACCTGCGTGGATGGAAAGGACACTTTTGTGTCGCTCGGGGCGCGAGGATGCAGGTCGGATGCGGAGGGAGTTCTCAGGAATGCTGTGCTCGTGACACACCCGCCAACGGACGCCAAATGGCAAGCCACGGGCAGGCGTGTTGCAGCAGCCTGCCCGTGGCTTGCCATTTGGCGTCTGTCTCTGTACTGCAAACCCGCAAGATCCTCGCTTTTTCGAGGATGTGTCCCGGTCCTCAAACGGCGTTCCTTTCGACTGGGACCGTGGCAGGGGCGTCAGCCCAATCGGAAATCGCAAATCGGAAATCGAAATTGGGAGCGGGCTCAGCCCGCGCTGTGCGTCCTGCGCTGTTCAGGATCCCTGGCGCTCGGGAGCGTTCCCCCGGAGGACCTGCACGAACTCCCCTGGGCGGTCGGGGGTGAGAAGGAGGGGGCGCGCGGAGCGGCGGGGGACGAGGACCAGACCGTCGGTGCGGGTGATGTAGAGCGTGAGGGGCCCGAACCGGAGCCCGCGGTGCCAGCCGAACGAACCGAAGAACCCTCCGACGCCCCCCGTGCGGAGGAGCATGCCCAGTTCGTCGCGCGGGATGGGGCGGGGGGCGGTGATGTCCGCCCGCGCGATGCGCTGCGTGCGGAGCGGGCAGACGATCCGCAGCTCGGTTTCGTCGATCTCGAACCGCCGCGGGACCATCAGCCCCCACGACCCCAGCAGCACTGCCCACAGGAGCCCCGTGATCGCCCCGGGGATCCAGGCGGGCATGGGCTGGGGGGAGCCCATCGTGCGAGACCGGGCGATGAAGAGGATCGCCGGGACCGCGAGGGCGAGGGCGAGCGCAAAGATTGTGGCCCCGCGGTACAGCGGGGACATCCGGGCGAGGCGGAAGGTGTGCGTTGGCGATGTCATCGGCGAATGCTCCATGTCCAGTCCTGACTCACGGTTGTCACCTGACCGTTCTCGTCTTCCGGGCGCCCCCTCACCGCCTCGCTTCGCTCGGCACCTCTCCCCCAGGGGCGAGGGGTTAGGCCCCAGGGGAGGGGGTTACGCCCGGT
This sequence comes from Phycisphaerae bacterium, assembly GCA_041687095.1. Lineage (GTDB taxonomy): Bacteria > Planctomycetota > Phycisphaerae > SM23-33 > SM23-33 > JAWLCQ01. The sequence goes on along the minus strand of JAWLCQ010000097.1, from coordinate 11,522 downwards.
TCTGCCCTGTCCCATCTCCTGCATCCCCTGCATCCATGCTATTGCGGATCCCCGTCGCGGAGGTGTCGGACTTCGTCGGGGGTGAGGCGGACGTCGCCGGCGCCGAGGGCGTCGGTGAGGTGGTCGAGCCTGCACGTGCCCAGGATCGGGAAGATCGGGAACGTTTCGTGCAGCAGGTACGCCAGGGCGATCTGGTTGGTCGTGCAGCCCTTGGCGGCGGCGAGGGCGCGGGCGCGGTCCAGGCGGCCTCGGGTGATGGGGTTGTCGAACGCCTTGGCGGCCGATCGGCCGTCGGTGGCGAAGTAGCCCCGTGCGGTCGAGCTGTAGGGCATCACGGGCAGTTGGCTGCGGGCGTGCCAGGCGGCGTCGTCGGGCATCAGGAACCGCATGGCCGGGTCGGTCGTCGGCGGGTCCCCGTTGGGATGCGCGAGCGAGAACTGCGGCTGGGAGATGACGAGGGGGATGAGCCCGTTCGCCTGGGCGTACTCGTTGGCGGCCGCGATGCGGGCGGTGGACCAGTTGCTGACTCCGGGATATCGGATGCGTCCGCCGGTGACCTCCTCGTTGAGCGTGTGGACGATCTCCCCGACGGGGACGCGCGTGTCGTCGCGATGCAGGAGGAACAGGTCCAGGTGGTCCGTGCCGATGCGCTCGAGGCTGTCGGAGATGTCGGAGGCGATGACCTCGGGGGCGAGGTAGCGGTCGGGGCGGGGGTAGTCCGCCCCCGCGTCGGGGTGCCCGCCCTTGGTGGCGATGACAACGTCGTCGCGGTCCCCGTGGCGGCGGAGGCAGTCGCCCAGCGTCCGCTCGCTGGCGCCCAGGCCGTCGGGCATCCAGAAGGCGTAGCAGTGGGCGGTGTCGAAGAACGTCCCGCCGGCTGCGCGGAAGGCGGAGTAGAGGCGATCCGCCTCCCCGTCCCGCACCGCCGTCCCAAACCCGCCCAGCCCGTAGCACAGCACCGATACGCCCAGGTCCGTTCCGCCAATCCGTCGCGTCTGCATGGGGATCCTCTCTTCGTTACAAGACTGTCCGCAGGCCCCAAGCATTGAGCAGGGATGCAGGGGATGCAAGGGATATCAAGAGAACTGGGATCGGATCGGGGGGGGGATCGGGGGAGGACCGGGGGTTGTGATGCGAGCGGGGGCCGGTTGTGTGCGGAGGCCGTCCCACGGGACAGACAGCGTCCCGTGGGCATTGCTCGCGGGAGGGGGGCGCTGGATGAGGAGGCGCTGGATGGGGAGGCGCTGGACGGGGAGGCAGGGGGCGGGAAGGGGAGTGGCGGCGGGGAAAAAAAAGTGCGGCCCCGTGGGGAGACGTGTCCAGGCGCCTCCGACGCGGGGCCGCGGGTCTAGGCCTTCGATTATAGCGGGCTCAACCAGGAAATCGGAATCTTCCGGCCGGGACCTTACCAACACTGGCCGGCCGGGGCCGTTTCCTTCGCCAACGCAGAGGACCCCGGCCACGGTGGGCCGGGGTCCATCTGCTCTGGCGAAGGGCAGACTCTGCGATAGGCGTCTTAGGTACTTCGTGCCCGACCCGGGTTGGGCGTGGTTGCTCCGCTTCGCTTCGCAAACCACGGCACCCGCGTGTGAACTAACGGAAACGTATAGGATCCGTCAGCCTCCGGTCTTTCGGGACTCAGGCGTTCCCGTCCTCGCCGCGTGTCACCCGATGGCGTCGTTGCCTTCCTCGCCGGTGCGGATGCGGACGACGCGGGGCAGGTCGAGGACGAAGATCTTTCCGTCCCCGATGTTGCCCGTTCGGGCGCCCTTGATGATGGCATCGATGGTGGGCTGGACGAAGGCCTCGTTGACGGCGATCTCGAGGCGGACCTTCTTGAGGAGGTTCACCTCCACGTCCACGCCGCGGTACGTCTCGTGGTAGCCCTTCTGCTGCCCGCAGCCCAGGGCGTTGGTGACGGACATCTTGAAGACCTCGGCGGCGTAGAGGCTTTGCTTGACGTCGCTGAGCTTCTCGGGCTGGATGTAGGCAACGATCAGTTTCATGGCTTGGTCTCCTTCTGTGCTCGCTCTGACTTACGTGGTCGTGAACACCTGGAACCCGCTGTAGGCCTCCATCCCGTGCTCGCCCACGTCCAGACCGCGGAGTTCCTCCTCGGGGGTGACCCGCAGGCCGATGGTCTTCTTGAGGGCGAAGAACAGGATAAGGCCGAGCCCGAAGGCCCAGGCAAACGCTGCAAGAACCCCCACCGCCTGCACGCCGAACTGCCCGATCCCGCCCCCGTACAGCAGGCCGGTGCTCGCGTCGGACATCCCGAGGACCGCTTCGGCGTTGAACAGCCCGCAGGACAGCGTGCCCCACGCCCCGCACACCCCGTGGACGCTGACGGCGCCCACCGGGTCATCCACCTTCAGCACGCGGTCGATGAACATGACGCTGAGGACCACCAGGACGCCCGCGACGGCGCCGATGACGATGGCGGCCATGGGCGTGACGGTGTAGCAGGGGGCGGTGATGGCCACCAGGCCCGCCAAAGCGCCGTTGAGGGTCATCGAGGCGTCAGGCTTCTTGAAGATGCACCAGGCGGTGATCATCGCGACGATCGCCCCGGCGGCCCCGGCGAGGTTGGTGGTGACGGCGACGCGGCCGATGGAGCCCTCGCCTACCGTCGTGCTGCCCGGGTTGAACCCGAACCACCCGAACCACAGGATGAACACGCCCAACGCCGCCAGCGGGAGGTTGTGGCCCATGATCGCGCGGGGCTTGCCGTTGGGCCCGTACTTGCCGATCCGCGCCCCGAGGATGATCGCCCCCGCCAGGGCGAGCCACCCGCCGATCGAGTGCACGACGGTGGACCCGGCGAAGTCCACGAAGCCCATCTGCGCCAGCCACCCCTGGTCGGTCCCCAGCAGATTGCCCCACGCCCACGACCCGAAGATGGGGTAGATGAACAGGCTGATGAGGCCGCTGTAGACGAGGTAGCTGACGAACTTCGTCCGCTCGGCCATCGCACCGGAGACGATCGTGGCGGCCGTCGCGGCGAAGACGGTCTGGAAGATCAGGAACGTGAACAGCCAGCTTCCGGGCTCGCCCAGGGCCTTGGAGATTCCGAACCCGGTGGTCCCGAAGAGCCCGTTGGACTCCCCGAACATGAGCCCGAAGCCCACGAGGAAGAAGGCGATGGATCCGACGGAGAAGTCCATCATGTTCTTCATGATGATGTTGACGGCGTTCTTGGCGCGGGTGAACCCGCTCTCGACCATGGCGAACCCGGCCTGCATGAAGAAGACCAGGAACGCCGCCACGCACGTCCAGACGATGTTGATGTTGGCCTGCAGCGATTCGAGGGCGACGGCGACCGGATCGGCGGGGGCGTCGGCGGCGGCTGCGTCCGGCGGCGGGGGAACGGCGTCCTGTGCCAGCAGCGGACCCGCCAGGGCGAGAACCGCCAGGAACACCCCGATACATGCTGTCCATCTTCCGTTCATCGCATTGCACTCCCGGTCACTGTGGCCCGGACGCTACGGCCTGTCTCCGTCTCGAATTCCCTTCGCTCGCGGACGCGGGAGGCCCCGGCGGCGGCCGGGCACCGCCGCCGGGACACTCCACGCACCTTCTGGCAGAGCGAGCAGAAGGGCTTCTTGGGTAGCGGGCTGCCGCACCGGTATTCCGCCGCTGGGCGGGCCGCGGCCAACGCCGCCTCACCTGCGCGATTGCCGGTTCCACATCCCGCTTGCGCCGGAACCGTTCCGACGCACTCGTGTTAAAGCAGGAACCGTGCCAAAGCCTGAGATGGTTCGCAGGTTGCTGGAAGAGCAGAACTTAGCCGCACGGCCTCCTTTGTCTGGGATCCGGAAAAAGAGACAGGAGTGTGCCTTAATGGACACAGAAGTACATTTTTGTAGTATTGGGGCGGAGGAAGCACAGGAGTGCATCGTGAACGGCCCGGCCGCGACGGGTCGCCGCGCCAGGGCGGGCGGCCGGCGCTGCGCGCTGGGCCTCTGGGCGCTGGTGGTGCTGCTGACGGGTGGGGCCGCCTGGGCCCAGGACGCTCCCGCCAAGCCCTCCTTGCCCGTCTTCCCGGGCGCCCAGGGCTTTGGCGCCGCCACCCCCGCCGGGCGGGGCGGGCAGGTCATCCGCGTCACCACCCTCGACGCCACCGGCCCCGGGTCCCTCGACGCCGCCCTCCGCGCGCCGGGCCGGCGCACCATCGTCTTCGAGGTCGGAGGGGTCATCGATCTCGCCGGGCGCTCGCTCGTGGTCACCGAGCCCTTCGTCACCGTTGCGGGCCAGACCGCGCCCCATCCGGGCATCACGATCCTCCGCGGGTCGCTGCGGGTGCAGACGCACGACGTGCTCATCCAGCACCTCGCGGTCCGCCCGGGCGACGGCGCCCCGGAGGGCGCTGCACGCTGGGAGCCCGACGCCATCAGCATCGGAGGGCCGGAGGGGACGGAGGTGCACGACGTGGTGGTGGACCACTGCTCGTTCACCTGGGCGATCGACGAGAACGCCAGCGTTTCCGGCAAGAGCCCCCCGCGCGACGTCACCTACTCCCACTGCATCATCGCCGAGGGCCTCTCGCACTCGAAGCACGGCAAGGGGGAGCACTCCAAGGGCTCGCTGGTGATGGACGGGGCCAAGCGGGTGTCGTTCGTCGGCTGCCTGTTCGCCCACAACTTCCGCCGCAACCCGTACTTCAAGAGCGGCACGAGCGGGGTGGTGGCCAACTGCCTGATCTACAACCCCGGGGAACTGGGCGTGCACATCAGCAACTTTCAGGGGCAGGAGCCGAAGGTCTCCATCGTCGGCAACGTCTTCCTCGCCGGGGCGGACACCCCGGACGGGCTGGGGCTGGTGGCGGTGATGGGGCGGGCGTCGGTGTACCTGAAGGACAACCTCGCCCGTGACGGGCAGAACCGCGAGCGGCTCATCGTGACGCGTGGGGGAGCGGGCGAGGTGGGCAAGTGGTCCCAGCGGCCGCGGGAGGTGAAGGAGGCCCCGGAGTGGCCCGAGCACCTGACGGTGCGGGCGGCGAGCGAGGTGCCCGCGTACCTCCTCAAGCACGTCGGTTCCCGCCCCGCCCATCGGGATGCGGTGGACGCACGGATCGTCGAGTCCGCCCGCAAGGGCGAGGGGCGGATCATCGACTCGCAGGACGAGGTCGGGGGCTACCCCAAGCCCAAGCCCACCCGCCGCAAATGCGACCTCCCCCGCGCCCCCGACTCCGACAGCGACAACGACGGTTACACCGCCCTCGAGGAGTGGCTGCACAAGGCGGCGGGGAAAGTGGAGTAGGGGGCACTTTACTGGCCGCCCAGGACCTGTACTACCGCCTCAAGAAACTGCCGAGCGTTGCGGATCTGCTCTTGGTCGGCGGTCATACCGGCACGGCCTCGCGGCGGACGTTGCGGATCAGGGGCATGCCGCCGTGCTCGTACTCGTCCCGCGACGTGAACATGCAGCTGATCACCACGTCATGCCGCAGGGACAGCTCGGCCACGTCATCCAGCGTTCTGGCGATCTCTGCGCAGACGTCGGTCTCGCCCGCGAGGACCACGAGGACATCGATGTCGGATTCGGGGGTGGCGTTTCCGCGGGCGTGAGACCCGTAGAGCAGCACTCGCACGAGGCGGGCCTCGTAGAGCCGCTCCAGGCGCTGCTTCAGTTCCGAAAGGATGTCCGGCAGGTTGGGGGACATTGCGGGTTCCTTCGTCAATAAATCATACCGCGGGAGCGAAGGGACGGGAACGGGGATCTGCACGCGGGGCCGTCGCATCTCAGAATCGCCGTGGCATGGGCGTCTCGCCCATGGGTCCCGCGGGCAGGAAAGCCCGTGGTGTTCGCCGGAGAGGCCCCCATGGGCTGGGGGTGGCTGGGCTCGACGCGAGGCCCTTCTCGCCTCTCCGCAGGGGCGCTCGCGCCCCTGCGACACACGGGCGAGACGCCCGTGCCATGGAGATGCGATGGCTCCCTCCGCGTGCGCCGGCATTGACCCCGGGGGGGCCTAAAGCCTATAAACGACGGTTTATACGCAAAGGAACCCTCCGAGAATGAAGAGCTTCTTCCGCTCCTTGCGATACCTCTGGCCGTACAGGCTGCAGTTGGGCGTGGCGCTGGTGTGCGTGGTGCTGATCGCCGTGCTGTGGGCGGGCGGGCTGGGCGCGATCCTGCCCGGGACCAAGATCCTCCTCTCCGATGAGGGCCTCCACGGGTGGGCGTGGAACACGATGCTCGAGGACCGCCTCGGGATCCAGATCGTGCGGCGGGACGTGTATGGGGGGGCGCAGTACTCGGCGGGGGTGCTGGACGTCGTGGAGGTCGAGGGCGATGGCGCCCCGGCCGCGTTGGCGGGCGTGCGGGCGCAGGAGTGGCTCGTCGGGCTCGGGGATGAGCCCTACGTGCCCGCGCGGGCGTTGGCGCGGCAGGTGGCGTTGGGGCAGACGGGGGGCGTGGTGCGGCTGTGGGTGATCGGGCCCCAGGACACCTCCCCGCGCACCGTCGAGGTCACGCTGGGGGATGTCGGTCCCCAGGGCCGCGTGCTGGGCTGGATCGCGACGCGGTTCGCGGAGCCCGAGACGCGCGCGGGGCGCTTCCCGATGCTCCTGTGGCTGCTGGGGCTGGGGGTGGTGCTGACGCTGGTGCGGGACCTGTTCCGCTTCATCCAGGAGTACCTGGTCGAGACGAGCGTGTGGCGGGGCATCCGCGACCTGCGGTGCGACCTGTACTCCCGCGTGCTCCGCATGCCCACCCCGTTCTTCTCCGAAGTCAGCGACACGATGAGCCGCTTCGTGCAGGACGCGCCCGAACTGGCGGGGGGGCAGACGACGCTGCTGGGCAAGACGTTGGTCGAGCCCGCCAAGATGGTCGCGTCGATCGTGATGGCGATGATCTTCTCCTGGGAGCTGACGCTGCTGGCGATGGTGGCGGGCCCCCCGGCGTTCCTGGTGATCCGGCGGCTGGGCAAGGTGATGAAGCGGGCGTCGAAGCGGGCGCTGGAGTCGCAGTCGGAGATGCTCGGGGTGCTGGAGGAGACGCTTAACGGCATCCGGGTGGTGAAGAGCTACACGATGGAGGGGCAGGAGCGGCGGCGGTTCTTTGACGTCTCGCGGCAGTTGCTCAAGCAGCAGCGGCGGATGGCGAGGATCGACGCGGCGACGGCCCCGGCGGTGGAGGCGTTGGGCATCACGGCCGCCATGGGCGCCGTCGCCGTCGCCGGCTACTGGGTGTTCAATCACCTGCACGGGATGGACACCGATCGCTTCATTGCACTCATGGGGTGTCTGGCGGCGATGTTCGATCCGGTCCGCAAGCTCGCGAAGGTGGCGACGAAGTTCCAGCGTTCCGACGCCGCCGCCGCCCGCATCTTCGAGCTGCTCGACCTCCCGCGCGAGACGTTCGCCCCCGGGGCGCCCCGCCTGCCGCGCCACCGCGAGAGCATCGAGTTCAAGAACCTCCGCTTCCGCTACCCCCGCGCCGGGGAGGACACCCTCCGCGGGATCGACCTGGCGGTGCGGCATGGCGAGCACGTCGCCATCGTCGGGCCCAACGGCTGCGGGAAGACCACGTTCGTCTCCCTCCTCCCCCGCCTGCTGGAACCGACCGAGGGCACGATCCTCGTGGACGGCCATGACGCGGCGAGGCACTCCCTCCGCTCCCTCCGCCGCCAGATCGGGCTCGTCACGCAGGACAGCGTCCTGTTCCACGCGACGATCCGCGAGAACATCGCCTACGGCCGCCGCGACGCCACCGACGCCGACATCCTCTCCGCCGCCCGCCGGGCGTTCGTGGATGAGTTCGTCTCCGACCCCGACAAGTTCCCCCACGGGTACGACACGATGGTGGGCGAGCACGGGACGACGCTCTCCGGGGGGCAGCGCCAGCGGATCTGCATCGCCCGCGCCATCCTCCGCGACCCCGAGATCCTCATCTTCGACGAGGCCATGTCCCAGGTCGATTCGGAGTCCGAGCGCAAGATCCACCAGGCGCTGCAGGAGTTCGTCCAGGGCCGCACCACCTTCACCATCGCCCACCGCTTCGCCACCGTCATCGCCGCCGACCGCATCGCCGTCATGGACGGCGGACGGGTGATCGACTGCGGGTCCCACCAGGAACTGCTGGGGCGGTGCAAACTCTACGAGCACCTGTACCGCACGCAGTTCGCCGACTCGGGCGGAGCCTAAGTCGGCATTTTCGAATTTCGAATTCTGAATTTCGATTGGGGGGGCGGGAGGCGGAGGTTGGGGATCAAGCGCTCCTGGGGACGGCAGCCGTGTGGGTGTTCAGAGTCGGGATTGGGAGAGGCTGCTTGGCGGGGCGGCGGGCGTGGGTACGGAGCGATACCGGGCAACCGTGCAAAGGAGACGGGGATGACCGAAGACGAGATGAAGAAGCGGCTGAAGCGGTTCGCTCTTGGGATCATCGCCTTGGTGCAGAAGCTTCCGCGGACTCCGGAAGCGAGGGTGATTGGGCACCAGCTCGTGGCGTCGGGTACCTCGGTGGGGGCGAACTACCGCAGCGCCTGTCGCGGTCGGTCGAAGGCGGAGTTCATCGCGAAGATCGGCGTGGCGCTGGAGGAAGCAGACGAAAGCGGGTATTGGCTGGAGTTGATCCTTGAGGCGAGGCTTTTCCCCATCGGAGAAGTCCAACCGTGGCTGCAGGAAGCAAACGAGATCACCGCAATCCTGGCCCAGTCCCAAATCACCGCGCGACAGAACCTTGGTAAACCGGGCAGCGCCCGATAGCACGCAGGACTCGAGATGTCCAAGCAATCGAAAGTCGAAAATCAAAATTCCAAAATATCGAGTCCCGCACAGGACTCGACCCTGTCCCCGCTCGCCGTGATCGGCCTGTGCGTGCTGGCGCTGGGGCTGGTGCTGGTGAACGCGGCCGGGCCCGTGTGGTGGCTGGCGCTGCTGACGGCGGTGACGGAGGGGGGGATCCTGCTGGCGGTGCTGGCGGCGGCGGGGGGGTATGGGCACTGGGCGCTGGAGCGGCTGCGCCCGCGGAGCGCCGCGGGCGGCCTGCATGCCGTGACCAGCGTGGCCGTGGGGCTCTGGCTGCTCTCGACGGCGGTGCTGGTGGTGGGCACGCTGGCGCCCGGGTCGCTGATCGTCTGGGTATGGTGGCCGGTGATCGGCCTGGGGGTGGTGCTGGCGGGATGGGCGACGCGGGACCGCCTTCGCGGGTGGGCGCTGCCGCAGCGCGTTGGCCCGGGCGCCCTCGTGTGGGTGCTGGCGGCGGTGGCGGTGGGGCTGTGGCTCAGTGGAGCGCTCCGCCCCCCTGGCACTGTGGGGCTGATCCCGGGCGACGCCTACGACGTCCTCGAGTACCACCTCCAGGTCCCGCGCGAGTTCCTCGTCAACGGGCGCATCGGCGAGCTGCAGCACAACGTCTACAGCTACTACCCGCTGGGTCAGCACATGCTGTTCCTGCTGGCGATGGTCCTCCGCGGGGGAGCGTACGAGGGCATGTACCTCGCCAAGCTCCTGCACGGGGCGTACGGGGTGCTGGCGGCGGCGGGCGTGTTCTACGCCCTGCGCTCTGACGACTCCCGCCGCGGCCGCTTCGCCGCGCTCCTCCTCGCCACCGCGCCCTTCGCGATCTACCTGAGCTGGTTGGGCATGGTCGAACTGTCGGAGGTCTGCTACCTCACGCTGGGCCTGCTCTGGCTGCGCGAGTGGCTGCGGGACGCCTCGTGGCGGTCGGCGGCGATCGTGGGGGCGATGCTCGGGGCGGCGTGCTCGGTGAAGTACCTCTCCGTGGGCTTCGTCGTGGCCCCGGTCCTGCTGGTGATGCTCGTCGCGGCCGTGCGCCGCAAGGGGCGGGGCCTGGCGCACGTGGCGGTGGCGGGGGGGCTGACGCTGGCGCTGTTCTCGCCCTGGCTGATCCGCAACGCGGCGTACACGGGCAATCCGGTGTTCCCGCTGGCGACGCACGTGCTGGGGGCGGGCCACTGGGACGCGGAGTCGCAGCAGCGGTGGGTGGCGGGGCATGGGCCCGCGTCGCTCCCGCCCGTCCCCGAGCCCCCGGGCTACGAACCGCCCCCCCGGGGTGCCTCGCGGCTGGTGCAGTTCTACACCAAGTTTCTCTTTCCGGGCTCGGAGATGTACGGGCAGATGGCGTTGTTCTTCTTCGTTATCGCCCTCGCCATGCTCCTCGCGGGCGCTCGCGCCGAGCCCTGGGACCGGGCCCTCGTCGGGGTGCTGATCGTGCAACTGCTGGTGTGGGTCTTCGCCACGCACGAGATGCCCCAACGCTTCCTCGTCCCCGCCATCGTCCCCCTGGCCCTGATGGGCGGGTGGGTGCTGTCCCGCCTCTCGCACCTCCAGGCCAACCCCTTCCGCCGCCACGCCACCCTCCCCCCGCACGGCCCCTGGGGCCGCGCCCCCGCCGTCGTTCTCTTCGTGGCGGCGGTCCTGGTGAACTGCCTGGTCACGTACAGGCTGTTCATGGAGGACACCCGGGGCACGAAGATTCCCCCGCTTCCCGGAAGGCTGATGGCCGAGCAGGTCGAGTTCCTCCCGTACCACCACGCCGCCCAACTCCCCGCCAACTCCCGCCTGCTGCTGGTGGGGGATGCGCAGGCGTTCTACTTCCCCGAGAATACCGTCTACGCGACGGCCTTCGACGCCCATCCGCTCGCCCAGCTTGCCCGCGAGGGCCTCAGCGGGGAGCAGACGGCCCAGCGCCTCAAGGCCATGGGCATCACGCACCTGTGGGTCGTCTGGCCGGAGATCGGGCGGCTGGCGATGACGTACGGCTTCCCGGCGGAGCTGTCTCGCGAACTGCTGGTCCGCCGCCTCGAAGGCGCCTCCGCGCCCGATCTGCCCGTCCTCCGCCGCCTCCGCGAGGCGGGGATGCAGGTGGTCCGCGAGATCTACCCCCCCCCGCCCGCAACGCAACCGGCGGGGCAGGATGTGTCCGCCACCCAGCCCGCCACCCCGCTGGCGGGGCAGGATGCTGCCACCCCCCCGCCCGCCGGCGACGGCGCGACACCCGCGGCGCGGCCCACGGAGGAGCAGGGTCCCCGCTGGCCTTTGATCACCGTCTACGCTCTGCCATGACGGGGCGGGGCGTACTGTCTCAACTGCCTGCCCCGCTTATTCGCCTGCGACGCGGACCTCCTGCCCGGCGAGCTCAGAGGCCTGCGTCGGGGATCTCCTGACCCGCCCCACGCGCCTGCGACGGGGGTCTCCTGACCCCCGGCGTCCGGGAGGGGCGAGGGACGCCACCGCGGCAGCGCCGTTGGAGCGCCCCCTTCGCGGCGGCGGCCGCCGCGATCGAAGCGCCGCCATAACGCTGCCGCGGAGACGTTCCGCTCGTTCCGGGACGTTGGGGGTCAGGAGACCCCCAACGCACGCGCCGGGGGCAACGCACGCGCCAGGGCAACGCACGCGCTTGGGGCGGCGCGCTGCCCGCAATCGAAACTCGGTAACCGTTCACGGGACCGTTCAAACAGGGTGCCACCCTCAAGCCGCATGCTGTTTGCGGCTTGGGGGTGTTGAGCCTGCCAGACCGAAGCACCCCCAAGCGGCAAACAACGCCGCTTGAGGGTGGCA